>JAACFG010000228.1 GCA_009937605.1 Gammaproteobacteria bacterium | reverse complement strand
AGCGCGGCATCGCTGACATTCGGATGCCCCCACACCGCCTCAATCAGCAAGGCTTTGCTTACGACTTCATTGTGATGGTCGGCGAGCAGCGACAGAACCCGCATTACCTGCGGTTCGAGGCGCCGCGTCTCCCCGTCACGACAGATACGACTACCCGACACCTCAACCTGCCAACCGTTGAGGTGGAAATCCTTTTTACTCATAGCCCATTACCCCAATTGGAATCTCCACGCACTTCCCTATAAGACGCCCAGGATGACCGATGGTTCAACGGGACAAGCGTTTCACGTAACGAGTTTCGGAAGTTTTGTTTAGGAACTGCAGAAAAAGTTATTTGGAAAATCTAATGATTTGACATCGGTTAATAATCTTGCCAAACGTAATAGTCGGCCAGCTCTTATCGAAAAGTCTCATGCGGATGCGTGGGAATGCTGCGCCACGGTTTTAGTCTCATTCATAGACATATCGGGGGAGAACAGCAAATGGCAGTACGCCTTTGGACAGCTACGTGTTCCTGCATCCTGCTCGCTGCGTGTGGTGGTGGCGGCTCCCCCGGCAACGACAACATTGTGACACCGCCGCCGCCGCCCCCTCCCCCAGTAGGTTCGCCAACGACCGGAAATGTACTTCCTGGGCCGCGCCCCACCGTCGGCCCGCAATCGTTTGTCGCCTTCGAGTCCGGGCAGGTTCGGCCACTCGCGTTATCCGGGGACGGGCAACGGCTTTATGCGGTCAATACGGCCGATAATCGCCTGGAGATATTCTCGACCGCTGGCGGATTGCAGTCGCTGGGCTCCGTCCTCGTGGGCCTGGAGCCGGTGGCTGTTGCCCTGGACCCTAGCGGTTTGGCGTGGGTCGTTAATCACCTGTCCGACAGTGTCAGCATTGTCGACGTCGAAGCCACCGTACCTCACGTCGTGCAAACCTTGTGGGTCGGTGACGAGCCGCGAGATATCGTCTTTGCCGGTGCCAATCGTGAACGGGCCTTTATCACAACAGCGCACCGCGGCCAGAATAGCCCGGTCGATCCTGCCCTCAGTACGCCGGGCATTGGCCGTGCCGATGTGTGGGTGTTCGACAGCGGCGTCATCGACGACACGCCCGGCGGCAACGCCGAGCAAATTGTCACACTGTTCGGAGACCGGCCGCGACCGCTGGCCGTGTCCGGCGACGGACTGCGCGTCTATGCCGGAATATTCCTGTCCGGCAATCAGACAACATCGATCGCCCCCAACAATTTCCCCAAGAGCGAGCCAACAACCAGTGCCGACAATATCAATGCACCCGACTCGGGATTGATTTTGCAATTCAATGGTACTTCCTGGGTCGATGCAGACGGCAACAACCGCAGCCCGTTCGTGCCATTCTCGCTTCCCGACTATGACATTTTCGAAATTGATGCGTTGTCGCTGGCGACCACGCGCCAGGTCAGCGGCGTCGGCACCATTCTATTCAATATCGTCGCCAACCCGATCGACAACACGCTGTATGTCTCGAACATCGACTCGCGCAATCACGTGCGCTTTGCCGGGTCGATGACGCGCGGCAATACATCAGTCCGTGGTCATCTCGTGGATCAGCAGATCACGGTAATCGGTGCCGGCCAGGACGTGCGCAAGCGGCCTGTCAACAAACACATAGACTTCAGTTTGCCCACCGGTTCACAAGCGGAACGCGACCTGAGTCTCGCCACCCTGCTTGGCATGACGATTTCCGCAGACGGGCAAACGCTCTATGCCACGGCATTCGGGTCACAGAAAGTCGGCGTGTTCGACACCACGGAACTCGAAGATGACAGCTTCGCTCCCGATGCACAGGCGCAGATTGAGCTCAGCGGCGGTGGACCGAGTGGCATCGTGCTCGACGAGCCCAGTGATCTCGCGTACGTGCTAACGCGATTCGACAACGGTATTTCGACGATTGATCTCACCACGAACCAGGAAGTCGCGCATATCACGATGTTCAATCCTGAGCCGCCGGCCATAACCGACGGCCGGAAATTTTTGTACGACGCACGCATAACGTCGGGCAACGGCAACGACTCGTGTGCCAGCTGCCATATCTTCGGTGATACCGACGGGCTTGCCTGGGACCTTGGGGCGCCCGATGGGACCGTCACTCGCATTGTGAACACGTTCATCCCCATCTCCCCTGCCGCAACACCGCATCATTTTCATCCCATGAAGGGACCGATGACGACGCAATCCATGCGCGGCCTGACAAATCATGGGCCGATGCACTGGCGTGGCGATCGCGCAGGGGCCAATCGTGTCGATAACGAAACACTCGAGGAAGCAGCGTTCAAAGAGTTCAATGAAGCTTTCGATGTGTTGGCCGGCCTCGGCGATGAGATATCAGACGACGACATGCAGGCCTTCACCGACTTCGCCATGCGTATCAACTATCCGCCCAACCCGATGCGGCAGCTTGACAACAGTCTCGTCGGCATCGAGGTGGATGGCGAGAGGCTGTACAACCGCGGCATTGTTCGCGTGCAAACCGGGCTACGCGAAGTGTGTGCACAGTGTCACCCGATCGACCCGGCCGCCGGCACGTTTGGTACCCGCGGTTTAAGTGCCGACAATTCGCAGGCGGGTGAGAAAAACGTCAAGATTCCGCACTTCCGCGATCAGTACCAGAAAGTGGGCATGTTCGGCTGGGGATTTCGATCGCCCACCGTAACTGGCCCCCAGGTTCGCGGCTTCTCTTTCAACCATAACGGCGCAACAAGCTCCAACTTCATCATTGCCGACCTCGGCATGCCGCAGGATGAACTCATGGCCCTGCGTGCCTTTCTCTCACATTGACGGACAGTAATCGCACGCAAGCCTCTGCTCGCATCGACCTGCTCGTGCAACGAGGCATGGTCGACAGCCCGGTTCCCGAGTGCGACCTGGTCGTCAGCGGACTCGTTGGTGGCACCGCGCGCAGCTGGAGCATGGATCGCAGCGGCGCGTTCTTGCCTGACCGAATTGGCGAACCCACGATCGACCGCGCCGCACTCGAAGCAACGATTTCCGCTAACGGCGACAACCTGACGTTCATGTGCACACCCTGGGGTTCGGGCGCACGTATCGGTATCGACCGTGATTCCGACGGCATCCTCAACGGTGACGAATAGATGTACCGAACGCGGATTTTCAGTTTGGCCGTGCGATCCGAGACCTGACTCAAGGCAGAAGCCCCGGCCGAAGCCGGGGCGAGTCTGTCTGTCTTCGGTGCTTAGCTAGTACGGAAGATCGACCTTGGCGCGATAGCCGTAGAATTCACCCAGCGGTATCACGGCGATCGGACCGCTGCCGTGGAATGGGCTCATGAACGGCAGAAATACCTCCATTATCGCTGTCGTGTGTTGATACTGGCACTCTTCAAACAGTATGACCTGGCCGCTAACCTTCGCGATGTAAACCGGCATATTCGAGGCGTCATAGGCAAAGCCCGTGAACGTGTAGTCGAACGTGTTGCCGCCGGTGCGCTTCCAGTTTCCGCGCATATCGCCAAGCCGCGCCGCGAGGCTGAATGGCGGTTGTTCGATGCCAAGCGTCGGATCGAACATCGGGGAGTCAAAAATGTTGGTGCCCTCGTTACTCGACTTACCGAACGCCGAAGCCACCCAGCCTGTCAGGTACGTCGCATCCCAGGGTGGAGGCGGTATCTCAACAGTGGGAGGGGGCATTTGACCAGGGGGGAATGGCGCCACGCCGAACCAGGTTCCAATGTTCGAGCAGCCTTTTCCTTCATCTGCCAGCGCTACGCTGGAGCTCGCGAATGCCAGCATCAGGATGCCGACGAGCGCACCACGAATGATGTTGTTACGCATGTCTACCTCCAGGCCGCGAATGCGGCTCTGCCAGGAGCCTCTTGGGATCTGAATGCATGCCCGGATGGACTATCCGACGCCTTTCCACCTGTTCAGCCAGGTCGCCCATACGGCAGGTAAGGCTCCGCAGCCAACCTCTGGACGGGCGCGGAACTGGCCGCACGGACTGCCGGTGCCCTGCCGTGGTGGCAGGCATCGCGGAAGGCACGGGCCGATATCTCCAACGGCCGCGCCAACGCCGGGCCAAGCTAAACTAGTGATTCAGAGCGGCACTGACAATTCGGGATTCTTGCTATTGACACATATTGGCGTCGAGACGCGGATTGAGACTTGGGTGTCTACCAGAGCGCATGCGACTCGAGAAAATCCCGGGTGATGTCCAGCGAATAATCTTCCCCTTTGAATCCGAGCTCCTCAAGGTATTCGTCAACCCTCCCGGTGAACATATAGCTGTAATGAAACGGGATAGCGCCCGGAATGCTCTCGTTCACATACTTGATAAGAGAACTCGTGCAGTTGTTGCTGGCGGTGTTATACCAACGCGGCGCAGATGCGAGGCTCTGGGTTTCCATCGCCATTTTCAAGAAAATCTGGGAACGATACTCCGCGGGAATCTCAAGCCTGTA
>JAACFG010000099.1 GCA_009937605.1 Gammaproteobacteria bacterium | reverse complement strand
GCCCAGGACCCCAAGCGAATTCACCAACGGCAGGTCGGCGCCAAGTATCTGATCGACGACGGCGAAGTACGGTAACGCGAACGGTATGCCAATAAAATTGACGAGCGCACCAATTCCAAAGCACCCTGCCAGCGTCAACGCCTTCTCGGGTTCGCGGGCGACCGGCGCTCCGTCTTTCTTCACATCGAGTGCTATCCACAGAAGCGCCACACCGAGAACCGCGCTCAGGGCGTAGTCGATCTGATGCGGATTCGCCAGGCGGTCGGCGACTTGCTCGAAGCCGAAGGCAACGGCCACGCCGGCAACAAAATAGGCCAGCGTATGGCCGACCAGCATCGCGAAGCTGTTGGCGACGGGCCGCGCCGAGCCGGCGGCTGCCACGAGCATGGCAAAAAGTACCGGGTTCAGGATATCGACCAATAAGATGGGAGCGATTTTCGGGATCAGGTCTAACATCGGATCATACTAACAGCGCGTCTCGCTTCCGCTTCAATTCGATGTGGTAGCGGGCCGGTACTTCTCGCGGAGTTCAGTGAATACCGGTTCCGCCTCCTTTAGCGCCTTCCCGCAGGCGTCCTTGTCATCGAGAAAGCGTTCCTTGAAGCGCTTCGCCAATATCGATATACCCGCGGTTGCAACCGCGGCGCCACCTTCGATCAAAGCGCCTTCCGGGTTCAGCGACAGGGTCGGCTTCGCGAACGTCCCGCTGATCTTAATGAAGGGATTTACAAGATCGGAGACGCTGAACCCCAGACCCTTCTGCGGCACAGTGTTGATGGTGGCGTCGAACTGCTCCGTGTCAAGATCGATAACCGCACTCGCAAGAATCCGGAGACGATCGGTCTGGGCAACGAGGATCGGGGCACCTGCCGCCTTGCCGTTTTCGGCTTGCACCAGTATCACGGCACACTGAAAATTCGTGTAGGGATCCGTCTTGGCAAAGGGGTTGACTGTGGTCAGCACTTCGGACAGGAAATCGCTGGTAAAGAAGCGTAACGCCGACGCCTTGAGCCGACCTTCGCCCCCAACCAGGCGCAGGTACCCGCTGAGTGACGCTGCAAGCTCCCGAACCGTCGCGCCACGACCAAGGAGGATCGTGTCCAGCTCGTAGCGTGGCAACGCGGCGAGCTCTTCGGCTGTGGTCGCGGGCATCCCCAGTATAAGTTTCGAACCGACAACATCGAGAATCAGCGAAGCCGCGTCACCAGCGGGGCGCAGCACGAAGTTGCCGCGCAGTGAGCCGCCAAGGTTGTTGCGCACACCAAATTGCTCGACCGAGAGCGTGCCATCGGCCAATGAACCCACGAGAATAATGTCGCTGAATTCCTTCACGCCAACGTCAATCTCAGCTATGTCGATATCCACGGTGGCTGTGAACTTCTGCAGTGCTTGCATCGGGATCGGTGTATCCGGGATGAGTCGCTCCTTGGGCTCCTCCGGCACCGGCTCTTCCTCGTCTGCACCGTCCTCGTCCCTGGGCATGTACGGCCCGAGGTTCAACCGCCTGGACACCAACTTGATCTCGATTTCCGGCACGTCACCGTGCCGCAGTGAGAAGTTTCCGGCAATGTCGCTGTCACCGATGCTTCCCTCGAACTGCTCGAACCGCATGAGCCCCCGCGATCCAAGCAAATGGAACTTTAGATGCGCGGCATCTGCAGGTAACTCGCGACCGGCGAACACGCTCAATGGACTCAGGTTCGCTATATTCAGGTCGATCACCAGGTCAGTGCCGTCATAATTCGGCGAACGGCCGATGGTGCCGCCGCCGACCAGCGTTCCCTTGGCGAGCCCCAGATCGAGCTCTGTCAGCGTCCAGTCCCCGTCATTCCAGCGGCCGCTGGTCTTCAGCCGCAGCGGCACAGTCTCGGTCTGGAATACCGCATACTCGGCCGGAACAAGTGGCACCAGGTCCGGGGAGTTCGCATCAACAGAAAAGCTCCCATGCCCCATTACCGGTTTCATGCCAATGTCGAACGCTGCCGTAGCGTCCAGGCCGGGGAGTTCGATCTTGGCCCCGCTCAACGACAACGTGTCGTCCGTCATTCGTACCCTGGCAGCAACGCGGAACGGCTGGTTCAGCTTCGCGAAGTTATCGTCCTCGGGCAAGAGGCTCGCCAGGTCGTCACCGCGCACCTCTAATGTGACGTCGGTGCCGCTCAGCGACGGCATCGAACCCAGTTGGCCGCTGAGCGATGCGCGCACACCGCCGAGCGACGCATTGACGCCACGCAATTGAAGCCGGTTATCGCGGCTTAGGACTTCCCCGGTCAATACAAACTTCCCGGGAGGGACCGCATCGATCTCGACGCCAAGACTTGCCAGCGTCTTCCTGATATCGGCTGCCTCCGCTTCGACACGCAGATCGGTATCGCGCTCGAGCGGCTTCTTGCCGATCAGGCCGCTCACGTAGACACGGTCCGGTCCAAGTTGTGCGTGACCGTCCTCAATCGCGAAACCCTTATCAACGGGTTTTACTGTTCCGGCCGCACTGTATCTCGCAGATGGCAACTCCCCAGCATCGATCCCGAACGCCGCCAGTGTCCCGCCGAGATTGGGCCCCTGCAGCTCGAATGTCAGGTTCGTGTCGGCCTCGAGCGGCGCATTACCGACAACCCCATCGAAGCTCGCATGATCGTCGCCGATACTCGTTGAACCGTCCATGAGGCGGATACCTTCCGGAACACGTTCAAGGTCAACACCTAACTCATAGGGCTTCGACGGCATATCCGCAAATCCCAGTGCGTCTGTAATAGTCCGAAGATTTTCGCCACCGAGGTCAACCCTGAGCGTTGTGCCGGACAAATCCGGTGTATCGGTGACCGCTCCTGCGATCGTGAACTGAATGTCCCTGGCATTTGCCGTCATTGCCACGGTGCCACTGCCATCCGGCTGTGGCTCAAGCTCGATGTCCATGTCGAACGGTCCCGTCAGTTTGCCAGGCAAGCCCAACAGGCGATTGAAGCGCCCGACATCCGGGCCGTCGATTTGCATCCTGACCCTGGCACCTGCCGGCCGCGCGATATCGTCAATCCGGGCTTCGACGACGAAACGCGCCTTGCCTATGTTAACGGTGAGCTCCTCCACGTTTATCGCGGGACCTGTGCGAGTGAAGTTGGCCACGACGCTGAACGGTTCCTCGGGCATGTTGGGATTGCCTGCCAGGCTCGCGACTGTGCCGGCGTTCGGGCCGCTTGCGGCTACACGCAGGCTGATTTCCTCCAGTGCCTGCAAGTCCCGGAACTGCCCGCTGACATCGAGCGCGAACTCGCCGACGTCACCATTGAGATTCAGCTGCATGTTGTCGCCGACGGGAGCGATGCTGGCGACCAGATCGAGCGGACCACTCGTGATCGGATCGACCTCCAGTTTTGCCGTCAGGTATTCCACGTTCGGCCCCGACAGATTTAGCCGCATCGTCGGGCGCTGCGGTCGGAGCAGGCTGTCCATCGTCGCCTCGCCCTGCAACCGGATCTCGCCGAGATTCGCGTCGACGTCGAAAGTCACGTCGCGATACGTCACCAGGTTCGCGACCAGTCCCGTCCGAACGCTCAGGTCCAGTGGTGTCTCGTTCAGTTCGGCATCGAGGCGAATATCAAGATAGTCCTCGTCGTCAAGTTCGACAACTAACTCCGAGGCGTTGAAACGGAGGGGACGCGGGCGTTCCGGACTGGCGTAGATCAGCGCAACGTCGACGATGCTCGCCAGATCCACGATGACCGGCAGGTCCCCAGGTGGCCCGGTGTCCTCCGCCGGTGTCTCTTGCTCCTCGGGTTCGAAAAACTCCCAGTTGCCCGTACCCGTATCGTCCTGCTCCAGGTTGACGCGTACATGCTCGACGTCGAGCGACTCGATGTGGATCGGCCGGCTGAGCAGGGAGAGGGTTTTGATCGACACTTCGAAGCGCCCGACTCGCACCATGTCGGCGTCGGCACTCCACTCCGTGCCCGCCAGCCGCACTCCGGACGCGGCAACCCTTATGCGATCGAGGTCGACTTCGACGCTAAAGTCCCCGTCGATCGAGAATTCACGATCGAGTACCTCGGTCACTGTATCTTCGAGCTTGCCCTGGAAACGGCCGAAGTCCAGGTTCAGCACTATGCCCAGGCAGATCGCCAGCACGGCGAGTACGCCGAACAGCGAGTACAGTGCAATGCGAGTCCCGCGCATCATGTCAGGACACTACGGCTGATGAGATCGCCCTGGCGGCCGCCCATCTGAATCGTCATCTGCATGGGGTGAACCTCAGTTGAGGAACCATGGTATAGGGACGACACGAACAAGTCAGTAGACGATAGCCACAAGCTCCGTGCGCACTCGGAGCAAACCCCGGATCAACGTTGCCCGTGTGTACAGTTTAAGAGAACCTCGATCTATGTAGTTATGGCTATTGCGGCACAGTTGCCTGCTACACTAAATTTGAAAAGTCGTTTTGAAGAGTCACGCAAAAGTGTACAGCTAACAGTCAAAAAGGAAGTAACGATGAGAAGAACAATGTTCCTGCTACTACTTTCCGCAATGGCCTGGACCGCAGGCCCTGCGGCGGCCCAGGATAAACCAAACATCCTGGTTATCTGGGGCGACGATATCGGTGTTCACAACATCAGCGCCTATAACCACGGCATCATGGGTTACCGGACGCCCAGTATCGATCGCATTGCCGAAGAAGGCGCGATGTTCACCGACTCGTATGCTCAGCAGAGTTGCACGGCCGGGCGCGCGTCGTTCGTACTGGGCCAGCATCCGTTCCGCACGGGTCTGCTGACGATCGGCATGCCGGGATCGGACCATGGCATGCCTGACTGGGCGCCGACGATCGCCGACCTGCTCAAAGAGCATGGCTACACCTCAGGCCAGTTCGGCAAGAACCACCTGGGTGACCAGGACAAGCACTTGCCAACGAACCATGGCTTCGACGAGTTCTACGGCAATCTTTATCACCTGAACGCCGAGGAAGAACCGGAAACTTATTATTACCCCAAGGATCCCGCGTTCCACGAGAAGTTCGGCCCGCGCGGCGTATTGCATTCATGGTCCGACGGTCGTATCGAGGACACCGGGCCGCTGACCCGCAAGCGCATGGAAACCATCGACCAGGATTTTGAAGCGGCAGCCGCCGATTTCATCAAGAGCGCGGTCGATGAAGAGAAACCGTTCTTCGTCTGGCTTAACGCGACTCGCATGCACGTCTGGACGCGCCTGAAACCCGAGTCGCGCGGTCGTACGGGCATTGGCCTGTACCCGGACGGTATGGCGGAGCACGATGATGCGGTTGGTCGGATGCTGGATCTCCTCGATGAGCTTGGCATCGACGACAACACGATTGTCATTTACTCGACTGATAATGGCGCGGAGACATTCACTTGGCCGGACGGCGGCATCACGCCGTTTCACGGGGAAAAGGGCACGACCTGGGAAGGCGGTCACCGCGTCCCGCAGGCTATCCGCTGGCCCGGTGTCATCGAACCCGGCACTGTTTATAACAACATCATCTCCCATGAAGACTGGCTGCCTACGTTCCTTGCCGCAGCCGGCGAGCCGGACATCAAGGAGAAGCTGAAGAAGGGCCACCGCGCCAACGGCAAGAAATTCAAGGTGCACCTTGACGGCTACAACTTCCTGCCTTTCTTTAGCGGGGAGGTCGATGAGAGCCCGCGCGAAGAGATTATCTATTTCGGCCAGGGTGGTGATCTCAACGCCATCCGCGTTGCCGACTGGAAGATTCACTTCGCGACGATCGACGGCAACATTGCCACGGGTGTACGGCGCGTTGCCGGTTGGCCGCTGATCATTAACCTGCGTGCAGATCCCTACGAGAAAGGACCGCACGAGGCTGAGATGGGTTATCTTCGCTGGTACGCCGACAACATGTGGACCTTCGTACCTGCGCAGGTCTATATCAAGAACTTCCTGGACACGATTCCGGACTATCCGTTCCAGGCTGGCAGCAGCCTGAATGCTGCGGGTATCAACTACGGTACGCTGCAACAGATGAAGGCAATGGAGCGGCTACAGGAACTGGAAACAATTGCGAGGCCTAACAACTAGAACGTAAGTCCAGGCTGCCCGGCGTGCGATCATATCGTTGCGCGCCGGGCTTCTTTTTGTCTGAGAATCGGGATCCGGACTATTTCTCGCCGAACGGTATAGCGGCAATGATCGCGAAGCGAGCGAACCAGTCGGGTGCGGCGTCCGGCTTGATGACGTTGTAATAGCCCTGCACCGACCATGCCCACGGGTGGCCACGGATTTCAAACTTGCGCCCGAAGCCCCCGCCCAATGGAACCGACCAGTTTTCTCCCTCTGCGTCCCAATTGGCAACGATCAGCGGAGCTGATACGAAGTACCAGTCATCAGGCAAACCGCGCCTGACAAAGCCTCGAATTACAAGCTGGTTGACGTCATCACGATTACTCGTGCCGGCAATCGACCAACGCTGACCGGCTACGACCCCAAGGTTCCAGTTCTCCGTCGTGTAGGTAAGTCGAAACGCCGGACCGAGCGACCATTTTTCACTGCCGAGCGCAGGGTCGGTTGCGGTCGGCAAGCTCAGCATTGGCCCGACACCCCAGATGAATCTGCCGCTTCGTTCAGGTGTAAAGAAACTTGCGTGCAGGATATCGGAGGCGCCCGTGACTTTGCCGGCGCCGGGCTCACCGGGATATAAGGGAGTCCCGGGCGCGTCGGCGAGCGTCACTATCGTCATGTTGACGAGTTTCCAGCTGTCGCCGAGCGGAAATGTGTAGAGCGGCATGATCCGCATAATAGCCGCATTGCCGTTCGCGGCTCCCCGGTCAACATCGAGCTCCACTGGCAGCGCGAAGAAGGAACGAGCCTCACGAAGTTCCCTGACCGACTCGGACTGGGCCGACACGGGCCGCCACACATCGCTGACCGCAATGCATGCGGCGACCAAGAGGAAAACGCGACGTGAATTCAAGCACCTCACCACGCGTGTTGCTAGAAAGACGCGCCGATCGACGTAATGATACCGTAGTCGTCTTCGGAGGACCCCTCCGGCGGGCGATTGTCATATGTGTGGTAAATCAACAGCTTCCAGAACACGGAGCGAACGATCTCATTGCGCATGCTGATATCGGCGTTGGTGCGGATACGACCCGACTCGGTGATACCGGGGAAGACGCTGACGTTTGCCGAAAAGCGCGTGATCGGCAAGGAGTACTTAAAGATATCCAGTGATGACCGTATCATGCCTTCGACACTCTTCGACCTGCCATCGCGTCGTTCCTCCAGGTTTCCGGCGAGACCGGCGTTGAGTTCGAATCGCAGGGTCGGCGTCTGAGCCAGGTACCTGCCCGCGGATCCACTCACGAGCATTCGCAAGTCCAGTCCCAATTCCTCGTTGCGCTCGAAGCCAGCCGACCCTTTCCAAAACCAGCGACCCCGGAGAAATCGGGTGTAGACGCCGTTTAAGTCCGCGCGCGAGGAGTTGTTTTCTTCGGTCCGCAAGGTTTCGTTCCAGTTGGCGCCAAACGACAATTCGTACTTTTCCTCCCTAAAGCGCAGGTTGGATGACAGGTTGATAAGGAGGATGTCGCTGCCCTTTGTGTAGTCAATGCCCGCACTCGCATCTCCTTCAAGGCGCCGCCAGAACGACTCATTCACTCGAATCGGCTGAATCGTCGACACGCTGAGAATGGGAAGCTTCGCTTCCTCGCCGTGGGTCTCGACGACCAGACCGCTTTCGAGATCCGAATGCTGGATTTGGCCGTAGCTGAAGCTCCCGTCCGACTTTTCGATGCGCAGGTATTTGTCGCTATCGATCGATTCGATATCGACCCAGTTGATGAAGACAGTATCCATCGTCCGTGTCTTCAGGCGCAGCTTGCCGCGATCGAGTTGCTTTAAATTTCCTGTGATTATGTCGCCATTCTTGAGATGAATGCGATCCGTGTACTGGCCCGAATCGTCGAGTTGGGCCAAGGCAGATTCACCCGGCCCGATCAGCATCGCGGTAAGCGCAACCAGGACGAGAGCCCTGGAAACAGGTGTGTTGTCGAACATGTCTGGCTCCCGATTCAGGTTACTTTCGTACCCTCGTCCGTTTTTTCCGCCGTCTGCGCGAGGCAGTCCTCAACTCCGATGCCCATGAAGCTAATCGACCGCGAATACTCATCGACTGAGCAGCCCAGGTAGCGGAGCTTCGACACGGGCACCACCTTGATACTTCCTGCGAAGGACGCCGGTGTCCACGGTAGAAGTACCGTAGCCATACCGCTCTTGTGGATCTCCATGACATAGCAGGGGTCGCCGCCACCGTCGTCGTCTTCGATCAGGGCCGGCTTCACATCGCTTTTCTCCGCCCGAACAAGCGAGCTCGAAATGATCTTGAGCATGCGATACATCGGCACGCGATACAGAACATGGGTGTCAAATTTTTCCGCGAGATTCGCAACGAACTCAAGTTTCGCCATGATGCCGATCACCAAGGCGGCGCCGGCAATCAGGATGGCCGCGACGATGCCCGGCCAATTCAGATCCTCGAAAACCTCGCTCGGGAACATGTCGGCAATGGGCTCTGCCATGCTCGCCAACAAGCCGCCGATCTCACGCAGGCCTATCCATAGAAGCATTAGCGGCAGAAGCACATAGAGCCCGGTTAATAATGCGGATTTCAGGAATTTCACGATGCTTCTCCTCTCAATTCGAGTAAATAAATACTACTCGTCGAAAACGGATCGAAATACGAATGTAATACCCTTCAAGTTGCCGCTGCTGCTAAAGCGATACCCCAGTCCCAGCATGTCGAAATTGAGGAACCAGATGGAGATCGGTGAATCCCGACGGCGGATGGCTGCGCCGAACTCCCATTGATCACTCACGGGCCGATCAACGATGGGATTCACGCTGAAATCCACGTCGTCGCGGAAAGCCGTGTACGTGGCGTGCCAGTGCAAGTGCATCTGGCCGCTATCGGGGCGCGCGGCGCCCACCGGATGGTCAAACTCGGCGCCGATCATCACCGGCCAGATCGCGTCACTCGATCCTTCGTCCGGTGTATAGCCTACAAATCCCACCTGGTTAAGCAGTCCCCAGTTGAGTTTGCCTGCTTGAAACGAAACCCGGCTCTTGATACCGCCCCAATAGGTCCATGCGGATTCACCGGACCCAAATGCATGCCCGTAGCCGACGGACGCATACGGTCGCAGGGACCAGATATCGTTGACCGGAACCTCGACATCGATCCCCGGGTTGATGCTCATGGATCCGACGTTATCCAGATCGACAGCCCCCAGAATATCGTCGTATGAAAACCTGTCCAGGCCGACGGTTATGGGCGCCTTCAAATAAATGCCGACACTCCGCTTGCCGGGCCCGTCGAATGACGGTTCCGACAGTGTCCAACGGGGCGTCATCCTGACTACGTATACGTCCCGGTCGTCTTCAACACGGTACCAGCCCGTGCCGAAATAGGCGGAATAGGCCCAGTGAACCGATGCGGCGGGCGTCTCCTGGCCAATGGCCGCCGCCGGCAACAGCAGAGTCACTGCTATCAGTTTTAGAACCTGCCCTCTCAGCGTTTTCTGCATCGCGACCGCCCTTCACGCTTCCAGAGAGACGGGTCGCTGGCCGAACTCAAAAGCGGACGTCGACCCCCAGCACAGGCCCCTTGTATTGGTAGTCAATCGCGAAGAGCGCTCCGTTATCAAGGTAGTCTACATCCAGGCTAAACGCCTGGTAGTGCAGGAAGAAGCCCGCATTCTCGAATGCATTCCACTGCACCCCCAAATTGAAGTTATAGATCTCGCCGCTGAGATCTTCACCCTCGCCGAAATCAACTTCGACGGCGAGCCAACCGAGCCGTGATATGAATATCCACTGATCGTTAAAAGCGTAATCAAAGCCGAAATTCAGCGTAGGCAGAGGTGCCGTCTTTGCCAAATTTGAGCTGATTGTGTCACCGGGAACAGGGCTGCTCGCCGTGCCCTGGATACCCAGCGCCAGGTCTTGTACTGAGAGGCCAAGGCCCAGGTACAGGTGCTTGCGTTCATCAATCAGCGCCGAGAACGCGTACGCAATCTCGTTTGCGGTAATGTCGAAAAATGACTGGATCGGCAGTGTGATGTCGAAGATCTCGTCGCCGATGCCGATCGAAACAGACGATTCTCCTGCCCCGCTCCGGTTTAGCTGAAAGTAGCGGTATTCAAGTGCGTGTCGCCTGGCGAAGTGCCAGTTAACGAACAACAACGCGGTCGCCTTGCTGTCATCCAGGCCAAGGTTCTGCTCAAAACTAATACCGGTGCCAATGTTCCCATCCTCGTCAGTAATGACGATCTGAGTGTTGAGATCCGGGACAAAATACCCGAGGCCGATGCTCCATTTGTCTATGATCGGCCAGGACTCCCAGTCGTCTGCATTTTGTGCCGCGACCGGTGTGGCCATTAACAGCGCAACCACGACCGTCGATAAGTGTCTCAGAGTATTCATTTTGATCTCCTCAGAAGACCCCTATTTTCCCAGGGGCCAGGTGTAACTAACATTGAAGCGGTAGGAGTTTTCTACTGCCGCGCCGGGCCAATCTTCATAAATAAGACTGGTCTGGTACTCGAAGTAGACGTTCCAGCTGCCATTCGGTTTGACGGTGACCTTGCCAATGCGCACACCGATTGGAAGGTAGAACTTTTTCGTATCCCAATCATACTGTGCAACCATGTCACCATTACCGATAAACCAGCCGCCACCGAGCTGGTAGTTCAGGAACGGTGCAATTCCAAGCGGGTTTGTGTCGCTTTGGCCTGCCGGGAGCGCAACCGGATCAACGGATCGCCAGCTTTGCGTCAGCAGAACACCGTAGAACCACTTGCCCTTGGTGTTCACAAGGGCGCCGGCCACTCCGTATCCCCATTCATCGCGGGCGACTGCTTTGTCACCGGGGGCCGTAATGAGCGGACCAATGCCGCCGCGACCTGTTCCCCAGTCCCAGGACTTCGGAATAATCAGCCCGAAAAGTTCGGTATTGCCGATGCCCGACTCACCTTGTGAGTTCTCGTAGTGACGCAGCGTGAGTCGCGGCAGAATCGTAAAATTGTCGTACGCGAGCGGTGCAACGAGGCGCATCTGCAGGTAGTCCGTGGGGCCAGGTGGACGTGTAGCTCCCGACGATAGTACATCGTCGTGGTAATCCGGCATTACCTGGTAGGCCGTTTGAAATGACCACTGGGTCGCGGTCGAGTCCAGCGCCTTGGATACATCGTCTTGGCCTTCTTGCGCGACGGCAACATTCATTGTTACGACAGGCACGACGAATGCAAACAAGAGAGCCGTCAACATCTTCTTAATCATTGTTACGATCCTCAAAAATCGATCTCAAGCATCAAGCGAAAATCATCCTCGGCACCGCCGTCCGGGCGAACCGCGTTGTGGAAATACTGTACCGAGAACGCCGACGGTTTGGACCCGATGTTGAACTGCCGCTGTATACCGCCACCGATTGGTACGTACCATCTCTGGTCGGACGGTTTGTTCCAGTAAGCGCTTATGCCATACGGCATATAGACCGCTTTCCATTTCTCGTTCAGGTCGTATGTGATCATCGGCTTGATCATCATCATGTTGACGTCTTTACGATCCTCATCGCCGGCTATGGACCAGAGTTGCAGTGCAACGACCGCAACGAACAAGCGATCGCCAATGTACTCGTATTCGACCGAAGGACCCAGCGACCACTTGCCGCTGCTCAGCGTTTCGCCCGAGCCGGTGGGAAGCTGGGCAGCAAGTCCCCAACCGAAGTGGTGCGGTCCATGATGCTGACCCTTTTTCGAAAACAGGAAAGCCGTTATCAGATCGTTGATGCCTGTATCTGCCGGTGCTCCCCCTTCCGGATTGCCGACAGGAAGCCCTGG
>JAACFG010000227.1 GCA_009937605.1 Gammaproteobacteria bacterium | reverse complement strand
GCTACATATTCACCCAGTTCTTCGGTCCCCAGGCGTGGATCCCGATGATCCTGAGCAATTTCCACCGGGTCGACGAGCCCGCCGACATGGACGCCTACATCAAGCGACTGGGTGGCGCTGCGCGTGCCATGAATCAGCTTATCGATCGCGCACAGAAGTATGCGACGAATGGCGTTCGTCCGCCGCGCTTCGCATATGAGGGTGTGCTTGAGCAGGCGAGCGCGGTCATAACCGGCGCTCCGTTCGGTGATGGCGAGCCGGCCGCGCTCTGGGCAGACGCGAATCGCAAGATCGACGGGTTGCTCGAGTCCGGGAAGATCACCATCGAGCAGGCGGACGCCTACAGGGAGGCGGCAAGGGAAGTACTGATTGGCGACTTCAAGGACGCCTATGATCGCCTGATCGCCTGGGTCGAGTCGGACATTGGGCAGACTGATGAAGTACCGGCAGGTGTCGCGCAACTGCCGAACGGCGAGGCGTTTTACGATCAGTTGCTTGCGTCCTTTACGACAACAGATATGACGGCGGATGAGATCCACGAGCTGGGTCTGGTCGAAGTGGCCCGGCTGCGAGCTGAAATGGAGGCCATCAAGCGAGAAGTCGAATTTGAGGGAGATCTGCAGGCGTTCTTCGTTTTCATTCGTGACGATCCGCGGTTCTATAAGCCGAACACGGACGAAGGCCGCCAGGCCTTCATCACCGAAGCGGAAGAGAAACTGGCATTTATCAATGAACGGTTGCCGGAGTATTTCGGCACGCTTCCGAAAGCGGATCTGGTTGTCAAACGTGTCGAACCTTATCGAGAGGAAGACGGTGCGGCGCAGCACTATATACCCGGCACACCCGATGGTTCGCGACCCGGTATTTACTACATGCACCTCTCTGATATGGGGGCAATGCCGTTGCCACAGCTCGAAGTGATTGCATATCACGAAGGTAACCCCGGGCACCACATGCAGAATTCGATTGCCCTTGAGCTCGAGGACGTGCCGACGTTCCGCAGGCAGGCGAACTTTGGCGCCTACGGTGAGGGGTGGGGGCTGTATTCCGAGTTGCTCGCGCTCGAGATGGGCGCGTACGAGGACCCGTATTCGAACTTCGGTCGGCTGTCGAGTGAAATGTGGCGGGCATTGCGGCTCGTCGTCGACACTGGAATGCACAGCAAAGGCTGGAGCGAACAAGAGGCGGTCGACTTCATGATGCAGAACTCCGCCGAACCGCTGCCGAGCGTGGAGTCGGAGGTGAGGCGTTACCTCGTGTTACCCGGTCAGGCTACGTCCTACAAGATAGGCATGATCAAGATCCAGCAGTTGCGTGCCCGAGCAGAAGAAGCGCTGGGCGATCAGTTCGATATTCGTGCTTTCCATGACACGATACTCACCGGGGGCGCGATGCCGCTCGCGGTACTCGAGCGGCGAGTGGACAATTGGATCGAGGTGACGTTAGCTACGGGTGGCTAGCAGCGGGCGAGGCCGTAACCAGGAATCCCTTTAATACGAAATCGCCAAACGCGGCTCTTGCCAGTTTCTTTCCTAATGAATTCTTGGGCCGGACCGGTGCGACAGAAATATTCGAGAAGCCCGCATCGCTAAACAAGAGTTCAACGTCTTTGCGCGCGAAGAAGCGTAGATGCGTGCGGTCCATCACTCCTGAGTCTTTGTATTCAAAGCGACCCTTCAGGACGAGCTTCGCGATGAAAGAAAAGTTCCGGATGTTTGGAATACTGCAGATGAAAAGTCCTTCGGGCTCCAGCTTGGTCCGTAGCTTCGCCAACACCGTCCATGGGTCCACCAGGTGTTCCAACACGTCCCCGGCAATAATGTGGCTGAAATGTCCATCGGGAAGCTCCTCGACCAGGGCCTCCAGGTCTCCGCAAAACACTTTGTCCAAAGCGGGGTTGTTCCGAGCCTTTTCGGCAACCGCCTCGACGATCTCAACCCCCCAAATTTCCTGGGCAGCGCAATCGCGCTTTATTGCAGCGCTCATCGCTCCTTCGCCGCATCCCAGGTCAAGTACTCGGTGAGCATTTTGACTAACGAGCGCCACTAGCTCGGGGCGCTCATGCCCATAATATTCTTTGGATTCGCTCATCAATTCGCCAAGGGTGCTCGCGAAAATTCTATGGTCATGATCTGGCCCGCTGTAAGTACTGAGTAGGCCATCTTACCATCAGACGCAGCTATCATAGCTCAGGGCAACAATTCAGTTTGCCCAGAAAAAGAGATGCCGGCGTACGGTATTTCATTTGGCGGGGCCAGCCTTGCGCGCCATTTCTTGCTAAAGTGCTTGCAGACGCAACGGCGGTACAGAATGGCCGGCAACCAGACCAGGCAGTCAGAGCTCGTGGCTTCTCTATTGAAGCCTGGGGCCTACCCGCATCCTGTAGCAAACCTCGAATTGATCGAAACCCATATCTCCTGGGTGTTTCTCACCGGAACGTACGCATACAAGATAAAGAAATCTGTGAAGCTGGACTTCCTGGATTTCAGCACGCTGCGACTTCGCCGACATTATTGTGAGGAAGAGCTGCGGCTCAATCGACGAATGGCACCGCAGCTCTATCTCGAGGTCGTACCGATAGTTGGCAGCGAAAAGAACCCACGAGTTGGCGACAAGGGCGTGGCCGTGGAGTACGCCGTAAAAATGCATCAGTTTCCACAGAGCGCCCAGCTCGACAGGCAACTCGATGCAGGCTTCTTGAACGAAAACGATATGCGCGAACTGGCAGAAACGATCGCTGCTTATCACCATGATGCCGTCGTCGTTGACTCTGGTGACGACCAGGACGTCATACGACGGATCAGTACACCGCAATTTGATAATTTCCCACCGATAAATTCGGCCACGGATATGGAAATCACTCGTCACGTTCAGGAATGGACGGCGGCGTCGTTACGTGACCTTGAACGTACGCTCATTGACCGGCACAGGAATGGCTTCACACGCGAATGCCACGGCGATTTGCATCTCGCAAATTTAGTCCGACTGAAGTCTGGCATTGTCGCTTTTGACTGCGTCGAGTTTAGCG
>JAACFG010000098.1 GCA_009937605.1 Gammaproteobacteria bacterium | reverse complement strand
GGCGACTACCGGGTACTTGGCACCACGCTCGACGATGCGGTCGGCGAAGCTTTCGACAAGACGGCAAAGTTGCTCGGCCTGGGCTATCCCGGGGGGCCGGCACTGGCAGCGCTGGCCGAAGACGGAGACGACAAGGCATTCGATTTCCCGCGCCCGATGATCCACAAGCCCACCAGCGACTTCAGTTTCAGCGGCCTGAAGACCGCCGTGATGCTCGAGGTGCGCAAGGCCGAGGCTGAAGGGAGCCTCGAGGAACGGCGGGCGGACCTTGCGGCGTCATTTCAACGGGCCGCCGTGGATACATTGATCGGCAAATCGATCAGGGCGGCACGAGCGGAAGGGCTGGATCGAATCGTTGTGGCCGGCGGCGTCGGCGCGAACAAGCTTCTGCGCAAAGAGATGGCCGAGCGCTTCGAGGGCGACGTCTACTATCCGCGACTCGCATTCTGCACCGACAATGGTGCGATGATTGCGATCGCCGGTGCATTACGCCTGGCTGAAGCAGGTGAGGCTACGGAGATCAGGGCGCAGGCGCGCTGGTCATTGGAAACACTGGGCGTTCCGGCTCGGGCATAGACTGGATCAAGAATAGCCATGGACAAAATTTTTCTGCGCGAGCTCAAGGTCGAGACGATCATCGGTATCTGGGAATGGGAAAGGAAGATCCGCCAGACGGTAATTGTGGATCTCGAAATGAGCGCTGATATCGCCAAGGCCGCGGCTACAGATGACGTTGCAGATACGCTGAACTACAAGTCTGTCGCAAAACGGATCCAGAGTTTCGTTGCCGATTCCAGCTTTCAGCTGGTTGAGACCCTGGCCGAGAAGATCGCGGAGATTGTTCGCGAAGAGTTTGGCGTCGACTGGGTGAGAGTCACGGTCCACAAACCAGGCGCAATTCGTGGGTCGCGCGACGTCGGCATAGATATTGAGCGCGGCGAGCGACCGGAGTAATTCCTCTGTGGCCACCGTCTATGTCGGGCTGGGAAGCAATATCGATCCTGAGAAGAACCTGCGCCTGGGGCTTCGCGAGCTGCGTGATCGTTTTGGCGAGCTGCAAACGTCCGCCGTCTACCGCAGCAAGGCGATTGGTTTCGAGGGTGACGATTTTCTGAACCTCGTTGTCAGCTTCGAGTCCCATTCATCGCCCCTCGAGATCTGCGACGCGATCGAGCTTATACATAATCTCTCCGGTCGCGATCGCGATGGTGGGAAATGGGAGTCACGTCCTCTCGATATCGACCTGTTGCTCTACAATGACCTTGTCGTCGACGAACGACCGGTGTGTGTCCCTCGCAGGGATGTGCTGGAGTACAGTTTCGTGTTGCGGCCGCTGGCCGAGCTGGCGCCGGACCTGGTGCATCCGGTAACGGGCCGTACGATGCAGGAGCACTGGCGAAACTTTGATCAGGCGAGCCATCCTTTGGGCATCGTCGACGTTATTTTCTAGAGGTATGTTTGATGCGTAAATTATTGGTCCTGCTAATTGCAGCGTCACTGACGGCATGCGACAGCGGATCCGGAATGCAGGGACCGGATGCGCCGACGCAGTGCAGTAATGACAACCAAAAGACATACGTCCTCGACAATCTCTATTATTGGTACCTGTGGAACGATATGTTGCCGCCGGATATCGATATTGCCGACTATCCGTCGCCTGAAGTGCTGGTCCAGGAGGTCACCCGGACCTATGGCCCGCAAAAGCCTGAGGGTGGTCCTCTCGATCGCTTCAGCTCCGTGGGTTCGGCGCAGGCGGATCAGCAGTTCTTTGGCGAGGGCAAATACGAGGGCTTCGGCTTCAGCTGGCGCCTGGAAGGACCGGACATGCGCTTCACTCGTGTTTTCGTGAGCAGTCCGGCGTTTGCCGCCGGATTTAGTCGCGGGCAAACCGTCTTGCGCATTGACGGCCGGACGATCGAGGAAATCAACGCCAACGAGGGTATCAATGCGGCACTGGATAACGACACCGTCGAATTCGAAATCCAGAATCTCGATTTGACGACATTCACGGCGTCGGTCACCCAGGAAATTGTGACGATCAATCCGATCCCGCAGTATCGGACCATTGCAATGGGTGACGGTGAGCCGCCCGTTGGCTACATGGAGTTCGCTACGTTTATCAGCACGGCGCATGACGGCCTGGACGGCAACGACTTCAACGATGTATTCGCGGAGTTCATTGCAGCTGGTGTCGAGGATGTCATCATCGATCTGCGGTATAACGGCGGAGGACTCGTGGACACGGCCAACCTGCTGGCCGACCACCTCGGTGGATTCAACAATGACGGACAGATCTTCACCAATACGGAGTTCAATGCCGAGCGTGCTCCAAACAACAACATCGATTACTTTGCGAATCGCGCGAATGCGATCGACCTGAATCGACTCATCATTGTTGCATCGGATAGAACAGCCTCTGCCAGCGAACTTGTCATCAATGGGCTGGACCCATTTGTAGCCGGTGGCGTATACATCGTGGGCGGCAACACATTCGGCAAACCGGTTGGGCAAATCGGCCTGGAGTTTTGCGAGAAGATCCTGCGGCCGACGACTTTCAAGAAGAGCAATGCCGCCGGTTTTGGTGATTATTTCGACGGCCTTCCCGTTGATTGCGCCACGGCAGATGATCTAAATTTCCCGGTCGGTGACGCGAACGATCCGAACGTGATCGCGGCGTTATCGTATGTGGAGGGTGCGGGTTGCCCGGTCGTCTCGCTGCCGGGCGGACAGCAAAAAGCAGACTTCCTGTTCGATGCACTGCGGCCGGACCTGTCCGGACCACCGGAACGCGAATTCGCCGGCGCGTTCTAGCTCACCAGCCTATCGAGCGGCCGCCGTCGACGGTGATGATCTGTCCAGTGACATAGGTTGCGTCGCGTAACAGGTAGAGAACACAACCGGCGATGTCGTCCGGCGTGCCAGCGCGCTCCATCGGCACTTGCTGCAGGATGGTTTGCTGGACAGATTCGGTCATCCCGTCCTCGGGCCAGAGAATGGCGCCCGGTGATACCCCATTGACGCGGACATCGGGGGCGAGGTCCTTGGCCAGTGATCGGGTCAGCATTGCCAGCGCCGCCTTTGCCGGGCTGTATACGGGATGATCCCGAAGCGGACGCTGTGCATGAATGTCCACAATATTGATGACTGAGCCTCCAGTCTCCCGGAGATGCGGCACAGCTTCCTGTGAGAGGAACAGCGGCGCCTTGAAGTTGCTGCCGACAAGATCCTCCCAATGCGCTTCCGTGATTTCCCCAATCGGTGTGGCGTAGAACGTCGATGCGTTGTTGATCAGTCCGTCGAGTCGTCCACCCCATGCGATGACGGCAGCAATCAGTGCCGAAATACCATCGGGATCGAGCAGATCTGCCTGGAACGTCGCCGCCGAGTCTTGCCGTTGCTCATTGAGCAATGCCGCAAGGGCGTCCGCGTCGGCCGCCGAGCTCCGATAATGAATGGCGACGCGCGCACCGTTTTGTTGCAGGCGTGTCACAATAGCCGCGCCTATACGGCGGGCAGCGCCCGTTACCAGGACGACTTCATCTGTCAGGCTATTCTCCTTCATCAAACGATATTGACATGCCACACGACCAGCCGCCAACACTGCCAATTCCCGATGCGCTCAGCGCCGCACACTGCGAGCAGGTAACGGCATTCATCCGGCGGCAGATCGAAACCAGTGGCGGCAGCATCAGTTTTGCCGAGTTCATGCAACACGCGCTGTATGCGCCCGGGCTGGGTTACTACGCGGCGGGTTCCACCAAGTTCGGCGCCGCAGGAGACTTCGTCACAGCACCCGAGGTCTCAAACGTCTTCGGGCATGTCGTGGCTCGCCAGTGCGCCGAGGTTCTGGAGCAGGTTGGTGACGGTGCGGTACTCGAGATTGGCGCTGGCAGCGGCAAACTGGCCGCCGATGTTCTTGCCAGGCTCGGAACGCTGGACTCGTTGCCCGTGGCCTACAGGATTCTTGAAGTGTCCGCGGACTTGCGCGAACGCCAGGAGACGTACCTCGAACAGCATCTCCCGGAGCTGGTTCACCTCGTGTCCTGGATTGATTCACCCCCCATCGGACACCGGGGAGTTATCCTGGCGAACGAGGTACTCGACGCCTTACCGGTCGAGCGCTTCAGGCGCCGCGGGTCCGGCATCGTGCAACAACGTGTAGGAGCAACGCCTGACGGCTTCGCGTTTACGGAGTCGCCGGCGCCGGATCTGCTCGAGAGCGCTGTCCTCCAACTCGAGGCGGATCTTGGCGAAACCCTGCTCGATGGCTATGCCTCGGAGATCTGTCTCGCTGTGCCCGACTGGATTGCGCAACTGGGAGCAGGGCTCGATGAAGGCATTGCGTTCCTGTTCGACTACGGTGTGTCGCGCAGTGAGTACTACGCAGCGGAACGCTCGGACGGCTGGCTGCGTTGTCATTTTCGACATCATGCCCACAATGATCCACTGGTACTCCCCGGCATTCAGGATCTGACGGCATGGGTTGATTTCACGCGCGTGGCGACGGCGGCCGTGACTGTTGGTTTTGATGTCGTCGGCTACACGGCCCAGGCACAGTTCCTGATGTCGGGCGGTCTCGAGGCGGAGATGTCGGGTTTCGACGCTCTGACACTCGAGGCACAACTCGAATTGTCGCAACAGATCAAAACGCTTACTCTGCCCGGTGAAATGGGCGAGCACTTCAAGTGCATGGCGTTGCGCAAGGGAAACTGCAGAACGCCATCCGCATTCACCCTCGCTGACAGGACTCACACGCTATGATCGACAGGTACGTCGAACGAGGAACGCCGTGACAACACTACAGATTGTGATACTCGCCATCGTCCAGGGATTGACAGAGTTCCTGCCGATTTCGAGTTCGGGACATCTCGTCCTTGTGCCGTACCTGGTCGACTGGGCCGACCAGGGGCTTGCATTCGACGTCGCGGTCCATTTTGGATCGCTGCTGGCGGTCTGCGCGTTCTTTCGCGAAGACATCATGGGGCTTCTCCGAGGCGGCGTTCGCATTATCGGTGGCGACCTCAAATCACCGCAAGCCTACATGGCGCTGGGTATCGCGCTTGGCACGATCCCGGCGGCCGCGGCGGGTCTGTTGTTTGCAGGGTGGATCGAAACCAATCTGCGCGACCCGGCCGTGATTGTCTACACCTTGTCTGGCTACGGCATACTGATGGCACTCGCCGATCGTTTTGCCAGGCGAGACCGGGGAATCAGCGATATACGCATCCGTGATGCCCTGATTATCGGCACGGCCCAGGCCCTGTCACTGGTCCCAGGAACGTCACGCTCGGGAATTACCATTACGGCCGGACGCCTGCTCGGCTTCGAGCGCCAGGATGCGGCTAGGTTTTCTTTCCTTCTGTCTGCGCCGGTCATTCTGCTTGCGACCGTCTACAAGGGCGCAGGACTGGTGTTCGGCGATACCGTGGTGGCTTGGGGTCAGTTGGCTCTCGGTGTGACTGTCTCGGCAGTTGTAGCCTATGTGAGCATCGACTTCTTCATGCGTGTTGTGAGCCGCATTGGGCTGGCACCGTTTGCTATCTATCGCCTCCTGCTCGCGGCAGGCATTTTGTATGTCATGGCGTAGCACTGTTGCGCTGCTTTTGCTTGCGAGCAACGCGCTTGCGGCCGAGGGCTATATTCTCGGCTTCGGGATTGAAGGCGATTCTGCTGACGGGCTGGCCGTCTCCGCTATTGGCGATCTGGCTCTGACCGAGACGACCTGGCTAACCGGGTCAATCGGAAAGAGTAAGCTCGATCTACCGCGCCGGCAGACGCTGGAAACCCTCTTCGCCGACCTCGGGCTCGATCACTGGTTTAAACCCGTCGGCATCCGTGTCGGGGCTGCCTATTGGGGCGACAGTGATCTGCTGGACTCGGTCGACTGGCGCGGCTCGCTATACTGGCGCGGTGACAGTGCGATCATTTCCGTCGATTACGAGTATCGCGATTTTACTTTTGAACTTCCGCGGCTCGGTGATTTTCCGGGGCGGACGGCTACTTTTGATGCGCACGGTATCGGGTTGTCAGGACGCTTTCCTGTGTCGGAAAGCGTTAGCCTGGGCTTTTACGGAATCGATTATGAATACAGTGTCGATCTCACCACCGATCGAAATCAGGCCATTCTCCAACTGCTGTCGTTCTCGCGACTGAGCCTGATCAACAGCCTCGTTGACTACAGTGCTGGCGCTTCGTTCGGCGTGGACGCCGGGCGGCAGCGCTGGCTGTTCGATCTTGCTACGTGGAAGGGGGAGGTCGACGGCTCAGTGACGAACTCCGCGACGATTCGACTCATGACGCCGTTGGGAGACAAGAGCGACATCGAGTTCGGACTCGGTGTCGACAACTCAGAACTCTACGGCACCGTGACATTCCTTTCGGTTTACCTGTTTTTCTACGGCGCTACCTAGCCGCGAAGGACTTCAGGCCGAGCGCTCGTAGCGGCGCACGAACTCGGAGATGGCCTGCTTGCGGGCGCTGTGAATTGCCGCTGGAATCTTCCGGTCGTCTGTTTCCCGGGCAATGGTCGCGGCATCGATCGATGAGGCGGCTGCGAACGCGCCGCGAAAGTACCCGGCCTGTTCGTAACGCCGATTCTCCAGCCCCGCGCGGCCACGAGCATCCGCCTCACAAGCGATCAGGAACTGATCGAAACGGCCCGGCCTGCGGAATGCATCGGTCTTCTCGAGCACCTTGAGAATCGTTTTCGGTCGCAGCTCCAGTGCCCGGTGGCAGTGTGTATGAAATTCGGCAACGACCAAGCCCAGGTCGCGACACGCGTTTGGAACCGGCAGCCGTTCTGCCATTTTACGGATCAGCTTGCAGCCGCGAATTTCGTGGCCCGGGTGACTGGGCAGATCGCGCTTCGCGGTAGTGCCTTTGCCGAGATCGTGCGTCAGAGCAGCAAAACGAACCTCGAGATCATCACTCAGCCTCTCGGCCTGTTCGATCACCATCATGACGTGCAGTCCCGTATCGATCTCCGGGTGCCAGCGTTCCGGTTGGGGAACGCCAAACAAGGCATCAACCTCGGGGAGCAGTACTCGAAGGCCACCACACTCACGCAGTACCTCGAAATAGACACGTGCGTTATTGCCAGCCAGCGCCAGCTCGGTTTCCTTCCAGACGCGGTCCGCGACCAATGCGTCGACCTCGCCAGCAGCAACCATGCTGCGCATGAGTTCCAGCGTTTCATCTGCGACCGTGAAGCCGAGTTCGTGGAAACGCGCGGCGAAGCGAGCAACACGCAGAATGCGGACGGGATCTTCGACGAAGGCGCCGGACACATGCCGGAGCGTCCGGCTTTCGATATCTGCGAGGCCGCCGTACGGGTCGATGACGTTTCCTTCACCGTCCTTGGCGATCGCGTTGATCGTTAGATCGCGACGCTCAAGATCCTCTTCGATAGACACATCGGTCGAACAATCGAATTCGAAGCCGTGATAGCCAGGCGCAGTTTTGCGCTCGGTTCGAGCCAGCGCGTACTCCTCTTTCGTCTCGGGGTGCAGGAAGACGGGAAAATCCTTGCCTACGCGTTGGTAGCCTTGTGCTTCGAGTTCCGTCGGTTGCGCGCCCACGACACACCAGTCCCGTTCCCGGTGCGGGATGCCGAGGAATTCGTCACGAACTGCGCCACCTACGAGATACACCTGCATCGTGTCATAGTACCCGAATGCTGCGATCCATCCTTACTCTTGTCTTGTTGCTGCCCTTGGGTGGCTGCTACTACATGCAGGCGGCAAAAGGGCAACTGGAATTGAATCGCAAACGCGAACCGATCGAAGAGGTCCTGCAAGACGAAGAGACGTCACCCGAACTCGCCGCAAGACTACGGCTTGTCCAGGAGGCACGGCAGTTTTCAGTAGACGAGCTGGGTCTGCCCGACAACAAGAGTTACCACTCGTACGCAGACATCGGGCGCGACTACGTTGTCTGGAACGTCTTCGCAGCGCCCGAATTTTCCTTGCAACCCGAAACCTGGTGCTTCCCCGTTGCCGGTTGCGTTGCCTACCGCGGCTATTTCTCCAAAGACAACGCGGTGCGTGAGTCTGAGCGGTTGGCCGCGAAGGGTTTTGACGTCAGGGTCGGTGGCGTCGCGGCCTATTCGACGCTCGGCAAGTTCAACGATCCGGTTATAAGTTCCATGATGAACTGGGACGATGTCCAGCTTGTCGCGGTCCTGTTCCACGAGCTTGCGCACCAGGTCCTTTACGTCAAAGGTGACTCGGGGTTCAACGAGTCATTCGCTACTGCGGTCGAGGAATTCGGTATCCAGCGCTGGCTTGAGTCGCGTGGCCAGGTGGAGGACATCGCCGACTATTTCGAGGCACAGGCTTTGCGTCAGGACATGATGTCCCTGGTCGCCGATGCACGATCGGAGCTTGAGGAACTCTACTCAGGTGATCTTGACGATGAGGATAAACGTCGCCAGAAGAGCAACCGCTTGCGCTCGTTGGGCGAGGATATTGCTGCGTTGCTGCAACGCAATGGCCGGGATGCGACGAGTTGGCAGAACGGTGAATGGAACAACGCCCGGCTTGTTTCGATGAACCTGTACGAGGGGCGTTTGCCCGAATTTCGCGCCCTGTTCGAGCAGTGTGAGCAGCGAATCGACTGTTTCTATGAGAAAGCGCGAGCGTTAGCGGGACGCTAGCGTCGGATCGGATGCAGTCACGCGGGTCAAATGGTCCGAAACCCGACGCACCTGGCCCGTCATGCGCCAGTGGAAGATGGCTTGCGCGGAAAGCACACGTTTGACATAGGTACGGGTTTCATTAAAGGGAATGTTTTCTATCCAGATGCGCGCGTCCTGGCTGCCGGATTCAGGAAGCCAGCGATCGACGCGGTGTGGGCCCGCGTTATAGGCGGCGGTTGCAAGAACCGGGTTGCCACCGAAGCGTTCGGCCATTTCCCCAAGATAAGACGTGCCAAGCCGAATATTGGCCTCCGGGTCGGTTAGCGTCGCGATGCCTGAGTAGGGCAGGCTGATGTTCTTGGCGACCTTACGCCCGGTGGCAGGCATCAGTTGCATCAATCCGATAGCGCCTGCGCTGGAGCGAACATCGCGCATGAAGAGGCTCTCGCTTCGAGCGATGCCATAGGCCCACGTCGGGGAAATATTCGCGGCCGACGAAGAAGATTCGAACTGTTGCTGCCACGGTAATGGATACCGAATCTCGAGGTCGTCATATTCACCAAGGCTTGCCGCCGTGGCAATCGCACGAGAGTGCCAGCCCCATCGATCGGCGAGCACGGCGGCCATCATCTTCTCGTCCGGGCTGAAGCTGCGGATCGCAGCGTCCCATTCGGATCGGCCCCGGCCTTCGAGGCCGACAAGGAACAGTTCACGGGCCCGAACGATAGCGGGCGTTCCGGCGATTTGTTGCAGAGCAGGCTCGGCCGCGGACAATCGGTCATCGTCAAGTGCGTAGTCGCGTCCCAGTTCGTCAGCCGCGAGAAAACCATAGTAGCTGCGCTCCTCGCTAAGCGACTCGAAACCCTGGCGCGCCGCCTGCGCCTGGCCCAACCTGTTAAGCGCTACAGCCCGCCAGTACAGCCACTCCTCTGTATCACGATCGTCCACCGTCATCGCGGCAATGTCGGTCAGCAGCCTGAGCCACTCGTTATCGCGCAGGCTCGTTCTGGCACGCCACCGCACAACCTCCTTATCCTGAGCGGCCTGTGGCAGGCCGGTGAGAAGAGCGTATCCACCCTGCAGGCCGTCGCGCGCCATCCACAAGGCAATGTGCCGCTCAGTATCGCGCTGTAGATCCTCGGAGAAGGCGTATTGCTTTGCTACGTCCGTCCAGAGATGTAGAGCGATCTCCGGATCACCGTAAGTCAGACGCTCGGTGGCGTAGGCCAGCTGCTGGCGATACGTATCACTATCGAGGGCGGGTTTGTGCTGGCTGAGAAATCCTTCCGGGTCTGACTGCGCGCTGATCCAGAGCGTCGCTTCATCAACATGCGGTTGGTCGATACTCTTCGCGAGCCAGCGCGCGAGCTGAAATTCGCGCGCAGTGATTGCCAGGTCGAATCGCCGGCGATACTCGCCGGGACCGAGCAGATTGCTGTCGCCGAGGTACGCAAAAACCGGGTCGCATTCATCAACCTGGCTGGCGCCGACGAGCCACAGATCGATCGCGCGCTGATCGACCCGCTGGTACCGGCCGGCACTGATTTCCGCCTGTAACGACAGGCAGTCCAGGCGAGCGATGTTCTTTCCCTGGTAGAACTGCTCGTAAATCTTCTGGTAACTGAGGAGGTCGCCGTTCTTCGCGAAGAACAGCGCTTGCCGGTAACGCAGCTCACGTACGGGCCGCAATGTGCCATACCGCCGCAGAAACGCATCGACCTCAGCAGTCGGAACTGACCCAAGGTTGGCGCGCAGCCAGGTCGCGCGCAGATCCGGCCAGAGCACATATTGCTGCAGGAGCTGGCGGTCAGCAGCAGAAAGACCGTCGACCGGACTCCAGTCGCCGCGCTCGACAGTCTCATAGACGCTCTTGAAGAGCTCGCGTTGCTTGTCGATATCAGCCGCGGCGGCGGGCAATGCAACTAACAGGGTTGCAGCAAGGACAGCACCGACGAAAAGTCTGAATCTGGGTCTGATACCAGGCCGGTTGCTGTCCCTTAAGTGCATCTATAAAGATTACCTTATCTGCAGCATCAGCGAACGGTCACCACGCTGTATCAGCAGGAACAGGATCCTGTTGTTACTCGCGACCGCGGTGAGGTCGCGAAGATTGCGAACCAGCACGCGATTGACGGCGGTGATGACGTCGCCCGTGCGCAGACCGCGCTGAGCGGCAGGGCTGTCCTCTTCCACACCAGTCACTTCTACGCCACTCTCGCTTGCCGTGCTCTCCGCAGTCGCTGGAGCGAAGCTGGCGCCGGCGAGCCCGGGGTGAATGTCAGCACCTGACAGGAGCTGATCCTCGGCCCGGCCAAGCTCTGCAGAGGTCGAGTGCGACTTGTTGTCCCGCAAATAGCGAATGCCGACGTTATCACCCGAACGGAGCAAGCCGATCGTGTTGCGAAGCTCCGCGGCACTCGTCACTTCCTTGTCGTTGACGCCGACAATGATGTCGCCGACCTGCAAGCCGGCCTTCTCGGCAGCCGAATCGGGGAACACTCGAGTTACGAGCGCACCGCCCTCAACATCGATGTCCAGAGTCTCCGCGGCTTCCATGTCGATGGTCTGGATGTTGACACCGAGCAGCCCACGGCGAATTTCGCCGAAGTCGAGGATTTGCCCCATGATCGAACTGGCGATCTCGGTGGGTACGGCGAAGCCGATACCGACATTGCCACCCGAGCGGCTGAAGATCATCGAGTTGACGCCAATGAGCTCGCCATCCATGTTGACCAGTGCGCCGCCGGAATTGCCCGGGTTAATCGATGCGTCGGTCTGAATAAAGTCCTCGAAGCCGTCCGAGTTGATCCCGGTACGTCCAAGCGCGCTGACGATGCCCGAGGTTACCGTGTGGGTGAGTCCATAGGGATTACCGATCGCGATAACAAAATCGCCGACTCTGACATCCTCCGAGTCGCCTATTGGCATCTCCGTCAGGTCGTCACCTTCCACCTTGATTAGTGCGATGTCCGTTCCCGCATCTGAGCCGACGATCTCGGCATCGAGCGTCCGGCCGTCGATCAGTGAAACCTGGATTTCGTCGGCACCTTCGACGACGTGATGGTTCGTCAGGATGTAGCCGTTCTCTGCGTCGACGATGACACCCGAGCCTGCCCCGCCAACTTCGCCGGTACGACCAAAGCGGTCGCGGCGCGTCTGCGTTATCCGAATATTGACGACAGCCGGTGATGCGGACTCAACCAGCGGTGCGAGGCTCGTTACAGCCTGACCGCCGACGCTCGTCGGAAGCGCGGCCTGAGCGGCGCTCATTGAGAACAGAGCGAGCAGGAATCCAGCCCAGAGGGGGCGTTTCTTGGTAATCATAGAAGTCCT
>JAACFG010000097.1 GCA_009937605.1 Gammaproteobacteria bacterium | reverse complement strand
TTGAAGAAAACCACACATCCATTTCTTCCAAGAACGACTGCCCCCGTTCCTTTATGTACTCATCGAAAAGCGCGATTACTTCATCTGTGCATCCGTCATCCGCAAACACCATTCGATCAAATTGCCCGCCACTTGCCATTTCCTTGTCAATATTCCGGGCCGCAGAGGAAAACACTCTGTAGCCAACACTTCCAAGTCTCTGAATCAACTCGGCGGACAATTTTGCGTGCGTAAATGTCCTACTAACGGTCTTGTATCTTCCTTCCACCTCCACAACCGAACCGGCCTCAATCAATTGATTCAACATCTGCCGCGGCGCCATGTCCCCGCTGTATCTGCGAACCAAGCTGACAATGCTAGGCGTATCGGCGTCCTCTGACTCATATGGAAGCTCCAAGGGAATCCCATATGGGCCTTGAAAGCCTGGATCCGAGTACCATCCAGTCAACACCCGCGTCGGCCTTGAGTAAGTCTTCTCGCTGTAGCCCGACGACATCGCCCGATCAATTACGTTCTTTACTTCTTTTCTTGTCAGACCCGTTAGTATCGCTATCCGCGACTTGTTAACTTTCCCCTGTTCTTCAAAGTCGCGCAGCGCGACCTCGACGTAAACATCTTTCGCAGTCTCAGAAAACTCCGCGTGTGTGACCCCCTGAGCTATCAGCAGCCGCACAAGCGGCTTGAACATGAGCGAGAGGGCCCGCCTAAGATGGTCTTTTACGTCTTGCCCCATTTAAGGCCACGTCTCCTGCGCAATATGTAAAGTATCTCGCATGCAAGACCTATGCAAGCCAGTAAAGACCACTATAAATGGTGTTTGAACACCATCTGTGTCAATTGGAGAGATTATGTCAAGCAATTGGTCGTGACTCATGCCAAAACGAAATAGATACATTATGTAATCTACTGATTATAAAAGTCTTTTTGGAATCGCGCAAAGTCGGCTGGAATCTAGCGGGCATTTTTCGTAGATCAAGCGAAATATGCTGCTAATTAGTGCACGCGCAGTCAGGAGTAGACCGAACGGGAAATTACTGCATACAGTTGCGCTTAAGTTGACTGTTCGCTCAATTGCCGCCCTGGACAATTTCGCCGACGGCGGTGTCGCTGAAAATAGAACTCTTAGCTATTCGCGTCTTAACTACCACTCGTAATTCGCGTCTTCATCTTGTTCTTCAAAATAGAAAACCCCGACGGCAACCGCGTTCTCATCACCGTGATCGGAAAGCTTCCTATCCTCACTTAGCGCTTCGTAAGTTATGAATACGTCGTCAATCGACTCTGCAAAATCCCAGATACGATCTCCCGCAATTCTACGAAGTTGCTTCGTGTTGTCGCTGGGTACCGACGTAGTGTACGCGACTCTACTCGCCCATTTTGAATCGGACGAATCCGAGTCAGTATTGTGAGCAATATTTGATAGAAACGCATATGCACCGTGAACCAGCATAGTGATGAGCCTGTCATGGTCACTAGAAGGACGAACTACTCTGGAGATCGCACGTAACGCACCGTCGTCATCCTCTTCGATTACACCCACGCGTTTCATTTCCGTTCGCATAGCGCCAGGCGGTACATCACCGCCGAAAGCCCTTACCAAACTCGAAAACGAACAATTCTCACCAGCGAATTGTAATGTCAGTGGCTGACCACTTGAGTCCGTGTAGTCGGCCTGAGCGTGCCAATGATGTAGAACATCCGCCAGTGGCGTCGTTTTGACAGCGACAGATCTCTCTCCGGATATGATCTTGTCGCGTATGCGCTTGACCTCTTTTCTCGTCAATCCAGTCATCACAGCAACACGAGAAATATTTGTAGGTCGTCCGCGAATGCCAAAATCGGAAGACGCAACGCCAACATAAGTTGTCTTCGCAACCTCCACAAACTCTCGATATCCTATCCCGTATCGAAGAAGTATCCTCACCATAGGGCGCATCAGGAGCTGGAAAGCATCAAGAACTTGTTGTTTTAGTTTTTCTTGCATGGGCGCAATATATTGATCGATTGGGTAAATCGCCAGAGAAATGACGGACATGGGAAAAATCGCCCAAGTCGTATCACTTGAGGGCTGTTTCTGCCATATGTGTAACTTGGCTAACGATCCAGAAACGAATCGGACGCCTGCTGCTTAATCCTTCAGCAAGTTTCGGAGACCGTCGAGATCAATGACCTCTACCTCGAGCGACTGCGCCTTTGAGAGCTTGGATCCGGCGTTGTCGCCAGCCAATAAATAGCTGGTCTTCCTGGAAACGCTGCCCGTAACCTTTCCACCTTCCTTCACAATCAGGTCCTTCGCTTGGTCACGGGTCATTCCAGAAAGCGTTCCAGTGATTACAAACGTCTTTCCGGTCAACTGGCCGTCCTCCGCGACCTGCATTGGTTCTGTATCGGCCCAATGAACTCCTGACGCCTGGAGCTTGGCCATCACCTCCAGGTTGTGGTCCTCATCAAGAAAGTCTCGGATACGTTTCGCGACGACCGGCCCCACGTCCGGAACAGCGACCAATTTCTCCGTCTCCGCCTCGATGATCGCTGGGAGATTTCCGAAATATGACGCGACACTCACTGCCGTTGCCTCACCTACCTCACGAATTCCAAGCGCGAACAAGAATCGTGGAAGCGTCGTCGACTTGCTCTTTTCGATCGACCCAATCAGGTTCTCAGCAGATTTCTCACCCATACGCTCTCGCTCTGCGAGCTCTTCTTTCGTCAGGTGGTAGATATCCGACGGGTTCTTGATACGGTCTTCCTCAACGAATTGCTCGATCAATTTCGCACCAAGCCCATCGATATCCATAGCGCGGCGGGACACGAAATGTTTGAGCGCTTCAACTCGCTGGGCCTTGCAGAACAAGCCACCCGTGCAGCGCGCAACGGCCTCGCCCTCCTCTCGCACCACGTGTGATTCGCAGACAGGGCACTGTGTTGGCAATTGCACGCGGGTGGTTTTCTTGGGTCGCCTGGTTGCAACCACACTAACGACCTCAGGGATCACATCGCCCGCGCGCCGGACGATAACAGTGTCACCGACACGGACATCCTTCCGATGCAGTTCATCAATGTTATGCAGCGTCGCGTTGCTAACCGTTACGCCACCGACGAACACGGGATCCAAACGCGCTACGGGCGTCAACGCTCCGGTTCGCCCAACCTGGAACTCGATACCCTCAACCTTCGTCAACTCTTCCTGCGCAGGAAATTTGTGTGCTACGGCCCAGCGAGGGGCCCTCGCGACAAATCCCAGTTCCCGTTGCATAGACAGGCTGTCGACTTTGTACACGACGCCGTCAATATCGTAAGGCAAAGAGTCTCTCTTCTCCCCGATCTCAGCGTAGTAGTCGAGACAGCCTTCGACACCGGTAATGACGCGCCGTTCCGGACAGGTTTTCAGTCCCCACTTCTGCAGGCACATGATGATGTCGCTGTGGTGATCCGGCAGGTCTCCTCCCTCGACGAGACCAACCGAATACACGTACATGTCCAGCGGGCGCTCAGCCGTGAGCTTTGGATCGAGCTGACGCAAACTCCCCGCCGCTGCATTGCGAGGATTCACGAAGGTCTTCTCGCCCGCCGCTCTCGCCTTCTTGTTGTAAGCGTCAAATCCCGCACGAGGCATGAACACCTCGCCGCGAACCTCGAGCGTTGCCGGGTAGCCATCTCCGATCAAGCGCAACGGAATGGAGTCAATAGTGCGAACGTTATGAGTGATGTCCTCACCTGTCGTACCATCACCACGCGTTGCTGCCAGAACCAGCACGCCGTCTTCGTAAAGCAGACTTACGGCGGCGCCATCCAGCTTCGGTTCAGCCGCGTACTGAAGATCAGTCGCCCCATCCTCGAACTCCAGCTTCTCTGCCACACGCCGATGAAATTCCCGCAACTCATCTTCAGCGAACACATTGTCCAGTGACAACATTGGCAGTCGATGCTGCACAGTCTGCAATGCACCACTAGGTTCTGCACCGACGCGCTGCGTTGGAGAATCGATCGTTACGAGATCAGGATTCTCATCTTCAAGACGCTGCAGTTCCCGCATAAGCCGATCGTATTCGGCGTCGGGAATCTCAATATCGTCGAGCGTGTGGTAGCGATAGTTGTGGTACCGAATCTCATCGCGGAGAGATTCAATTTTCTTGAGGACGTCAGCCACTGAGCTGGAACTGGATGATCTCTTCGCGCAGGTAGCGTTCGCGCTGAATACTCAACGTGCTGCCAGATTCATCGAGCAGCTCACCATCCAGTGTTTGCGCGAGCGCACGGGCAGCCGCCATCATCAGGTCAAAGCCTTCGACGCTCTCCACAGGCCCTGGGAGCACCAGAAAGAGACTGATGCCCGGTATCTGTTGATCCTTGATATTTGCGAGATCAAAACTCCCCGGCTCAACCAGGCTCGCCGCGCTGAAAATCGTCCGCGACTCGTCATTGCCGTCGTAACGATGAAAGATGCCGAACTTGCCGTGCCGCAGACCAATGCCGCGCATGCTGAGAATAAGTTCGTCGCCTTTGAACGGATTCTTGTTACGGCCAATCAGGCGTAACGTCACAATCTTCTGCGGCCCAGCCTCGGCCGGCATTTCCGTCGGATCGTCAACCTCTTCGACGACCGGCTCTTCTTCACTGGCGTCCAGCGTCGGCTCGACGCGAGCGGGAGTAACCTCGCTGGTCTCTTCAGGCTTCGTTTTGTCCCGACGGCTGTAGAGATAGACACCGGCGATTACCAGTAGTCCAAAGAACAACAGCAACCATCGCAAACCATCCATTTCCATGACTCACAGTCGTCCTTAGCTGGCCGCCATCTTCACAGCCGCATCAAGATCAACCGAAACAAGGCGCGATACGCCCGGTTCCTGCATCGTCACACCTGACAACTGGCGCGCCATTTCCATCGTCACCTTGTTATGCGTGATAAAGACAAACTGCACCTTGTCCGACATCTCGCGAACAATATCGCAGAATCGGCTGACGTTGGCATCGTCAAGCGGCGCGTCAACCTCATCGAGCATGCAGAACGGCGCAGGATTCAATTCAAAGATGGCAAACACGAGTGCGACAGCCGTGAGCGCTTTTTCTCCACCCGATAGCAAATGAATCGTACTGTTTCTCTTGCCTGGCGGCCGCGCCATTACCGTAATGCCTGTTGACAGCAGGTCTTCGCCGGTCAGTTCGAGGTACGCATGTCCGCCGCCGAACAGTTTCGGGAACAGCTTCTGGAAGCCATCATTGATGTTGTTATAGGTCTCGCGGAAGCGCGTGCGCGTTTCACGGTCGATCTTACGAATGGCGCCTTCGAGTGTTTCCAAGGCGTCGTTGAGGTCCGCCAGCTGTGAGTCGAGGTATTCCTTGCGTTCCGACTGCTCTTTGAACTCGTCGATTGCTGCCAGGTTAATCGGTCCAAGCCGGTCGATCCGGCGACGGACCTTATCGAGTTTAAGCTCCCAGTCCTCGATATTGGCCTCGTCGTCCATCTCCTCAAGCAGCGGCTCGAGTTCGAAGTCCGTTTGAGCAAGTTGCTCGGCGAAACCTTCTCGTCGCACGCGCAGTTCCTGCATGGCCATTTCTGCTTCGCTGACTTTTACTCGTGCCTCGTCCACGCTCTGATCGATCTGAATGCGCGACTGATCGAGCTCGCGTAGTTCGTGTTCAACTTTCTCGACCTGCCGCCGGGCGGTTGCGAGCTCTTCCTCAACCTCGATGCGAGTCTCCAGCTGCCTGGCAAGCGACTCCTTCTTGTCCACCAATGGAGACTCGCTACTCGATAGCTGTTCGCGAATTTCAAGCTCGCGCGTGCGGAACTGCTGCAATTGGCGCTCCATACGCTCGAGATTCTGTGCGGCTGATTCCTTGCTATTGCGCCGGCTCTCAAACTGAATCGTAATGTTCTGCACCGACTGGCGGTCTTCGTCCGCCTGTGCCCGAACGCGCTGTAACTCAGCTCGCAACTCTTCGCGCCGTGCCTCGAGGTCCGCCCGCGCGGATTCAAGTTGCCCCAGCGAATCGACAGCCATAACGTGCATACGCTGCGACTCACGCAGCTGTTCTTCCGCGGAGATCTTCTCGCTATCGAGCTCGGTTGCTTCTTCGGCAAGCGCCGCTTTGCGGGCGTTGGCCTGATCCATCTTGTAGCGTGCCGACTCGAGCGCGGCCTTGATCTCCGAATACTCGTTGAGTAGCGACCCGGCGTCCTGCTGCAGCGTTTCACGCCGCTCTTCCAGTTGAGTCAGGCGAATGCGGCCGTCGGCCAGCAACTTGCGGGCACTTTCGAAGCGCGCCTGCATCTCGCGCATGTCCGATTTGAGACGACGCATTTCGTGTTCGCGCGCCAGAACGCCAGCCTTGCCGTCCTTGTCGCGCGTCACGCGCAGCCAGTCTTTGCCGAGCCAGATGCCCTCATCGGTGATCACCGACTCGTCTCCGGTCAGGCTTTCCCGAATCGCGAGTGCACTGCCAAGTGAGTCCGCAAATCGTACTTGCGCCAATCGGTCCCGAACCGCGGCCGGCGCCCCGGTGACCTTCTGGGCGAGCGTGTTCTCCGTGTTCGGAGTCGCCTCATCTTTCCCATGTTCGCGAAGCACAGTGAGCACACCGGATCGCAAGCTCGCAATCGTCTCGGTTACGGGCGTGATGTCAGCCACGCACACTGCCTGGAGGTAATCGCCCAGCACCGTTTCGACAGCCTTGTCCCAGCCACTGTCAACTTTGAGCGTTTGCGCAACACGACGATTGCCTTCGAGGCCAGCTCCCTTGAGCCAGTCCTTGATACCGTCATCGCCGTCACCCATCGCGGCTTGCTGCAGCGCTTCAAGCGATGCGTACCGCCCCTGTGATTCCTGCAGACTCGCACGTCGTTCATCGACCAGCCGGGTCATCTTTTGGTCCTGATCGCGAAGTTTGCGAATCTTCTCTGCAATGTCTGTCAAGTGACGATCGAATTCATCACGCGCCTGGCGCTTACGTAATTCCTGCTCATTTAGCTCGGCGTGCTTAGCCTGCAAATCCTCTGGACTCGCCTCCGACTGGGCGTCGTCGATCTTCCTGCGCCGCTCGGTGAAACTCAACAAGCGAGATTCAATCTGCTCGGCCCGCGTGTGCTCGATATTCTGCTGCTGCATCGCCTCGTTGTGCTTCAGCGAATGCTCGTCCCACTGGCGCTGCCACTCGGCCAAGGCATCTTCGGCCCGCTGCAACGATGCTGACGATGCCCGCTCGCTTTCACGAGCCTCTTCCAACCCTGGAATGAGTTCACTGAGTGTCAGTTCGAGCTGCTCGATTTCTGTCTGGTCCTGATCGATGTGGCCGGCGATCTCCGCGGCGCCCTGGACGGCCTGTTCAAGGTCCTTCTCCTGGCGCTCACGCAACTCGCGCGCATGTTCGATCGTTTGCTCCAGGCGTGCGATCTCACCGCCTACCTTGTAGTAGCGCCCCTGGACCTCGTTGAACTCGTCAGTACGTTCGCTCTGGCGCACGCGCGTTTCTTCCAACGCCGCCTCAATGCTGCGTTGCTTCGCGATGGCCGACTCAAGCGCCGTCTTGCACTCTTCCAGCCGGGATTTCGAGCTCGCGCCACGATCATCCAGGTCCCTGGTACGCAGTGCGAGTACCTCGGCGGACGTACGGCGCTCTTCTTCCTTGTACTTGCCGTAGCGCTCAGCGGTCCTCGCCTGCCTGTCCAGATGCTTGATCTGTTTTTCCACCTCTTCAAGGACGTCCAGCAGGCGGTCGAGGTTTTCCTTAGTGTGTTTAATTCTGTTGGACGTCTCGCGGCGGCGCTCCTTGTACTTCGAGATGCCCGCGGCCTCCTCGATAAAGACTCGCATGTCTTCCGGTTTTGCCTCGATCAGGCGCGAGATCATGCCCTGCTCGATGATCGAGTAGCTTCGCGGGCCGAGGCCTGTACCGAGAAATACACCGGTAACGTCTTTGCGGCGGCATTTGGTGCCGTTCAGGAAATAGGACGAGATACTGTCGCGACTGACTTCGCGCCGGATGGAGATTTCAGAGTACTTGGCGTACTGCCCTTCCAGGGTCGTGTCCGTGTTGTCGAACAGCAACTCAACAGATGCAGCGCCCACTGGCTTGCGCGAACTTGAGCCGTTAAAGATGACGTCCGTGATGGAGTCACCGCGGAGGCGGCTCGCGGAGCTTTCCCCCATCACCCATCGCACGGCATCAATCACGTTCGACTTGCCACAACCATTGGGGCCAACAACGCCGACAAGGCTGCTGGGAAACGTAATAGTTGTGGGGTCGACGAAGGATTTGAAGCCAGCGAGCTTGATCTTGCTTAATCGCATGCGTGGTCTACGCCAATATCCCGTCTAAAGTTGGCTAGTGTAATAGAATCGGGGGGCGATTTCCCCAGAAAAATAGGGCTTCCATGCTGCCGCAGGCCATGTATAATCCCGGCCTTTTCTTTCCCCGGCAGGAGTCCAAAATGCCCGCAAAGAAAGCAGCGAGCAAGAAGCGGAAGAAGACCACGACCTCTCGAAAGAAGGTCGCCGCCAAGAAGTCCACTACGAAGAAGAAAGTCGCAAAGAAGAAGGCCGTCAGCAAGAAAAAGGCCCCCGCGAGGAGGAAGACGTCAACCAAGAAGGTGACCAGGAAGAAGGTTGCCAAGAAGAAGACTGTCAGCAAGAAAAAGGTCGCCAAGAAGACCTCGAAGAAGAAGGTCGCTAAGAAGGTGGCCAGGAAAAAGGCTGTCAGCAAGAAGAAGGTTGCCAAAAAGAAGGCCGTCAGCAAGAAGAAGGTCGCCAAGAAGAAGGCCGTCAGCAAGAAGAAGGTCGCCAAGAAGAAAGCCGTCAGCAAGAAGCGTCCGGCGGCTAAAAAGAAAGTGCCGGCTCGCAAGGTCGCGCGCAAGGTTCCTGTCAAGCGCGCCAAGCCCAGAGGAAACGTATTTTCCGGCCCAATTCACGGCATCGCCCCTTATAAGCCGGCCCGTGGCGAGGAGTACATGAGCGACAAGCAGCTCAAACACTTCCGGAAGATCTTGTCCGCCTGGAAGCGCGAACTGATGAATGAGGTTGACCGTACGGTTCATCACATGCAGGACGAGGCCGCCAACTTCCCCGACCCCAACGATCGCGCAACCCAGGAGTCGGAATTTGGACTGGAACTTCGCACCCGGGACCGCGAGCGCAAACTGCTGCGAAAAATCGACTCGGCCCTGATTCGCATCGATGAAGGCGACTACGGCTACTGCGACGAAACCGGCGAGGAGATTGGCCTGAAGCGCCTGGAAGCTCGCCCGGTTGCGACGCTATGCCTGGAGGCTCAGGAACGCCGGGAGCTCGCTGAGCGTCAGTTCCGCGATCGGGACGATCGGTACCGGTAGAAAGTACATCGGCCGGTTTGCGCCTTCGCCGACCGGCCCGCTGCACTTCGGTTCGCTTGTTGCTGCCGTCGCCAGCTATTTGCAAGCCAGGGTCCACAATGGACTCTGGCTTCTTCGTATTGAAGACATCGATCCGCCACGCGAGCAGCCGGGTGCCACGGACCTGATCCTGAAAGCGCTGGATATCTACGGGTTCGAATGGGACGGCGACGTAATCTATCAAAGCCGCAGCGCGGCGGATCACGAAGCCGCTTTGCAGAGCTTGCTCGGCTCGGAGCTGGCCTACGCTTGCGGTTGCTCGCGCAAGGATCTCGCCGATGTGCCAAGAGGACCGCTCGGGACTATATATCCCGGGACGTGCCGCGACGGGTGCGATGCGGTCGAGACTGCCATCCGGCTGCGCACGAATAACGAGCCAATCGAGTACCTTGACGGTCTGCAAGGAAGACAGGTTCAGCATCTGGAACGTGAATCGGGCGACTTCATCATCAAACGGCGCGATGGACTCATCGCCTATCAACTCGCGGTGGTTGTCGACGACGAACTGGAGGGTATTAGCGAAATCGTTCGGGGCATTGACATCATGGACTCGACTCCGCGCCAGATCTGGTTACAGCGCCTTCTCGGCTTTCGCACCCCAAACTACGTCCATATACCGGTCATTACCCACCCGGATGGAGACAAGCTCAGCAAGCTGACTGGAGCCCCCGGTATCCCGTTTGACAACACTCAGAAAGTGTTGGTGGCGGCGTTGGCGGCGCTGCAACAGGTCCCACCGGCCGATCTCAACCAACATAGCCTCCAGGACATCTGGTTCTGGGCCATTGAGAACTGGAAAATTGAGCGATTGCAAAGACTTGCCGCTGTCTCAATTGACAAAATCAAGGCAAATTTCTTGACAGCCACCCCTCAAATGCCATAGCTTGGAGACTGCAACGGGGATACGCTCCCCCGCCCCCTGTTGCAACGCCTGAAGGGGTAAAACTCAACGGCAGGCCCCCTGCGCAAGCGGGGGGCCATTTTTTTGCCCACTATGATTATTGAAAGTGAATTCACCCCGGCACGCTGGCTGAAAAATCGCCACGCTCAGACGATCTACCCGTCCTTTCCCTGGTCCTGGCGATCATCTCCTGCGCTTCGACGGCAGGAACTGGAGCTACCTGATGGCGACAGCACGGCCGTCGACTGGTTGGTCGCAGGCGATTCCATGGCGGGAACCACACCGCTCCTGGTCATCCTGCACGGGCTGGAGGGGTCGGCCGAGTCTTCCTACGCCCGCATGTTGATGGAAGCCGCACTGCAATTGGGTTGGCGATCTTGCGTCCTGCATTTCAGGGACTGCGGGGACTATAGAAACCGCCTTCCCCGCCGCTATCATGCCGGTGAAACCAATGACTTACGATACTTTCTTGAGACTTTACATGAGTCTCCTGAATCACCAATTCATGCAGGTCCCGTCGTCGCGGTGGGCTACTCACTGGGCGGCAATGTGCTCCTCAAGTATCTCGGTGAATCCGGAGATGATACGCCCCTGAGAGCGGCTGCAGCGATCTGCGTGCCACTCAATCTCCACCAATGTGCCGAGGCATTGAACCGGGGCTTCTCAAAATTCTACCAGCGCCACTTGCTAAAACGCATGAAGGCGTCGGTGAGCCGAAAATTCGACCGCCATACCGCCGCTTTTGACTGGGATAAGGCCATGGGAGCCCGCACCTTCGCTGAATTCGACGATTGGGTGACCGCTCCCTTGCACGGTTTTGATGGGATGCAGGACTACTACGACCGTTGCAGCTCGGTGAATTTCCTGTCAGAGATCGAACGGCCGACGCTTGTAATCAACGCGCTGGATGATCCATTCATGACTCCCGAGGTCATTCCGACGGACAACGAGCTATCGGACAACGTAACTCTCGAGGTCGCCGAGGCAGGTGGCCATGTCGGCTTTATCAATGGCGGTACGCCCTGGGCCCCCACCTTCTACCTGCCCGATCGGATCCTCGGGTTCCTGCAACCCCACTCGGCCATGCCCGGATTATAAAAAAAGCCGCTCCCCGAAAGGAGCGGCTCTAATTATAAGGGGACAGTGACCTTATCTCATTCGCGGCCAATGGCCGCTCCTACTACGCGGCGTCGACTTCCTTCATCGAAAGGCGAACACGCCCCTGACGATCGACTTCCAGGACCTTGACCTTGACCACGTCGCCTTCGGCCAGCTTGTCGCTGACTTTCTCGACACGTTCGTTCGAGATCTGCGAGATGTGCACGAGACCATCTTTGCCCGGCAGAATCGTGACGAAAGCACCAAAGTCCATCAGGCGAGCGACCTTACCTTCGTAAATCCGGCCAACTTCAACATCAGCGGTGATCAGCTCGATGCGACGAAGTGCTTCTTTGCCGGAAGCGCCGTCGACCGATGCGATACGGATTGTGCCGTCGTTATCGATATCGACAGATGCGCCCGTTTCCTCAGTAATCGCACGAATAACCGCGCCACCCTTGCCGATAACGTCGCGGATCTTCTCCGGGTCGATCTTGATCGTCATGATCGTCGGCGCCCACTCAGACATTTCAGTGCGGGATTCGCCGAGAACCTTGTTCATCTCGCCGAGGATATGCAAGCGACCATCACGTGCCTGATCAAGCGCTGTGCTCATGATCTCCTTCGTGATGCCCTGGATCTTGATGTCCATCTGCAGCGCAGTAATACCATCCTCGGTACCGGCAACCTTGAAGTCCATGTCGCCGAGGTGATCTTCATCACCCAGGATATCGGTC
>JAACFG010000096.1 GCA_009937605.1 Gammaproteobacteria bacterium | reverse complement strand
GGCCTTCATTTTCAACGTCGTGACTGCAGCCCGCAGTCAGTACTGCACAAGCCGCCAAAGCGGCAATTGATCTATTCACTGGATTCCCCCAATCTCTATGTTCGGATTGTTTGGCCTAACTATACTACTCAGCCGGCTTGTCGCGCAGGTCGAATTCACCGAGGTGAGGAGAGGCCATTATGTTCTCGAGTTGCAAAGCCATGGCATTCTCAATATTGGTGACAATCTGCTGGAATTCCGGCGTGCTGCGTATGCCATCCAGAGCCGGATTGCTCATGCGCCACTGCCACCCCATCCGCCAGCCACTGTCGACAGCGTCGCGCAAGGTCTCAAGTGCCAGCTCTGTCTCGCCAGCCAGGGCAAGTAGGCGGACATCCACGATGCCGAGATTGTAGCCATGGACACCTTCCGGCTGGGTGCGTCGGTACCAGTTCAAGGCGGCATCGATGATCTCTGTTGCCCTGTGGGGGCTGCCCGCCTGTTGCAGCAGCCAGGCGAGGTTGGCTGCGATCGCGATATTGTCTGGCGATATTTCTGGCACCGTCAGGAAAAGCTTGGGATGCCAACGTCGGTACATATCGATGACGTCGTCATAGCTGCCGTCCTGAACCGCTGCAGTACCAATCGTTCTCAGTAATACTTCGTGTGAGCCCCACCGGTTGCCGAATTCGTCGTTCATATTGCTCTTCGCCAGTTTCAGGGCCTCATCCGTTTGCTCGCGTACGGACTGGAGCTGGATCCTGGACTTGACCACGACTGGTTCGCCAGCGCCGAACGACTCAGCGTGCTCGATGTAGCGATTGGCCAGTTCCTCCGCTCCAAGATCGTCCAGGTATACGGCTGCGTGCGCCCAGGTTTCAAAATCTCCGGAATCTATTTCGATTGTCTTCACATACCATGGCCATGCTTCGTCAAAATGCCCACGCCAGATGTTGGCTTGCAGCAAAGCCACATAGCCCCTGACGCTCGCCGGGTCGAGCTCGAGAATACGATTCCCCGCCTCGATGTTAGCCTCGGGGTTTCCCAGGTACATCTCGACTCGACCAAGCTCGAACATGATGACAAGCGAAAGGGGGTCAAACTCAAGCCCTTTTCGCAGGATCCGACGCGCCTCTTCATACCGGCCGTTGACTCGCAGAAAATCACCGTAAAACTCGCGCACAAGACTGCTTCGGGGCGACAGCCTCAATGCCTGTTTAAATGAAGCCTCGGCGGCGTCAGGCCTGCCCGCGGCATCCTGCACCCGCGCGCGCACCGCGTGGGCGTCGCCGTTGCGCGGGTCAAGTGACAAAGCGGTCTCAATGGTCGGCCCCGCCGTGCTGACAAATTCATCCCGGCCGATTGCCCCGGTCTGAAAGAGCTCGCTGCGAACCTGGGCCAGGCCGACCCAGGCCTCCGCGAACCCCGGGTCCAGCGTCACCACTTCCTCAAGATACGACTCGGCCAGCTGCATGGCCTCGTAGGTTCCCGGTTTTGCGGTCTGCATGGCGAGCAGGTATTTCTCGAACGCTCGCGTATTTGTCGTGGGCACAGCGCTCAATTCTTGCTCGTCGTCCGGGGACAGTTCGGCCTGCAGCGCGCCTGCAATCGTACGTGCGATATCGCTTTGCACCTCGAAAACATTCTCGGCAGTCAGTTCGCTGTTATACGTGTTGGCCCAGACGTGGCCTTCCTCAGCAGTGTCGATGAGCTGCACATTGATGCGCAGGCGATCGCCAGCACGCTGTACCTGCCCTTCGAGTACCGTGGCGACGCCCAGCAGCTCGCCGATTTCTGGAATGCTCAGGTTCGGGTCGAGGCGTTCCACCGACGTGCGCGAGATCACCTTCAGATCGCCGAGCTTCGACAACAGCGTGAGCAGTTCGTCGTGCAAACCGCCTGCGAAGAACGCCGCGTTCTCCTCGCTGGCGCTCTGGTTCTTGAATGGCAGGACGGCGATCGACTGATCGGCCACACTAATCACAGGTTGAATGGGACTTTCTGTTCGCAGGGCGTCCTTCACGAGCAGGAAACCTACGGCGACAATGAGAATTCCGATAATCAGGTAATTGATCTTCTGGCCGGTGTCGCTTGTTATCGACTGGCCCTCGGGTACTTCGTCTGTACGGACGACACCATCAGGCGTCAGCTCAAACGCCCAGGCGAAAATGATAGCGACCGGGAAACCCAGGATCAGGAAGGCTACGAGGAGTGTCGTCGTCCACTCGGGCAGCCGCAAGGCGGGGAACATCACATCGCCAATCTGCATAAGCAGCCAGCTGACGACGATGTAGATGATCGCGACGCGGAAGACATTGCGCCGCTTCAGTTCCTGGATGAAAGATCCAGACATTTAGCCCCCAAAATTTTCTTCAAGGATAGCAAGAACCGCTATCATGTGGCGCTATGTTCAAGCGACTGATTATCTTTCTTCTCCTGGGCCTGGTGGGGATCAGCGGCTGTGGTCCAAAGAGCGACCCCTGGGACCCGACCATGCAGCGTTACACGCTGAAACACGATGGCCTGGTTCGTGAATATTTTGTCTTCCTGCCGTCGACTTACGATGGTGAGACAGAGCACCCGGCTGCAATATTCCTGCATGGCTACGGCGGGACGGCGACGGGAACTGAGGCCGAAGTTACCCAGGGACTGAATCAGTACGCCGAGGAATACGGCTATGTCGTGGTCTACCCGCAAGGGACGTGGTTCATGGCGAGCGTAAACGGCGCGGAGCCTTGGGAGGTAACGTCCTGGAATCACATATCGGACGGATTTGACACGGGACCGGACGGTCCGATTTGTACGCCTGATCGGGACGTCGTGCCGTGTCCGCCCGAGTGCGGCGCCTGTGGGAAGTGCGGATGGACGTCCTGTAATGACGATATTGGCTTCCTCAAGGTGTTGGCAGGTGTTGTTACCGAGAACTTCGCGGTGGATACGAAACGACTCTACGTCTCCGGATTCAGCAACGGCGCGATGATGGCGAACCGCATTGCTTGTGAAGCATCTGAACTGTTTGCTGCAGTAGCGCTGATTGGCGGCCGGCTGGAACCCGGATTCGAATGCACACCGTCACGCCGATTGCCATTGCTCCAGATCAATGGCGGTGCCGACGAAGTCGCTCCCCATGATGGGCGCGTCAGTTCGGCTGGGTGGTTCTACGCGAGCACCACGTCGGTAACCCGCCAGTGGAACGAGGGTGAGGCCTGCGGCGTTGAACACGAAGACTGGTCGGCATCTGTCGTCGAGGGCAAGGACGTGCAATGCACGATTGCTTGCGGCGATACTGCGCATCCATCGATCGATTGCCTTTGGCCGGAAGGGGATCACCGCTGGCCCGGTACCGGGGGCTTTCGCGGCAGCAACGGCTACTGCGTCACCGAATTACAGGCAAAGAGCATGCCTGACCAGACAATCTGTATTGAACCGGAAGAACGCACCGATTTTTGGGGGTCTCGACTCTTGTTCGAGTTCTTTAACGATAACGAGGGAGAAGAAGAGTGAGAAACGCACCCAGAGTGGTAATGGCGGTTTGCGCCGTATTGGTTATGCAGTTGGGGGCTTGCGGCAAGGAAGCGCCGGAACCTGCTGCTGAGCAAGCGGCTGACACCAGCGTCGGCACGACGTCGGAGTTCGTGTGGTTGTCGCAGGGAACACCCGCTGGCGAATCAACCGTGGTTCGCACGGGCGACGGCAAGGAGACTGTCGAATCTTTCGTGCACTGGAACAATCGCGAGTACACGGTGAATTCCGAACTGCAGCTTAATGCGGACGGCATTCCGATTGCGCAACGAATTACTGGTATATCGGCATTTGGCGCCGAGATCGACGAGTCATTTGACTTCGAGAACGGCGTCGCGAGTTGGAGCACGGCTGGCGAAAGCGGCAGCGTGATGACGGACGAGCCTGGGTTCTACCTGCCGACCGAGTTTGGTTCACTGGGCATAACGACCATGGTGCAGGCGGCGCTGAAAAACATGGATGGCGAGCTCGCGATATTGCCATCGGGTACCGCGCGCGTCGAAAAACTCACAACGGCAGACGTCGATACCCCCGACGGTACCCAAACACTGTCACTCTATGCGATTTCGGGCCTTGGATTTACGCCTTACTACGCGTGGTTTGATGAGAACACGGAGGTTGCAGTCCTCGACTTTGGCGGCTTCATGGGAATGTATCCGAAAGGCTGGAGCTCGGACGTCCTGGACCAACTTGGTACGATCCAGCTCGCCGAGGATGCGGCGATGATCGAGCGTATCTCGGGAAATCTTGCCTACCCGCTCGATGCGCCTGTCTTGTTCGAGAACGTGGACGTTGTCGATGTCGAGAATGGTGCTCTTCTCGAAGACCACCATGTGCTTGTTACTGACGGCAAAATCGCGGCCATGTCTGCGGACCCGATCGATGCAGGTGATGCGAAACGGATTGACGGTACCGGCAAGTCGCTGATGCCGGGCATGTGGGATATGCACGGTCACTTTGGCTTGTCGGACGGCGTGCTCAACATTGCCGGCGGTATTACCAGCGTGCGCGACATTGGCAGTGTGCATGAACAGATCATGGAGCTGACGGCCAAGCACGATTCGGGCGAAGTAATTGGGCCGAACACGTACCGCTCCGGCTTTATCGACAAGGCGAGCCCTTACGCAACAGGCGATACAGTCGAGTCTCTCGAAGAAGCACTCGAGCGTGTCGACTTCTATGCCGAGAACGGCTACATGCAGATCAAGTTGTATAGCTCCATCGATCCGGAATGGGTCGATGACATTGCGGCTCGAACCCACGAACACGGCATGCGCCTGTCCGGACACATTCCCGCGTTCATGTCCGCGGAGCAGGCAGTACGCGCCGGCTACGATGAGATCCAGCACATCAACATGGTTTTCCTGAATTTCCTTGCCGGTGATCGCGAAGATACGCGCAAACAACTGCGGTTTACCTTGTACGGCGACGAGGCAGGGGCACTGGATCTCGATAGCCAGGAAGTCGCAGACTACATCGCACTGTTCGTTGAAAAAGGCACCACGATCGACCCGACCGCTGCCATTTTCGATACGCAGCTTGTGCATCATGCGGGCGACCCCGACCCGACTTTTGCTGCAGTTGCCGAGCATCTGCCGGCTACGATCGCTCGCGGACTCTACAAGCCCGAAATGGACATGGGAGATAAGGTCGAAGAGTGGGCGGCCTCAGCCGTCGCGCAGGCGGCGATGATAAAGAAGCTGCACGACAATGGCGTACAGATTGTCCCTGGCAGTGATCACATGCCTGCGTTTACGATCCACCGCGAGCTTGAGCTCTACTCCGAGGCGGGAATCTCAAATGCCGACGTGTTGAGGATTGCGTCGCTCGATTCCGCGCGCGTCGTCGGCGTCGATGACAGGACAGGGTCAATCGCGGTCGGCAAGGATTCGGATCTCGTACTTGTCGAGGGCAACCCTCTCGAGGATATCTCGGCAATCCGTCGCGCGACGCTCGTCATGAAAGGCAGTACGGCATACAAGCCTGACGAGCTCTACAAGGTCGTCGGGGTCACGCCCTTCCTGGCGTCGGAGACGCTATAGCGGCAAAGCCCACTGATGGACATTACCGCCCTCGACAGTCTGCGTATCGTACTCGACCCTGTTGGACAGGCCGGCGTCGCGCTCTCGCTGATGCTCGTTATGTTCAGCGTTGCTCTCGGCTTACGCATCGACGATTTCGCGTTCCTTCGCGACAAGCCGCTGCTGTTTGTGGGCGGTGTTGTCTCGCAGGTGGTCATCCTGCCACTCGCGACGTTTCTACTGATCCTCGCGATCAGGCCAGCAGCCTCGGTTGCACTCGGTATGATCGTGGTTGCCTGCTGCCCCGGTGGCGCCGTTTCCAACCTCCTCACTTATCTGTCGAGAGGCAATGTCGCAGCGTCGGTTGCGCTTACCGCCACGTCGAGCCTCTTGGCGGCCATCCTGACGCCTGCGTCGATACTGTTCTGGTCGCACGCGTACGAACCGACGGCGACATTGTTGAAGACGCTGGACGTCAGTCCGCTCCTGTTCCTGGCGCAGACGACGTTCTTGCTTGCGGTGCCCCTGATTCTCGGCATGGTCGTCGCGGCGAAAGCGCCGGATGTCGCGAAGCGAATACGGAAACGTACAACGATCCTCGGCGTCTCGGTGCTGGTTGGTGTGATCATCTACGGCATTGCGTACTTCTTCCCGATTCTGCTTCCGGCGCTGTCGTTGCTGGGCGGAATCGTCGTACTGCACAATGCCGTGGCATTCGCGACCGGTGCATTGGCAGGACGAGTGCTGTCAGGCGTCTCGGCCACCCGTCGAGCGCTGACGTTCGAAATCGGCATCCAGAATTCCGGGCTGGCACTTGTGATTCTGCTGAGTCAGCTCAAAGGCCTTGGCGGAGCAGCAGCAATCGCCGCGGTTTGGGGCGTCTGGCATCTCATCGCCGGAGGCCTGCTGGCGTTGTTCTTCAGGCAGTTCGACCAGCGCTTTCCGAGCAGAAGTGCGCTGGATACCCCCGAGTAGTTCATCCCTCGAGGTATCTGGCCGACTGGTGTGCCAGCATTGTGTCTTGTACGGATGACGGCTTCGCGCCGATCTGCGCTAGAGTCGTGGGCCTCGGTTTGGCAAGAATCAAGAGGCAGCTATGCATATTTCTGTACTGGGTGCGGGCGCCGGCGGCACCGCCGTGGCATTCGACTGCGCATCACACGGGCACACAGTTCGCTTGTTCGATTTCGAGCAGTTTCCCGACAACATCGCGACGATTGCGGCGCAAGGTGGCATCCATGCCGAGGGCGATATCGCCGGATTTGGCGAGATAGCCTACTCGGGCCATGACATCGACGAGGCGCTTCGGGATGCTGAGCTAATCTACGTTGTGGGTCCCGCGTACAGCACCAAGCCGTTCGGCAAAGCGCTTGCCGGCAAGACGAAAGCCGGGCAGGTAGTGATAGTAACGCCCAGTTCCTGTGGTGGAGCATTGGCGTTCAAGCGATCGGCGGGGCTGGCGGTGGACGATGATGCCGTTCGTGTTGCCGAAACATCCACGCTGCACTACGCCGTGCGGCTGACGGAGCCGGGGAAAGTCCACGTATTCCTGAAGCTCAAGGCAGGTAATCTCCTGGCTGCGCTGCCTGGCAGCCATACGGGCGAAATCCTGGACCTCATCGCCGATGTTTACCCGAGCATGGAGCGAGCGGACAGTGTCCTGCAAACAAGCCTGCAGAACGCCAATCCGATTATTCATCCGGCGGTGACCTTGAGTAATGCTGCGCGCATCGAGATGACCGGCGGTGATTTCCTGTTTTACGAAGACGGCGTGAGCGACTCGGTCGGTCGCCTGATCGAGGCAACGGATAGGGACCGCATTGCGGTTGGCAAGAAGCTGGGAATCACTGTGCTACCGGACCCGGAAATGGGCATGCGCCAGGGCTACATGCTGGAGGCCAACTACGGTTCGGGCTACCGCAAGGCACCCGGATTCATGGGGATTGGTGCCCAACCGCAACTCGATCATCGTTATCTCAATGAGGACGTCGGCTACGGGCTCGTATTTATGTCCGAGCTTGGCAAACAGATCGGCGTGGCGACGCCCGCTATAGACGCGGTCATTAGCGTCGCCTCGATCGTAATGGCGCGGGATTACCGGGGAGAGGGCCTGAGAACGCCGGCATCGCTGGGTATCGCGGACCTCTCGACCGCCGAACTCGGGGCGCTGTAGGACCTTAAGTAAGGGGTACAAGACTTTTTGTCAAAGAGACTTGACATCATGGGCTGAACTGCCTATGCTTGAGTCAAGTTTACTTTACATTAAGACAATGGAGTTTGACAGATGAACGATTCAAAGGCCGACGGCGACGACAGGGCCGCCAATAGCAACAGGAATACAACCCGTCTCAAGATATGGACAGCAGCCTGGGTCATGACCACCGCGATAGCCGCATTTGGCGCCAAACTGGTTTGGGATTTTGCGCCCCTGCCGACAATCGGCGCACAGTTCCTGAACCTGGGGGCGGGCGTCGGCATGATCATAGCGACCTGCCGATATGTGCAGGGGCTGGACGAACTGCAGCAGATGATCTTCCTCCAGGCTGGCGCCATTACATTGGGAGTCGGCCTCGTGGTTGGACTCAGCTATGACTTGCTCGAGGATGTGCGACTCATCGCTTTTGAGCCGGAAATCTCACACCTGGTCATGCTGATGTGCCTCACCTTCCTGCTGGCGACCATCGTCGGCCACTGGCGCTACCGATGAAGAATCGACTGAAGGTACTCCGTGCCGAGCGCGATTGGACCCAGGCACAGCTCGCCGCCGAGTTGGAAGTGTCGCGGCAGACGATCAACGCAATAGAGAAAGGCAAGTTCGACCCCAGTTTGCCACTTGCGTTCAAAGCCGCCCGGTTGTTTGGGTTATCAATCGAAGAAATTTTTCAGGACGAAGCGACGCCCTGATGTTACCGTCTCGTAAATCTATGACTGAAACAGGGAGACCAGTTTGGGAAACAACGACGATCCCCAAATTGACCTCGGAGAATTTCGCCGTGCGCTGAGCTGCTTTGCGACGGGCGTTGCCGTGGTGACAACGCTGGACCAAAACGGTGAACGCGCCGGCATGACGATCAGCAGCTTCAACTCTGTTTCTCTCGATCCCCCACTGGTGCTCTGGAGCATCTCGGAAGACGCATTTAGCTACGATGTATTCGTGAATGCCGAGTACTTTGCGGTCAATGTCCTGACCATGGAGCAACAGCACTTGTCGGAGCGATTCGCGACCAAGGGCAAGGACAAGTTCGATGGGCTGGAATGTTCCGTAGGGCTGCACGGCGCACCGATATTTCCTGACTACGCCGCCTGCTTTGAATGTCGGACCGAGCATCAACATCCCGGAGGCGATCACAAGATAATTGTCGGGCGAGTCCTGCGACTGGAAGATCGCGAAACTGCCCCCCTGATCTTCTATCGCGGACAATACCTGAAGAAGGGCGGCTACTATCCCGAAGAAGGATAAATGATGCCGCCGGTCGCAAGGTTCCTGCTACCGTCGACTGTCGGCGTTCTCCTGTTTCTCGTCCCATACGAGGTCGATGGGACGAAAGAAGTCGCGCTGGGGATTATCGCCCGGTGGATTCAAGCTACTGCCGGCGAGCACATGCGTACTTTCTGTGCGTTCATCTTTATCACGGCGGGTATCGTGACGCCGCTGTTCACATGGGGCCCTCTTGCGCTGCGTCGCCGGTATCCGATGCTTGCAGACATCTTCGTGACCGGCCCTTTCTCGGCACTAATGCGCATGGCCGGCGCGGTCTTCTGTGCTCTCACATTCTGGGCGATTGGCCCGGAGTGGGTTATCGATGAGAACACCGGGGGCATGTCGTATTTCACGATCGCCGGGGTCATTTTTTGCATCATAGGCGTGGGCGCCATGCTGATGCCTTTGCTCACGGACTACGGTCTGTTGGAGATGATCGGTACAGTTCTGCGTCGACCGTTTCGCAAGATATTCAATCTCCCCGGCCGCTCGACAATTGATGCGCTGGCATCCTGGGTCGGAGCATCGAGCATCGCGGTGTTGGTCACCGCACGCCAGTATCGCGGCGGCTTCTACACGGCGCGCGAAGCATCAGTCATTGCGACGAATTTTTCGGTTGTGTCGGTGCCGTTCGTTTTTCTCACAGCACAGGTCGCGGGTATTGCTGAGCTTAGCGGTACGCTCTATCTCACAATGGTGGTTATCGGCGTGGTCTGCGCGTTAATCACGCCGCGCTTGCCGCCACTCAATCGCATGCAGGACGACTACTATGCGCCGGTCGGGCGACAGGTCCACGAAGAAGTGCGCGGGGACATGAGTACCTGGCGATGGGCGCGGCACGAGGCGCTGGCAAGAGCTGCAAAGGGTCCCGGTCTTGTCGAGCTTCTGCGCTCGGGCAGCAGGATGGTGCTGGACGTGTTTTTTGCCATGATGCCGGTCGCGATGACCATCGAGTTCATCGCGCTGGCGGCCTATCACCACACGGGCATACTGCATCTGATAACGACCCCTTTGGTTCCGTTACTGCAGTTGCTCGCCATTCCCGACGCCGCGGCCGCGGCCCCGGGCCTCATCGTGGGTTTCCTGGATCAGTTCGTGCCGGCATTGATCGCCGCTTCGATTTCGTCACCGGTCACGAGTTTCGTGCTGGCCGGATTATCGGTAACGCAACTCATCTTCATGGCCGAGACCGGTATCCTTATCTACCGATCAAAGATCCCACTGCCAATCAGTCATCTTGCCGCCGTGTTCGTGATTCGAACGGTCATCGCGTTGCCGATCCTGGTTGCTGTGGCGCATTGGAGCGCGGGCTAGTCGAGTTCGCCCCAACCCTCAGTCTATTCCCTTCGCGGCGGCGACCACCCATGCCGAATCGTCTTCATAAGTCGATGACCAATCGAATCCGGTAGCCCTGGGTTCAACGGCATATTTGGCGGAATCCGATTCCAGCGGTCCGATTCGGACTTTCTGCGTGTATTCGCGTCGTCCATCGGGGTCCGACTTACTCCAAACAGCGATCGTTACCTCGGTAAGAGTCAGATCATCGTTCCCATTTCGGAATGTCATGCGATACGTACTGCCAGTCACGAAGGCAGTGGCGGCCAACTTGCCAAGTTCTTCGGGCGTCAGACTCCGACTCGCTCCTGGCGCAACCTCTTCCTGTGCGGCCGCAGTTGCCACTTGCTCCGGAAACTGATTGCGGCAACTGGATATAATTGCGTTAGCCGCCACGTCGCTGCCAACGCCCCGCATTGAATCCGTAATACATTCATCATAGGTGGAAGGGCGGGGCTGGTCGGTCTGACCCATGCTTGGGCTGGAAAGAACAGCAAGGACAAGCACAGCACAAATTTGGCTAGACGTCATTTTCATAATCCTGATGAGACCTGCTCCGGCCCATTTATCTCGCTATCACGGCATTATTGCAACACCTTCTCAACAATCGGCGGCGTGTGATGGAGCTTGGAGATGAGGTTCAGTCGGGCAGACGATGTATGCTGTTGCGGTTACAACCTCCCAAATGGTACTCAACAATGTGCATAAACCATCACCGGAAATTTATCTTAATCACCCTGCTTGCATCGGCGATGCTTACGGCCTGTGGTGGGGAAGAGTCGAACAAGCAAGCACCATTGGACACAAAGGCCGAATCCGCAGCCGGCACCGTGGCCCCCATTGCGAAAGTTGAGAACGTTACCGATGCCCATTGGGGCGTCGAGGTCGACGACCCGTACCGCTATATGGAAGACCAGGATGACCCCGAAGTTCTTGAATGGTTCAAAGGGCAGGCGGAGTACACGGAGTCAGTGCTCGAAGAGCTGCCCATGCGCGAGGAGATCTACGAGCGGCTTATCGAGCTTGACCAGGGCGCGCCGTATACCACTTTCAGCGTGCGACGGCTGGCCAATGGCGACATGTTCTATATGCGCCGCAACGCCGGAGAGAATCTGGGCAAGCTTTACTACCACGCTGTTGACAGCGACAGCGCACGGCTCCTCGTCGATCCGGAAACCCTCGGAGCAGAAGGCGAGCAACATTACTCACTGGGCGTCTACATGCCGTCATGGGACGGCAGCCATGTGACCTATGGTCTCGCCCAGGGCGGCTCGGAGTTGACGACATACCACATCATGGACGTCGCTACCGGCGATGCCGTGGATGCACCTATTGATAACATTGAGACAGCCTACAACCGCCCGATGTGGACCGATAGCGGCGAAGGCTTCTATTACAGTCGCCGTCGCGACTTGCCAGAAGACGCTCCGGTTACCGAGATCTACAAGCAGACCATGGTGCTCTATCATGCACTCGGTACGGACCCGAGCGACGATGTTGTGATTGCCGCTTACGAGCTCTCGGACCAACTGCCCCTGCTCGACACCGATTTCCCCAGCATGTGGCTCACCCCGAACTCAGAGCACGCGATCCTCAAGGTCAAGCATGGCGATAACAGCGAAATTTCACTGTTCACCGCTCCCGTCGATTCGTTGTTGGCAGGCGACATTCCGTGGGTACGGATCTCCGACGAAGCCGATCTTGTTACCGACTTCGCCGTGATGGGCGATGACATCTACTTGTTGACTGCGCAAGACGCGCCACGCTATCAGCTCATCAAGACCGATCTTCCGGCACCCGATCTTGATACTGCGGACGTGGTTATCGCTCCAAGTGAACTGGTGCTGAGTAGCGTGGTTGCTGCCAGGGACGCGATTTACGTCGCTGCCATACAGGACGGCCTCAATAAGGTGGTTCGTGCCGCACCGGGCGA
>JAACFG010000095.1 GCA_009937605.1 Gammaproteobacteria bacterium | reverse complement strand
GACAATGCTCTTGCCGGATAGACTGGCGCCACTCGCACGATCGGAAGGTAATCACCCTCGGCGATATTCATTCCGCCTGGACCACCGATGCCGGTATCAGCCTGCACCGTTGGAGGTGCTACGTTGATAGTTGGTGCATCCGGATTCACGTTATCCATATCCTGAGGTGGAGTCTCAGGTGGAGTCTCGGGTGGTTTGGGCGGCTTTTCCGGTACGATATCCTCGACGTTGAGGTTCTCGTTGCGCTTGACGCGAACAAACTCAAGTTTGTGGCGCTCTCGCGGATCGGTCAATGCCTGCTTACCGGTTACGATCAGTAACTGCATGACAAACAGCAGAGTCACAGTGACGACCGAGCCGACCACTATTGAAATTACGTAACGACCTAACATGGTCCAGTTCTCCTCAGCGGACTAGCCGCTCCTTCGGTTGCCCGCCTGCTTGCATTGTCTGAGACAGATATCATGCGCGCCAGTTCCTAGTCGTTATCGGACGCGATCGCGACATTGGTGACGCCCGCCCCTTTCGCGGCTTCCATCACGACTATGAGCGTCTCGTGCGTAGAGCCCTCGTCTGCCTGTATAACGATGGATCCTTTCGGATTCTCCGCATGCAGACGTTCAATGATGCCGCGAACGGCACGTGGGTCTCGTTCCTGACGATCAATCCAGATTTCGTCGTTCGCGCTGATAGCTATCAGAATGGCGGCATCGTCCTGCGTATCCGCTGTCACCGTATCCGGGCGTTCAACCTGGATACCGGCTTCCTTGATAAAAGTCGCAGTAACAATGAAAAAGATGAGCATGATGAACACGACGTCGAGCATCGGCGTCAGGTTAATCTCATTCTCTTCCTCTTCTTCGGCGTATAAAGAGCCTTGTCTTCTACTCATTGCTTATGTCCTTTCAATTCCCGCCTCGCCAACCGCACTAGCGGGAATCCGCGATAGAGATGCTGTACACGCCCGCGCTGCGTGCCGAGTCCATTACCTCGACAAGCATCTTGTTAGACGACTTCTTATTCGCCTGAATGACGACCGACCCTTCCGGATTCTCGGCGTGCATACGCTCGATGTTTGCGCGCACCGCCCGTGGGTCAATTAACCGACGATCGATCCAGATTTCGTCATTGGCGTTGATCATCACAAGGATATTGGCGTCTTCCGGCTTGCTCTCCGTCATCGGAGCATCAGGACGGTTGACATCGATTCCGGCCTCTTTGATGAAAGATGCTGTAACAATAAAGAAGATGAGCATGATAAATACGACGTCGAGCATCGGCGTCAGGTTTATCTCGTTTTCGTCTTCATCGACATGAATATCGTCGAGATGTTTTCTCATGGCGGTATTCCCCTAGTGATCCATCGTGAGTGAGTCCTCGAGGAACTCGACCTCGTGGGCAGCACGACGGCTCAGCAACGTGATTAGCAGAACGCCTGAAAGCGCCCCGACCATTCCCGCCATCGTCGGTACCGTGGCCTGGGAAACGCCCGCAGCCATAGCGCGGACGTTACCGGAGCCGGACACAGCCATAACCTGGAATACGCTGATCATGCCCGTAACCGTGCCTAGCAGGCCGAGCAGTGGACACAGTGCAACCAGGGTCTGGATGACATTGATACCTCGATTGGACGCCTCGCTGAAGCGCGAAATCATCAGTTCGCGAATCTGCTTTGCGTTCCAGGACTGGCGTTCGGGACGCGACTCCCAGTTATCGTGAATTTCACGCGACATCATCTTCATCGAAGAGCGGAAGAAAATAATCCGCTCGACGATCAACACCCACATTAGAAAGATGGTGACCGCGATGGCCCGGAGAACCGGACCACCGAGACCCATGAAGTCACGAATGGCTTCCAGACTGTCAGCAAGCCAAAGCATGGCGACTCCTCTTGTTAGTGAGACCGCTCGGAATGCTGCGCGACCAGGCCAGCACTCTGCGACTGAAGAATGTTCACGATCTTGCGGCTCTTGCCACTGACAACCGTGTGCAACAGTACCATCGGGATGGCAACACACAGACCGAGTACCGTGGTCATCAGCGCCTGCGAGATACCGCCAGCCATCATCTTCGGATCACCAGCACCATACAACGTGATCACCTGGAAGGTCTTGATCATACCGGTAACCGTACCGAGCAGACCCATCAGAGGTGCGACCGCTGCAACAACCTTGATGAACAGAAGGCCCTTGGTGAGGTCTGGCATCTCCTTGAGCGCCGCTTCACTGAGTTTCAGTTCGATGGTTTCCGTATCGGCGCCACGGTTGCTTTCGTAGGCGGCGAGTACGCGACCCAACGGGTTGTCCGTGCTGGCCGACTCACGTTTGAGCTGTGCCTTGACCTTGCGATCTGCAGTAGACAGGGCAAGCCAACGCATGATGGCAATTAGCAAGCCAATGATGCCAAGTGCAATGATGCAGTAGCCAACGATGCCACCCTGCTCGATCCGATCCCTGAGCGTCGGAGATTCGACCAGCAAGGCAAGAATGCCACCGCGCGTCACGTCAAGGCCTAAGGCCACGGCGCCACTCTCAGCGCCCATCAGATCCCCGGTAGTGGATACGTAGCGACCGTCTGGTTGACGCTGCAATTCGGAGACGTCGCCATTCTCATATTTCAGGTAGCCGTTTTCCGAAATCAGGTTGAACGCGCCAACGCGGATAACTTCCATCTCTTCCTGCTCACCGTTAGCTTTGGTGACCAGTTGGCTGAAGCGTGCGTTCTTGCCTGATTCAACGACTTCCTGCTGCAGCATCGCCCAGAGGCGTTCGATGTCTTCAATCGACGCAAGACTGCTTGCGCCAGCCATCTTGTTGCCGAGTTCAACGAGAAATTCACTGCGATCCGGGAACTGGATGTTGGTCAGCGATGCTGCAAAACGACCTTGTGTATCACCGGACACTGTCTGCAGAACACCGAATAGCTCTTTCAGGGCGCCGAGACGCTCGTCTAGTGCCTGGCGAGCAGTAATGATGCGCTGCTGGTTCTCTTCGAACTGGTTTTCCAGCTGCGAAGAAACGTTCTCCTGGCGGGTGCGCTCTGCGCGAGCCTGGTTCAGCAACGACTGCTGCTGATTTCGAGCCTGGGCAAAAGCAGCTTCGCGCTGGCGTGATTCACGCGAGTCGCGAGCCTGACCCTGTTCGATGAGGCGAAGAAGTTCCGCCATTGAGGCTGCACCGGCGTCTTCCTGCGCATTTGCCGAAGCGAACCCGAGACTCAGCAGTCCAGTGGCAATAATGAGTGTAATGCGTTTCATTTATGATCCCTCCGCTGCTTGAACCGGGACGATGATGAGTTCCGGAGCAATCAACTGGCGAGCCACTCTCAGGCCTTTCCGAACTTCGTTTCGAACTGAGTTGTCGACTTCCCAACCGCGTGTCTCGTTATTCCAAAGACCCGTAATCTTCGTGTCATCAGACTGGAAGTAAAGGCCGATGCGACCGACGCGCAACATGTTGAATGAACGCGTGGCCCCGTCAATCGTCAGTGACTGCGAGTAGTTCTCGATCGTCGTGCCGTAGTCGTTCTCGATCTGGTAGGCCTCCATTACCTTGCGGAATTTCTCCGCAACCGTAACGTCGGAACGCTCCATGATCGTCTCGAGGGCGGCAATGCGATCGTTGCGCTCGTCCATCAGGAACGGAATATCAAGGGCAACAGACTGCTTTAGCCCATCGATCATGCGTTCCATTAGCGGGAAGATCTGGCGGTTGATTACGTCAACCTGGTCCATCGACAAAGCGATATCTTCCAATGTGGCTGCCTGACCTTCAACCTGGGCCCTCATGAGGCGGTTGTAGACCTTCAGTCCGTCAATTTCCTTGTTTATAGCCCGGTACTGGTCTTCCAGCGAACGAGTACCTTCAACAATGTTGTTGATTCGTTCCTGTGATTGCTGAGCCAGGTTCAACCGACGTTGATCAGCCTGCAACACCTGATCGACGGTTTGGGCGAAAACGCCGCCGGAAATCGTCAGTGCCGAGACCGCGAAAAATGCGGTGGCGAGACGCCGACTGCTGCTTATGCACCGTTTCATGAACGCTCCTTAAAGGTCGTTGTTTTATTAAATGTTTTGGAGAGGGATGCAACGTATCCGCTGAATACATGCACAAGTAAAAACGGCAACACGGAATGTGTCACCAAGTGCGCACGCGGCCCTCTCCACCTTCGCCGCGCGGCGATAAAATCGTTTTTTGGAACCCCCGATCTTCTCTACTCTTTGGCTATCCTGAGTTGCCCCAGGCTTCCCCGCCATTTCTTCCTTTATAATATTTAAGGTCCCCTGAATTACGAGGCAAGAATAACACATGGTTCAGGTAGCGCTAGTCCCAAGAACAACATAACGCGAGACATCAGTAATTCGAACAAGGTGCCGGAAGTTACACAACTTTTTCGGACTCCGCCTGTCATCATCTTGCGATGGGTTGGCGCCCGTCGTCCGGTCGTTATGACACTTCATATATATGGCGGCGATCAGGAGTAAGTTCAATCCAGTGTTTAAACAATGGAATTAAGGCCTTACAGTGGCTTCTTAATACAGTTTATTTAGTAACACCCGTAACCGTATAAGAAGCGGTTGACATCAATCAGGTGTTCCAACATGATTCGGCGCTATGACGTTCGCGCACAGACCGATTCTTGTGAAAAATATTCTCGTGCTTCGCCTCGAGCTGCTTCTACTTGGGAGGCAGGGCGGGTAGCGCGTAAATAGTCACCGGACAACGCCAGCCCCGCATCCCGAAGGATCGTGGGGTTTTTTTTGTTTTGATATTTGAAAGCCATAGGTAACACCATGCAAATGTATTCAGAAAGTGATGTCGATATTTCCTGTCTGCGCGATCAGAAGATCGCCGTGCTCGGCTACGGTAGCCAGGGCCGTGCCCACGCGCTGAATCTCAAAGACTCCGGGTTCAACGTCGTTGTCGGGCTTCGCGAGAGTGGCGCGAGCTGGCCGCTGGCAGAAGCCGATGGACTCGATGTTGCGGCACCCAACGAGGCAGTCAAGGGAGCCGCTGTGGTGATGTTCCTCACTCCGGATATGGTGCAAAAGGCCCTGTATCAGTCGGTAGTCGATGACATTGAAGACGGAGCACTGCTCCTATTCGCTCACGGGTTCGCGATTCATTACGGCCAGGTCGAGCCTCGTGCCGATCTCGATGTCGCGCTGATCGCGCCAAAAGGCCCGGGCGGCCTGGTGCGACGCCAATACGAGGAAGGACACGGTGTACCGTGTCTTGTGGCTGTACACCAGGACGCAACCGGCAATGCCCTGAAGAAAGCACTGGCCTACTCCGCGGGGATCGGCGGAGCGCGCGCCGGCGTCATCGAAACGACGTTTGCCGAGGAAACCGAGACGGACCTGTTCGGCGAACAGGCCGTACTCTGCGGCGGCGCGACTGAACTGATCGTCGCCGGCTTCGAAACGCTTGTCGAAGCCGGATACCAGCCGGAGGTGGCCTACTACGAGGTTATGCATGAACTGAAGTTGATCGTCGACCTGCTGCACGAAGGCGGTCTGGCAAAAATGCATAAGTTCATCAGTGACACCGCGGCCTGGGGCGATATGGTTTCGGGGCCCCGAGTCGTCGACGCAAGTTCTCGCGCTGCCATGAAGGACGTTCTCACGGACATTCAGGATGGCACGTTTGCACGTAACTGGATTGCCGAGAACGAGAACGGCATGCCTGAGTTCAAGGCCAAAATGCAGGCCGATCTTGATCACCCCATCGAGAAGGTCGGCAAAGATCTGCGCGGCCGTATGGACTGGCTGACAGAGTAAGGCGAGAACAACAGACCCGGAGGAATCCAAGATGTCCGACAAGCAAATTCGCATTTTCGACACCACCCTGCGTGACGGGGAACAAGCACCTGGCTGCAGCATGACCCTGCAGGAGAAGCTACGTGTTGCGAAGGCGCTTGCGGAACTTAATGTCGACATCATTGAAGCGGGTTTCCCGGCTGCGTCACCGGGTGATTTCGAATCGGTGAAAACTATCGCCGAGCGCAATTTCGGGCCTGTGATTTGCGGCCTTGCTCGCTGCAACGCGGAAGATATCCAGAAGGTCTACGATGCAGTGAAGAGTGCTGAGCGGCATCGAATTCACGTTTTCGTGGCGACGAGCGCGATCCATCGCGAGCACAAACTCAAGATGGCCAAGGAAGAGATTATCAAGAGCGCGGTTGGAGCGATCCAAATGGCGCGCGAGCTCGTTGACGACGTGGAGTTCTCTCCTGAAGATGCATCGCGTACGGAGCTTTCGTATCTTGCCGAAGTTGTATCAGCGGCGATTGAGGCTGGAGCGACAACGGTTAATATTCCTGACACCGTGGGTTATACAGTTCCAGCAGAGTTCGATCGCCTGTTCCGCTATTTGAAAGAGCATGTTGCTCGCATTGACGAAATTACCTTGAGTGTGCACTGCCACGATGATCTGGGTATGGCCGTGGCAAATAGCCTGGCAGCTGTAAGTGCCGGTGCGCGACAGATCGAGTGCACGATCAACGGTATCGGTGAACGCGCCGGCAACTGCTCGCTCGAAGAAGCCGTGATGGCAATTAAGACTCGCGCCGAGTTCTTCGATCTCGAAACCGGTATTGATTCGACTCGGCTCTACCCGACCTCGCGACTTGTTTCTAATATTACGGGTATGCAACTTCCTCGCAACAAGGCCATCGTTGGGGAGAACGCATTCGCTCACGAAGCAGGTATTCATCAACACGGAATGCTGCAGCACGCCTCGACCTACGAAATCATGCGACCGGAAGACATAGGCCTGTCGAATTCGAACCTTGTTCTTGGCAAGCACAGTGGGCGCCATGCATTTCGTGATCGACTGGTCGAGCTCGGTTTCGAGCTCGACGAGTTCGAGACCAACCGCGCGTTCAAGGAATTCAAGATACTTGCGGACAAGAAGAAGGACATCTACGACGGCGACCTCGAATCGATCGTCATGAACGCCGGCGGCGCCTCGTCCGGACCCTGGACATTGAAGTCGCTGGAGGTACAAACCCACACGGATGAACCTGCAACGGCGGCAGTTACACTGCTCGACGAGGATGGCAAGGAGGTAGCCGAGTCGGCGCATGGTGATGGGCCGGTTGCGGCCGCATTCCAGGCACTGGAACACGCGACCGGCGTCCGGTTGATTCTCCGTAACTTCGAGCTGCACAGTGCCTCGATTGGCGAGGACGCGCAGGGTGAGGTCACAGTGTCCGTCGAATACGAAGGCCGGGATTATCGCGGACATGGAGCGAGTGTGGATATTGTGGAAGCCGGCTGCCGTGCCTGTCTCGAAGTGACCAATCGTATTCTGCGCCGAGCTCACCGCGGCGCTGCGGACCCCGGCAACGGCGATTCGACTCGCGCCACCATCTAGGAACGGAAGAATCACCTTGAGCTCACCTACCACCCTGTTCGAAAAGGTCTGGTCAGATCATGTCGTCGTTGAAGAAACGACGGACACGCCGGCCGTCCTGTACATTGACCTGCACATTGTTCACGAAGTCACGACGCCGCAGGCCTTCTCCGTACTGCGCGAAAACAAGCTGCCGGTCAGGCGACGCGATCTCACGCTGCCAACACTGGATCACTCGACGCCAACCACGCCCGTCAGTTCGTTCAAGGATCTGCTTGTTGCCGGGGAAGGCGCAGCCAGGCAGGTGCGGCAAATGGAGCAGAATTGCGAGGAGTTTGGACTCGATCTCCTCGGCTACGGGAGTGGCCGGCGCGGCATCGTGCATGTCATTGGCCCGGAGTTAGGCGCAACACAGCCGGGCAAGACGATTGTCTGTGGCGATAGCCATACGAGCACCCACGGCGCGTTCGGCGCCCTCGCCTTCGGAATTGGCACGACAGAAGTTGGACACGTTCTTGCGACGCAGTGTCTTTTGCAACGTAAACCGAAGACCCTGGCTGTCAACGTTGAGGGTCAATTACCGCCCGGTGTTACAGCCAAGGACCTGATCCTGGCGGTAATTGGCAAGATCGGCGTCGACGGCGGTACCGGTCATGTCATCGAGTACCGAGGCGGTGCCATTACGGCGCTCGATATGGAAGCACGCATGACCATTTGCAACATGTCGATCGAAGCTGGTGCTCGAGCTGGAATGATCGCCCCGGACGAGACGACGTTTGAGTACCTGGAGGGTCGAGAACGATCGCCGCAGGGTGCGGAGTGGGACGAGGCCGTGGCGCGTTGGAAACGGCTGCGTACTGATGACGGAGCGAGCTTTGACAAAACGGTCACGATTGACGCGAATAAGCTAACGCCCATGGTTACGTTTGGCACGAACCCCGGCATGGTCGTCAGTATCGAGAACGCGGTTCCCGAGCGAAACGATGCGAGTTTCCAGAAGGCACTCGACTACATGCAGGTCGAGCCCGGCAAGAAAATGACTGAAAACGCGGTCGACGTGGTTTTCGTTGGCAGCTGCACTAACGGTCGGATTTCAGATATTGCCGAAGCGGCTCGAGTACTTGAAGGTCGCAAGGTCGCGAACGGCGTACGCATGCTCGTTGTACCTGGCTCCGAACTCGTCAAGGCCGAAGCCGAGGCCAGGGGGCTGGACAGGATAATTGTTGCCGCCGGAGCAGAGTGGCGCGAAGCCGGGTGCTCGATGTGTATCGGCATGAATGGCGATATTGCACAACCCGGACAGCTCACTGTCAGCACCAGTAATCGCAACTTCGAGGGCCGTCAGGGCGTCGGCGCACGTACCGTCCTCGCCAGTCCGGCAACTGCCGCCGCCTCAGCAATTGCGGGTCATGTTGCAGACCCGAGGGACTTCTCATGAAGCCGGTTACCCGTATTCAGTCGCACACCGTTGTACTTCCGACGCGGGACATCGATACAGACCAGATTATTGCCGCACGCTTTCTTACGACGACTTCCAGGGAGGGACTCGGCAAGAATGCGTTCTATGATTTGCGCTACGACAAGGACGGGAAGGAAAAGCCCGAGTTCGCCCTGAATCAGCCGGAAGCGAAAGGCTGCGGAATTCTGATCGCAGGCAACAATTTCGGCTGCGGCTCGTCGCGCGAACACGCACCGTGGGCCCTGCTGGACTTCGGAATTGAGGCCGTCATATCCACCGAGATTGCCGATATCTTCCGCAACAATGCGCTCAAGAACGGGCTGGTTGCCATCGTTGTAGATGATGATTCGCACCAATGGTTCATGGATAACCCGGGGGTCGAGTTGACCATCGATATCGAAGACCTGAGCATTACCGGGAATGATGGCCGCACAACGGAGTTTTCGATGGATGGATTTGCACGCCATTGCCTCCTGGAGGGAATCGACCAACTCGGGTATTTGCGACAACAGCAGGATGCTATCGCTCAATTCGAGGAGAACCGCTCGTGGAAGCCCTGATTACACTGCTCCCCGGTGACGGCATCGGTCCGGACGTTACCGCCTGTGCACGGCAGGTCCTTGACGTAATCGCGGAGCAACACGGTCATAACTTCGAGTATCGTGAGGAGTTGATCGGCGGAGCAGCCATCGACGCACACGGCGATCCCCTGCCCCCTGCTACCCAGGAATCCTGCGCCGCGGCCGATGCTGTTTTGCTGGGCGCGGTTGGTGGACCAAAATGGTCTGATCCCAATGCCAAGATCCGGCCCGAGCAGGGCCTGCTGAAATTGCGTTCGGTGCTTGGCGTTTACGCCAACATTCGCCCTGTGAAGATCTACAACGAGCTTGCCGGCACATCGCCTTTGAAGCCCGAAGTGCTGCAGGGTGTGGATATGCTTGTCATTCGTGAGTTGACCGGCGGCATCTACTTTGGCAAGAAAACTCGAACTGACACGTCGGCCAGTGACCTGTGTGAATACACTGTCGGGGAGGTCGAGCGAATCGTGCGCTTCGCCGCAATGCTCGCTGCGGGCCGGCGTGGCAAATTATGCTCGGTTGACAAGGCCAACGTCCTCGAAACTTCGCGCCTGTGGAGAGATGTAACGGATCGCCTTATCGCCGATGAGTTCCCGTCCATAGAGCTTGAAACCCTGCTGGTCGATGCGGCCGCCATGCATCTGTTGAGTCGCCCTTCTGACTTCGACGTGATCGTCACTGAGAACATGTTTGGCGACATTCTGACTGACGAGGCATCGATGCTGGCCGGATCATTGGGTATGTTGCCATCGGCCTCGCTCGGCGACTCGAAAGCAGGCCTGTACGAACCGATTCACGGGTCTGCCCCGGATATCGCCGGAAAAGACATAGCGAACCCCTGCGCGACCATTGCCAGTGCGGCTCTCCTCTTGCGTCACAGCCTGGGGCTTGAGAGCGAGGCGTCCGCCGTCGAGGCGGCGATCGCTGGCGCCATCGCTGGCGGTGCCCGGACTGCGGACATTGTTGCAGCGGGTGAATCGCACATTTCAACCACGGATATGACGGCCGAGATAATCAGCTGTCTGAGCTGACCACGCGTAACGGCGACGCCAGCTGTTGCGCCTCCCGGAACTCAACAATCATCCTGCCGAGTGTCTCTGTCTCGATCAGGAAGCCGTCGTGGCCGTGTGCGCAATCCAGAATTTCGTAGCGTGATCCCGGAATGTACTCCGCCAGGGAGCGTTGCTCCTCGGGCGGATACAATGCGTCCGAACTGACGGATACAACCAACGCCGGCTGCTCGATTTTGCGGAGTACGTCAGGGTAGTCACCGCGTCCCCGGGAAAGGTCGTGCGTGTGCATCGCGTGCGTCAACGTGACGTAAGTGTTCGCGTCGAAACGATCATTGATCTTCTCCCCCTGGTGCTGCAGGTAGGATTGCACCTGGAATTGGTCTTGCGTGCGCTGGTCCCGGCCAAATCGCTCGTCGAAACTTTGCCAGCTACGATAGGTGCAAACGGCCATCATGCGCGCCGCGGCCAGGCCTTTCTCCGGCGGTTTTTCGTCACTGTAATAACCGTTGTTCCAGTTTGGATCGGCCGCGATTGCCGCTCGCTGCGCCTCGCTGATCCCGATACACCAGGCTGAGTGACGCCCTCCTACGCCGATTGGCACGACGCTCCCAACGCGTTCCGGGTACATCAGGGCCCATTCCAGCGCCTGCATGCCGCCAAGTGATGGCCCGGTCACGAGCTCGACACGAGTCACTCCCAGTTCATCGAGGAGTACGCGTTGCAGCTCGACCATGTCGCGCACCGAGACCCGCGGAAAATCTGCCAGGTATCGAGTGTCGCTACCCGGTTTGCAGCTCACGGGACCAGTCGTCCCGTAGCAACTGCCTAGGATGTTCGCGCACACGATGTAGTCCACCGCCGGATCGAAGGTCTTGCCCGCCCCGATAATGTTGGGCCACCAGGCCTCGACATCCGCAGAGCCCGTCAGCGCATGGCAAATCAGGATAGCGTGATCCGCTGCGTTCTCCAGGCTGCCCCACGTGCGGTATGCAATCTCGACGTCTTGCAAGATCTCGCCGGTCTCGAGTGCAAAATCACCCGGTACACGCAGGAACTGTGTTTCAGGGGCTATTTGGTCTTGCAGGTGCGTGGGAAGAGCCATTGTCGATCAACAAGCCGCGACGGACGCAACAGCCTTGAGCTGCGGCGCGGTGCGGGCCGCCTCGAGCGCCCTGAGCAGGTCCGCCACGAGGTCCTCGGCGCTTTCCAGTCCGACCGAAAGGCGAATCAGCGTCGAGGTGACACCAGCGGCAGCCTTGCGCTCTTCCGAGACGGGTGCGTGCGTCATAGAGGCAGGGTGGCAAACGAGGCTTTCGACGCCACCGAGTGACTCTGCAAGCGAAAAGTAGGTGAGATTCTCGACGAACGCGCGGACTGCAGCGTCGCCGCCATTGATCTCAAAGCTGACCATTCCGCCGAAGCCGCGTTGCTGGCGCTTGGCCAATTCGTGGCCCTCATGATCCTCGAGACCCGGATAGAAGACCTTGTCGATATTCGTCTGCTCGGTAAGGACATTCGCGATCAATGAGGCGCTTTCTTCGTGTTGCCGAATACGCGGATGAAGTGTGCGAATACCCCGCAGCGTCATGAAACTGTCGAACGGCGCGCCGGTTATGCCGATTACGTTTGCCCAGTACGCGCATTGCTCGGCCAGCTCATCAGTAGCGGCGATAATCGCCCCACCGACTACGTCGCTGTGCCCGTTGATGTACTTTGTCGTCGAGTGAATAACCAGGTCCGCCCCAAACTCGATCGGATTCTGCAGTGCCGGAGAAAGGAACGTGTTATCGACGGCAAACAGTGCACCACATGCGTCAGCAATTGCCCGAATCGCGCTGAGATCTGAGATGCGTAGCAGAGGATTCGAAGGCGACTCGGTCAGTATGATCTTCGGCCGCACGTCGGCACAGACCGTTCGCAGGGTTTCGAGGTCCGTCTGATTGACGAACTCCAC
>JAACFG010000094.1 GCA_009937605.1 Gammaproteobacteria bacterium | reverse complement strand
GACGCTCGAGACGATGGAAAAGAAGGGCATGCCGCTCGGCATCTCTGCGATTCATCCGCTGACGGGCGACGAGGTGCCGCTCTGGGTCGCGAATTTTGTGCTCATGAGCTACGGCACCGGTGCTGTCATGGCCGTTCCGGGCCACGATGAACGCGATTGGGAGTTCGCAAAAAAACACGGTGTCGAGATCAAGCAGGTAATTGCTCCAGCGGACGGCACTGAAATCGATATCCAGGAAGCGGTGTTCATCGACAAAGGCGTGCTCGTCAATTCGGGCGAGTATGACGGCATGGACTTCGAGACGGCATTTAATGCGATTGCCGACTACTTCGAAGAAACCGGTCGGGGTCGCCGCACCGTCAACTATCGATTGCGCGATTGGGGCGTTTCCCGGCAGCGCTATTGGGGTACGCCGATTCCGATCATCTATTGCGATGACTGCGACGCGGTGCCGGTGCCTGCGGAAGATCTGCCGGTCATCCTGCCCGAGAACGTCACGGTCACGGGTACAGGATCGCCGCTCAAGGATATGCCGGAGTTCGTCAATGTTGCATGTCCGAGTTGTGGCAAGGATGCGCGCCGCGAGACCGACACGTTCGACACGTTCGTCGAATCGTCCTGGTACTTCGCGCGCTACGCATGCCCGGACAGCGACACCGCGATGCTCGATGATCGCGCTGCGTACTGGACTCCGGTAGACCAGTACACCGGTGGTATTGAACACGCGATCCTGCATCTCTTGTATTCGCGCTTCTTCCAACGCGTCATGCGCGACGAGGGACTGACCGACGTTTCCGAACCGTTCACCAACCTGCTGACGCAGGGCATGGTGCTAAAGGACGGCGCGAAGATGTCGAAGAACAAGGGTAATACGGTTGACCCGCAGGAACTGATCTCCAGGTACGGCGCCGACACCGTGCGCCTGTTCATGATGTTCGCAGCGCCGCCCGAACAGTCGCTGGAGTGGTCTGACGATGGTGTGCAGGGCAGCTATCGGTTCCTGAAGCGCTTCTGGCACGCCGTCGTCGAGCACGCAGAGGCCGGTCCCGTCGCACCGCTCGATCCCGGGTCGCTGGATGATCGCCAGAAGGAACTGCGGCGAAAGACACATCAGACAATTGCCAAGATGGGCGACGATCTCGGTCGGCGCAATAGTTTCAATACAGCGGTGGCAGCGGCGATGGAATTGCTGAATGCCATTAACAAATTCGAGGATGCCTCCGAAGCCGGTCGCGCCGTTGAACGCGAAGCGCTCGAAGCCGTAGTCGTCATGCTGTCGCCAATGACGCCACATATCTGTCACTCCCTATGGAAGCAGCTCGGCCATGCGACAGCGTTGATAGATCAGGCCTGGCCCGAGCTTGACGAAACAGCGCTGGAACTCGACATGATCGAACTCGTTGTCCAGGTCAATGGCAAGCTACGTGGGCGCGTTTCGGTGCCTGCCGATGCCGATAAGGCCGCGATCGAATCACTCGCGGTCGCCGACGAAAATGTGCAGCGCTTTGTTGAGGGCAAGGATATTCGCAAGGTGATCGTTGTGCCGGGACGACTGGTAAACATCGTTGTTTAGATTGTCGGCACTGGTAGTCGTGCTATTGCTCGCGAGCTGCGGCTTTCAGCTGCAAGGCACTTTCTCTACGCCACCGGAGATGGAACGCACGTATATTTCTGCGAACGACAATCGCAGCCTGTTTTATCGGGAGTTGCGCGAGGCACTCCGGTCCGCCGGCGTTAACCTGGTCGATGCGGAGTCCGACGCAACAGCGACATTTTCGATCTTGTATGACCATACCGATCAGCGCGTACTGTCCGTGTCGGCCCGTAATGAACCGACTGAATATGCGGTGTTCTACACGATCGAATACACACTCGACAGTGGGGAGAAGAACCTGCTGGTACCGCAGATGCTAACTCTGACTCGCGATTATACGTACGACCCGACGCTCATTTTGGGCAAGGAACACGAGCAGCAACTGCTGCGCGACGCTATCGTCGACGATCTTGTGCGAATCGTATTGAAGCAGATTGCCACGCTTTGACGTCCGTCCTGACCGTCAATGATGTCGGCCACGAAGTCCTGGCTACGTTCCTGGAACGTTACGGTCTTGAACTCATCGTTCAAGCTGCCGGGGAAGAAATTACTGGCAGCTTTTGGGGTGAGTCAGAGGCAGGCGTTGCCGGCCTTGCGGTTTACGTTCGCGGCGATACGCCAGTGCACTCATTTCTGCACGAGACCTGCCACATCCTTTGCATGGACGGTGAGCGCCGCAGCAGACTCGACCGCGATGCCGGGGGCGATGATCTTGAAGAGTCAGCCGTGTGCTTTTTGCAGGTCCTGCTTGCCGACTGCATAGAAGGTGTCGGCCGAGCTCGCGTCATGGCCGACATGGATAGCTGGGGCTACAGTTTTCGTCTTGGCAGTACCCGGAACTGGTTTGAAGGCGATGCCGAAGATGCGCGAGATTTCCTTTTTGTTCATGGGCTTATCGACGATGCTGGAGATCCGACGTTCGTGAAGAGGGGCTGATGCCCTGCCTCGGTGTATAGTTTCGCATGGCCTGGATTCGGTACCCGCTGTACTTCCTTGCGATCGCGTTTGTCACATGGGCGCTGACGCAGCTCGAGCTCTCATCGCCAGGCAGTTTGAAGTTACACCTCGTCCTGAGTGACACAGATGTGCACGGCACCAGCGAATTCTCGCCCGTTGAAATGATCCAGGCCATTATCCTCGGCGCTTGCGGCATCATCTTGGGCTGGGTGGCAATGTACTGCCCCTCGCAACGGCCGATCGCGTTCGGCCTCGGTGGCCTCGCACTGGCGTTCCTGATTCGTGAACTCGACTATTTTCTCGACCGCTTCATTGCCGATAACCTCTGGCAGGTCCTGGTCGCTATTGTTGGTGCTTTGGTTATCGTCTACGTGTATCGGCACAAGCGCCGCCTGCAAATTGCCCTCGCACGGATCTGGCCGTCTCCCGGCCTGACTTTGCTGTTCTCCGGGGCCGTGATCCTGTTTGCCTATTCGCTTCTCGTTGGCCACGAAGCCCTGTGGATGTCGATTCTCGGCGATAACTACCAGCGAGTGATCAAGCTTGCGGTAGAAGAGTTTATCGAGCTGGTCGGATACTTCCTGTGGATGATCGGCACGATCGAGTATGCGTTTCAGGCGCGCGCCATTGCATACCGGGAACCTCAGCCCGCTGCACAACGACGCCGGCAAAAACGCCGACATGATCGCGAAGGCCGATTCTAATCGTTGGCAACAACCTTTAGCGCAATAGAGCGACCGACATATTGCATGGCGGACTGTCTCGCTGCGCTCGCTTTATGTCTCGCCATGCAACATCTCGCCCGCTCTTTGACGGTGCGACAAGGGCCGACGGTCAGTCTCGGGCTGGTCTTGAAATGCCGAGTCCGGCTAACCAAGCTCAATCCGATTACAGAATGGTGGGATTTGGTGCGTCGCCGTAGACGTCTTCGGGATCGAATACCTTCTCGGTTTCAGTCCACTCGAGTACCACACGCCCGTCCGACTCCTTCGACTCAAAGTCGGTTCCGACCGGAACTTTGCGGTAGAAGCAGCTGCGGTAGCCCACGTGGCAGCTCGCGCCACCAGCGACGTCAACTCGCAGCCAGATGCAGTCCTGATCATCATCGACCAGCAGCTCGCGCACGGTCTGCACGAGCCCGCTCGTTGCGCCCTTGTGCCATAAAACCTGCCGGCTGCGGCTGTAGTAATGCGCTTCGCCGGTTGAGATGGTCAGCTGCAGTGCCTCGGTATTCATGAATCCCTGCATGAGTACCTCGCCGCTGTCGGCGTCGGTGGTGACAACAGTGATCAGCCCACGGTCGTCGAACCTGGGAGCAAGGTCGTTGCCTTCCTCCACCTGCTCGATGGAAGTACGGGCTTGAAATCGGACGGTTGCGCCAGACATGGTCATATCTCTAAAAAAATACGGGCGAGGAGAATAACCGTCATAGCGACAGGCGGCAATGTTGTTATGATTGCGTTTTTCGACCCGCCGGACCATTAACGATGAGTATTCAGCTACACGACACCCTCCAGGGGAAGAAAGTCCCCTTCGAGCCCATGACCGAAGGCGAGGTGACGATGTACCTGTGTGGGCCGACGGTCTACAACTATGCGCATATCGGTAATGCGCGGCCCGCCGTCGTTTTTGACCTGCTGGCCCGCGTTCTGCGACGTCGTTACAAGCTCACTTTCGCCCGCAATATCACGGACGTCGATGACAAAATCATCGCGGCGTCGCAGGAGAGCGGCGAGCCGATCGGTGATATCACGGCCCGGTACAGCAAGGTGTATAACGACGACATGGGTGCACTCGGCGTTTTGCCGCCGGATATCGAGCCGCACGCCACCCAGCACATCGATGTGATGATTGCGATGATCCAGAAGCTGATCGACGAGGGCCATGCCTATGAGGCCGAAGGCCATGTCCTGTTCGATGTTGCTTCCCACGCGAAATACGGCGAACTTTCCAAGCGGGATCTGCGCGAGATGATCGCCGGCTCCCGGGTAGAGGTTGCTCCCTACAAGAAAGCCGCTCAGGACTTCGTTCTGTGGAAACCATCGACGCAAGACATCCCAGGCTGGGACTCGCCCTGGGGCCGGGGTCGACCTGGCTGGCACATCGAGTGCTCTGCGATGGCGGAGAAGCATCTCGGCGACACGATTGATATTCACGCGGGTGGTCAGGACCTCGTTTTCCCGCACCATGAGAACGAATGTGCCCAGTCGAGCTGTGCCCATGGCGGAGCCCCGTTTGCGCGCTACTGGCTGCACAACGGCTTCCTGAGCATCGACGAAACCAAGATGTCCAAGTCGCTCGGCAACGTCCTGCTCGTGCACGAATTGATCGAGACGATACCCGGCGAAGTCATTCGCCTGGCGCTGCTGAGCGCGCACTATCGGCAGCCGCTCGACTGGTCGGCAGAGACAATCGCGTCGGCGCGACGCATGCTCGACCGGCTTTACGGTGCCATTCGTGGCATCGACGTATCGGCGGAGGCGCGCGCCGCGGCCGAGGTGCCGGATGGACTGATAGCCGCACTTGAGGACGACATTAATACGCCCAAAGCGATGGCCGAGTTCTTCTCCCTGGCGCGTGCGCTAAACAAGTCCAATGATCCGGCGGAGATGGAAGCAATGGCCGCACAAATGTATGCGGCCGGGGAACTTGTTGGCCTGCTTGGAAGCGATCCTGAGGCGTGGTTCGCAGGCGACGCTGACGGGGACATGCCGTCGGACGAAATCGAGGCCCTGATTGCGCAGCGCAACGAGGCGCGAGCCGCCAGGGATTTTCAGGCCGCCGATGCCATTCGCGATCAGCTTGCCAGTGCCGGCGTGACGATCGAAGACGGTGCCGGTGGGACGACCTGGCGACGTAACGGATAGACCGATGACGAGCGAAGTCCAGGCAGCGCAACGGGAAATCGTGGAAGAGTTCAGTCTGTTCGAGGACTGGATGGATCGTTACCAGTACATCATCGATCTTGGCCGGCGCCTCCCGGAATTTCCGGAGGAGCTGCGCACCGAGGAAAACCGTATTCGCGGGTGCCAGTCGCAAGTCTGGTTCGTGGCTGAGAAGAGGGACGGCAGGCTGTATTTTCGGGCGATCAGTGACGCCGCGATCGTGTCCGGTCTGATCGCCTTGCTGCTCCGCCTTTACTCTGGGCGGGAACCGCAGGACATTCTCGAAACGTCGCCGGACTTCGTCCAGGCATTGCAGCTCGAGAGCCATCTCAGCCCAACACGCAGCAATGGGTTGAGCTCGATGCTCAGGGCGATCCGGGGATACGCGGCCGAGGCCGCCGCCTGATGCCCAACGCGGTCAGCCGCGCACTCGCCAAGCCATTGATCGGCCTGGTGCGTCTGTACCGCGTGGCAATATCGCCCTGGCTGGGCATGAACTGCCGCTACCAGCCAACCTGTTCCAGCTATGCCATCGAAGCGTTGCAGGTGCATGGCGTTCTGAAAGGCAGTTGGCTTGCCGCGAAACGAATCGGCAGCTGCAATCCGTGGGGTGGGTCGGGATACGATCCTGTTCCAGGGACCGGGGAGGAAGATGAACCACCGGGATCTCATTAGGGCTCTGCTGATACCGGTTCTGGAACCCGCTGTGCTCATGGTTCTGGCCCTGTTCAGCGTGCTGCTCTCGATCGCGCAATCAGGCCTGTTTCTCGGGCTTTTCATTCTGATATTCAGTCTGCCACCGATCTTTCGTTACCTGGTGTTAATCGTCGAAGACTGCGCTCGCGGCGAGTCCCCCGGAGCGCTGGACGCGGAGTTCTTTAACTGGGTGGGGGGGATATACACGTTCTTTCCCCTGCCGCTGGCGGTCGCATTCGGCGTAATCGGATACTACGCATTCGACGCGTACGGGATGTCCGGTATCTATGCGACGTTGGCTGTCGGGGTTGTGGTGTTCCCCGCGTCACTGGCGCTTCTCGCGATCACACACTCGCCTTTGCAGAGCATTAACCCGGTCGCAATCTGGCGGCTTTATGCGAAGTCGTATCGGACTTTCTGGATCGGGCCGGTCTACCTGGCGCTGATCCTGTGGTTTTCGATGCAGGGCGTTGCCATGCCGATGCTCGTTACCAACTTTATCCAGCTGTTCCTGATGTTCTCATTCGCCGCAGTAACAGGAACACTGATCGCACCCGAGCGGTTGATCGATGATGTGAGTATTCCCGACCCGGCTGCTCCGCTTCTCGACAAGGCTCAAAACGAGATTGAACACAATCGAGTCCTGACGCTGTCGCACGCCTACGGGTTTATCAGCAGAGACAATCGCCAGGGTGGTTTCAAACACATTTTCGCCGAGATTGAGCGCGATCCGGATCCGCTGGCCGCATGGCAGTGGTATTTCGAACGCATGTTGACGTGGGAGCAAAAGCAGCACGCCTTGTTTTTTGCGCAGCACTGTATTCGCGACATGCTTGCGAACAATGAGACGATTCCGGCTCTGAAGATGATCAATCGGTGTCTTCTGCTCAATGAGCAATTCACACCGTTTCGAGAGGATATTCCGGCGGCGATCGCGGCTGCCGAGCGTTGCGGAAATATTGAGCTGGCGGCCGTGCTGAAGCGCGTCTGAGACGCTACAATAGCCACTATGGACAAACGCTTGTTAACAATCCTGCGCTGCCCGGTCACGCATAAGGGCTTGTCTTTGTTGAAGAAAGACAAGTTGGAAAGGATCAATGCGGCCATCGTGGCGGGTGAGCTGTCAACGCACGAAGGCGAGCGCATGACGCAGCCACTTGCCGAGGCGCTCGTAACTGACGATGGCAAGCGCGTTTACCCGATTGACGACGGTATCCCGGTCCTGCTCGAAAGTGAGTCCATCCACATGGAGCAGCTTGCTTGAAAATTCGGGCTAACCAGCTTTCGTCACACCTAAAGAATTCGCTCGCTCCCTGTTACCTCGTCACCGGCGATGAGTATTTACTCGTGTCGGAGGCGCTCGATGAAGTCCGCGATGCGGCCCGTACGAAGGGATTCAGCAATCGCGAATTGCACGTGGCTACAACAGGATTCGACTGGGATCAGCTGACCGCGTCGACGGGCAACCTGTCGTTGTTTGCCGAACAGCGCATCGTCGAATTGCGGCTTCCGACAGGAAAGCCGGGCGTCAAAGGCAGCAAGGCAATCATTGAACTGGTGGAGCAGTCGGGTCCGGAGCTGTTGTTCATTGTTACGGGGCCGAAGCTCGACAGGGGCGGTTCGAATTCCAAATGGGCCAAAAGCATCGATCAGAAAGGCGTGACTTTGCCTATCTGGCCGATCGAGGTTCGCGAGTTACCGGGCTGGATCGCAAATCGCATGAGGCAGGCAGGGTTGCAACCGGACCGCGACGCCGTGACGCTGATCGCGGATCGGGTCGAAGGCAACCTGCTTGCGGCGGGCCAGGAAATCGAGAAACTGCGCTTGCTGCATGGCGAAGGCAAGGTGAATGCGGACGACGTTAATGAAGCGGTCGCAAACAGCAGCCGCTATGACGTTTACAAGCTGGCTGATGCGGCAATTGCCGGCGACGCGACCAGGGCGGTCAGGATCCTCGGTGGGCTGCGGGCCGAAGGCGTCGAGCCCGTGATCGTTATGTGGGCACTGTCACGCGAATTGCGGACTTTGGCGACACTCGATGACGCGGTCCGGCAGGGTGCTGACCTCGGGAGTGCAATGAAGACGGCCCGCGTGTGGGGCAATCGACAGGGTCTTCTGCGAAGTTGCATCAGCCGCCATCAGCACGGTGACTTTCATCGCATGCTCAAGGCGAGCGGTCGAGCTGACGCTGCGGCAAAAGGCCAGCGCTACGGCGACCCGTGGCAATTGGCGGCAGATATCGTCGTCGGGATGGCTCGGTCGTGAAGCCAATCGGCGTTTTCGGCGGTACGTTCGATCCGATTCATTACGGGCACCTCCGATCCGCTTTCGAGATGTTGCAGGCGCTCGACTTCGAGCAGGTTCGTTTTATTCCGTGTGGCGATCCACCGCACCGTGGCGTGACCTACGCGACGGCGGTACAGCGACTGCGACTCGTAGAATTGGCCATTAATGGCCAGAACGGGTTCATCGCCGATGACTGTGAACTGAAGCGTGATGGGCTTTCGTACACCGTGGACACCCTGGAATCGCTACGCGCGGAATTTCCTGACCGTTCACTGGGTCTGATAGTAGGCATGGATGCTTTTCTGGGTTTGCCCGAATGGCATCGATGGGATGAGATTCTGGATATCGCACATATTGTCGTCGCGCATCGGCCGGGCTGGAAAGCGCCGGACATTGGCGCTCTGGGCAATCTGATATCCGATTACGGCACGCACAGGGTCGAGGACCTGCACACGACGGTTGCGGGGCGCGTCCACATACATGCCGTCACGCAACTCGAAATCGCATCGACCGAGATACGTGAACTCGTCGCGGCAGGACGCGATCCACGTTTTCTGATGCCAGACGCCGTCAGAGACGAGATTCTGGACAATGAAATCTACAAAGGAGACTGACACTTGGACAAACACGAGAACCGCGCATGAAAAGTGAGGCACTGACCGACCTGGTTGTTGAAGCCCTCGACGACGTCAAGGCGAAAGACATTGTGCGGCTCGACGTCCGCAACATGACCACCGTTACAGACTACATGGTCGTGGCGAGCGGTACGTCGAATCGGCACGTTAAAGCACTGGTGGACAACGTTGCTGAGAAAGCCAAAGCGGCCGGCCATCGCCCGATAGGAATCGAAGGTGCAGAAGGCGGTGAATGGGTGCTGTTGGACCTGCACGACACGCTGGTACATGTGATGTTGCCGAAGGTACGCGAGTTCTACAACCTGGAGAAACTCTGGTCGATCTCCCCTTTGGGAGATGCGGCGGCGACTGACGGTTGAGCCTTGCACATTCGACTGCTTGCCGTAGGTGATCGCCAGCCGTCCTGGGTAGACGAGGCTTTCGGCATATACACTGAGCGGTTTCCACGCGAGTGGAAATTCCGGCTCGACGTAATCCCGACGGCGCGTCGCAATAAGAACGACAAGTCCCGCCAGGCGATGGAAGCCGAAGGCGAACTGATCCTCGCGAAACTGAATTCAGCCGAACAGGTCGTATTGCTCGACGAACGCGGTAAGCAATTTGACAGCAAGGGTCTGGCAACCAGGATGTTGGGCTGGCAAAGTGACGGTCGCGATCTCTGTTATGTCATTGGTGGCCCGGACGGCGTGTCTGAAAGCGTCCGCAGGAGGGCCGACATCAGCTGGTCTTTGTCGCAGCTGACATTGCCCCATGGTCTCGCGCGCGTGTTTTTCGCCGAACAGTTGTATCGCGCACACTCGTTGCAGACCGGCCACCCTTATCACCGCGTGTAATCCGAATGACTCGCTCACCCACATTGATACTTGCTTCGACCTCCCCGCGGCGCCGGGAGATCCTGGCAACGCTTGGGCTGGACTTCACAGTTGTGCCTGTTGACGTGGATGAGAGCCCGCAGGATGGCGAAACGCCCGGTGACATGGCGCTGCGTCTTGCTGTGGCCAAGGCGGCGGCCGCCGATGCACATGACAACAACATAGTGCTGGGTGCGGACACCATCGTCGCCATCGACGGGCGCGCGCTTGGCAAGCCGGTCGATAAGGCAGATTGCCTGGCCATGCTGGAGCGGCTATCGGGTCGAGGGCACAAAGTACTGACCGGCGTAGCCTTGCATGGAGCCCAGGGGTCCCAGACAGCTCTGTCGGAAACAGATGTGTATTTTCGCGAAATCAGTCGCGACGAAGCGCTCGCTTACTGGCAAAGTGGGGAACCTTGCGACAAGGCGGGCGCCTATGCTGTACAAGGCCTGGGAGGAGTATTCGTCGAACGCATCGAGGGCAGCTACTCCGGCGTCGTCGGACTGCCCGTCTTCGAGACCGCCACGTTGTTGGCCAACGCCGGGCTCGGAGTTGTAAGCAGGCAATAGCCAATGACGGACGAGTCCCTAAAAGAAGAGATCCTGATTAACGTGACCCCCAGCGAGGTACGCGCGGCGTTGCTCGAAAACGGCGTCCTGCAAGAGGTCTATATCGAGCGCTCGGCGCGCCGTGGGTTAATCAGCAACATCTACAAGGGCAGGGTAATGCGTGTACTGCCGGGCATGCAGGCCGCATTCATCGATATCGGGCTCGAGCGCACGGCGTTCCTGCACGCCTCAGATATAGCAAAACCCAACGCTTTCGAAGACGAGGACATTGTCCCCAACATTCGTGACCTCGTACGCGAGGGCGATGAAATAATGGTGCAGGTCGTCAAGGATCCACTCGGCAACAAGGGTGCGCGGCTGACGACGTACATCACGCTGCCATCCAGGCACCTCGTGCTCCTGCCGCGCAGCGACACCATCGGTATCTCTGCACGAATTGAGGACGAAGACGAACGCGAGCGTCTGCGCACGATGATCGAAGACTTGCTCGGGGCCAACGGACCCGGCAGCGGGGCGATTGTCCGAACGGTCGCTGAAGGCGCGGACAAGGAAGCGCTTGCTGCCGATCTGCGCTATTCGATCAAGCTCTGGGAGGTTGTTAAGGAAGAATTCAGCCGGCGCAGCGCAAAATCACTTGTCCATGAGGATTTGTCATTGCCGCTCAGGGTACTGCGCGACATGGTGACCAGCGACGTTGAACGTATCCTCGTCGACTCGGAAAGCGACTACGAGACCATGCAAGAGTTTGCCGCAACATTCCTGCCCGACGCCAAGCCGGGTATCGAGCTGTACAAGCGGCGTCGCCCCATCTTCGACCTGCACGGTATCGAGGACGAGATCCGGAAGTCGCTTGAGAGAAATATTCCTTTAAAGTCGGGCGGATACCTTATTTTCGATCAGACTGAAGCGATGACGACGGTCGACGTTAACACGGGCGGGTACATTGGCCATCGGAATCTCGAGGAGACGATCTACCGGACCAATCTCGAGGCTGCCGTGGCGATAGCGCGCCAGCTGCGCCTGCGAAATCTCGGCGGCATCATCATTATCGACTTCATAGATATGGAGGAGGCCGATCATCGCGAGAATGTCCTGCAGGTGCTGGAGCAGGCTCTCGCTCGCGACCACGCTCGCCACCAGATTACTCCCGTTTCGCCGTTGGGCCTCGTCGAGATGACGCGCAAGCGTACTCGAGAGAGCCTGCAGCACATTCTCTGCGAGGATTGCCCGGCCTGCTCGGGACGTGGCTTCGTCATGACGGCGGAAACCGTGTGTTTCGAGGTCTTCCGCGAGATCATTCGCCAGTCACGGCAGTTCGAGTTTGAGGAAGTCATGGTTCTTGCTCATCAGGACGTCATCGAATTGCTGCTCGATGAACAGGCGCGCAGTCTGGCGGAACTCGAAGAACAGACGGGCAAGTCGATTCGTCTGCAAACAGAATCGCTTTACCTGCAGGATCAATTCGACGTGGTGCTGATGTAGCAGGCGATTGATGAGAGAGTTCTTCAGAAAACTGACCAAGATATTCGGCTACACAGCGGCGACGATAGTCATCCTGTTAGCCGTCGCCGTCGGTTTGTTCCGCCTGTTCCTGCCGCGACTCCCTGAGTACCAGGACCAGATCAAGGTCTGGGCGAGCGATGCTATCGGCATGGAAGTTGAGTTTTCCGGTATGAACGCACGCTGGGCCCTCAGTGGACCTGAGCTCGAATTCTATGACGCCGAACTGATCAGCCGTGACGATCGGAATCGAGGCATCGCAGCTGAAATCGTGAGCGTTGGCATATCCCTGAATAGCCTGGTATTCGAAGGTGCTCTCGTCGTTGATCGGGTCGTAATCCGGAACACGAGCATCGAGATTCATCAGCTCGAAAACGACGGCTGGTGGGTGCAGGGAATGACGATGGATGAGTTGCCAGCGGGGCAGTCCCGTATGCCCCAGGAGCTCAATGACGTGGAGGTCATCGGCGAAGATATCGAGATTCAGTATCTGCAGCTTGGCGATCAGCGACCGCGACT
>JAACFG010000093.1 GCA_009937605.1 Gammaproteobacteria bacterium | reverse complement strand
GCCGCTGATCACGGGCCTCGTTGGCAATTGCCCTGTCTATTCGCTGTTCGGTATCAGCACCTGCAGCATCAAGCAGTCCTAACGGCCGAAGGCCAGGCGGACGTAGGCAACAATCGCGTCGATTTCATCGTCGCTCAGCACGTGCTTCCAGGCCGGCATCGAGGTGTTCGGGATGCCGGTCTTCACGATTTCCCGGAACGCATCCGGCGAATCGCGCAGTGCGAAATCGACGGCCGTGAAATCGCGCGGTTTTGGCTCGAGAAAACTCCCAATCCAGTTTTGCCCAGTGCCATCCGGCGCGTGGCAGAACGCGCAATTGTCCTGGTAGAGCCGCATTCCGTTTGACTGCTGTTCTGTCATATTGTCGGGAACGACCGGTATTTCGTGGCGTGCGTACGGTGACGCGCCACTGACCGCATCGAGCGGTGCCTCCCGATGCGAGTAGTGCCGGCGGGGAAAGGACACGGCACGCGTTTCCCAGACGATCGCATCACTTCCGGAGTTCGGCTGGTCGTGGCAGCTGACACAGGCGCTCTCATAGAGCGTGCGGCCGGCGCGCTGTTCTGCGCTGAGCTCGTCGAACGGCGTACTCAGACGGACCTCTCCCTCCACAAACGGAAACGCCGCTCGATACCGATCATGATTTTCCCAGCCATTCTCGGGTGAATGATATTTTTCGGCAGAATCCGGATTGCCCAGGAGTTCGTCGCGGATGTACCAGACGACGGCCTCGATCTCATCTGGAGTCAGAACAGAGTCAAAATTCACCATTGCCGTCCCCGCGCGACCGTTTCGGACCGCATCCAGCATGCGGTCGATTGGCAGCGAATCGCGGGTTTCGGCCGTGAAATCGCGTGGCCGCGGATTGAGGTAGGTGCTCGAAAGCGTGCGCGCGTTGCCGGAATATGCATGGCACTGATAACAATAAAACCGGTAAATTCCCTTGCCATCCGCGAAGCTCATGCCGGGGTCCACATCGGCGGCACACGGACTGATGGGCACGATGCAAAGAGCCGCTATCCAGGCCGCGCAGGTAATTACCGCATTGCAAGCTGAAGTAATTTTGGTTGAAATAGCGCCCACTGAATTGATATCCGATGAAGTGCTTCGCCAGGTTGGAGCGCATTCTAGACACAATCTCTGATCGGTTCGACTCGATTCCAAACTGATAGTTATCATTGAACATGCGAAATATGTCCGTGAATCCTAGAAGAGCTCTCTGCGCCGTTGCCGTTATTGGCTGGATGGTATCGGCGTCTGCACAAGATCCGGAAACCGAGATGCAGGCAGGCCACGAAGCCTGGCAGGCCGGCGATATGGTCGGTGCGATGAATCACTACCAGGTTGCCGCCGACGCGGGACTGGCGCCGGCGCAGGCGAAACTGGGCTACATCTACGATGTGTCGAATCAAGACGAGATGGCGGTGCATTGGTATCGCGAGGCTTCGATGCAGAACGACCCCGACGGTGAATTCGGGCTCGGCGAGATGTACGCCAAGGGCGAGGGAGTCGAGCAGGACTTCGATGTGGCAATAGAAATGTACATGCGAGCGGCGGTAGGTGGGCATGCGCAGGCTCGCAGAGTCCTTGCGAATGCCTACGAACACGGCGCATTTGGCCGCCAGGTCGATGAGGCCGAAGCCTTGCGTTGGTTGCGGCTCGCGGCGGACAGCGGTGACGCCAATGCGATGGCGCGCATCGCTTCACTGTACCGGGACGGCGGGCTCGGCGTTACCCCGAACTCTGCACTGGCGGAGCAGTGGCAGACGCGCGCTGATGCGGCTCAGGAGAAATAGGCGACAACATGCAGAAGTTGACATTCTTATTGGCGGTACTCGCCACATGTGCATTCATCTGGTCGGCGCCCGGTGCGGCTGCCGACCGCCAGGGTGGCCGCACGATCTACGAGACCTACTGTATTGCCTGCCACGGAGAAGCGGGTAGACCGATAGACCCGACGATTCCGAATTTTGCCAACGGCGACCGCTTGTTCCAGATGGATTCGCAGCTGCTTGAATCGATCCGCACCGGCAACCAGACTATGCCGGCCTTTCGAGGCCTTCTGAGCGACCAGGAAATCCGGGACGTCATTGCCTACCTGAGAACTCTGTAGGGACAATTGAGCATGCGAAGAATTCTGATTTCGGCCGGCATTGCGCTGGCCTTGGTGGCGGGCTGCGGAAGAGTGGGGACACCCGAACCCGTACTGCCGTCTGTCATCGACGTATTCGAAATCGGTGATTCCGCCTATGTTCGCTCTGTCGCTATCGATCAGCCCAGGAACAGGCTTTGGGTTGGCACCTCCGGCGGCGCGCTGGAAATCGATCTTGCGTCACACGAGCTCAAGAACACGTTCACGCGCGATGATGGACTTGCCAACGAGTACATTTTCGGTATCGGGATCGACAGTGACGGTTATACCTGGTTCGGTACCAACGCTGGCGGCGCATCGCGCTACAAAGACGGTGAATGGCAAGTATTCTTCCCGATGCACGGACTGGCCGACTACTGGATCTATACCTTTGCGGAGCAACGCGACAAGATTTACTGGATAGGTACCTGGGCCGGAGCGAACCGTGTCGATCTCAAGACCATGCAGATCACCACGGTCAAGGACGAACTGATCAATGAGTGGGTATACGGTCTCGCTGTTGACTCAGAAAACCGCGTCTGGTTTGGGACGGAAGGCGGTGTCTCAATGCTCGACGGCGACGAGTGGATGCACTTCACGCACGCGGATGGCCTGGGCGGCGAAAACAAACGGCAGTTGCCAGCGAGTGCAAACACCGGGCTCGGGACGCGCGATCGACATGATCTCAGTGTCACGGTCGGCGGTGCGGCGAGCTACAACCCAAATTATGTATTCTCGACCATCGCTGATGACGAAGACGCGATTTGGGCCGGCACCTGGGGTGCAGGTGTAAGTCGCTACGCAGATGAAAAATGGACGACATTCACGACCGCCGACGGACTTGCGGGCGACGTGGTGTACTCCATTGCACAAGGTCCGGACGAGGTTTATTGGTTTGGAACCAACAACGGGCTGAGCCGCTTTGACGGCGCGAACTGGAAAACCTATGGCGTCCAGGATGGATTGCTGGGGGCCGACGTGTATTCGATCGCGATTAGCGCGGACAATGAAATATGGGCGGGCACCAAGGGCGGCGTAGTGCGTCTTGCTGTCGTGCCGGAAACAAACGATTGAGAAGGCCCGGATAATGAAGAACCTGTTGATTGTCGTAACGATCGTAGCTGTCGGCATCGGCGCATACTATGTCGGCACGCGCCAGGGCGTAAGCTCCCCGGCCTCCGACGCTGTCATGCCAGCAGCTCACCCACCGGTCGACGCACCCGATCCGAACGAACATTTTACGCACTTTCGCGTCGGCGAAAGCAACGTCAAGTCGATTCTCGCGGATGGCGAGATCATGTGGGTCGGCACGTCCGGTGGCGTCATCCGCTACGACACGACCAGCGATAGCTACAAGCTGTACGACAATCGCACCGGCCTGCTGGCGAACGGTATTTTTCATTTGAGCAAGCTTGACGGACAAGTCGTTGCCGGCACTTACGGCGGCGGCCTGTCTATTCTCGATGAGCAGAGCGAAACCTGGAAGACCTACAACATCCCGGATGGCCTCGGTGATGGCTTTATCTACGACGTCCTGAAGCTCGACAACGGTGACGTCTGGATCGCAACCTGGTCGGGCGTGAACCGAATCCGGGGCGGAGATCTGGACGATCGTTCCAAGTGGGACTTGTACACCGTTGCCAATACCAACGGCGGGCTGCCAAATGATTGGGTGTATGCGCTGCAGGCGGGCAAGGATGGTGCCGTTTGGCTGGCAACGGAGGGTGGTCTATCGCACTTCGCGGATGGTGAATGGCAAAGTTGGGGCCACGCCGACGGTCTTGGCGCGAAATACGAGGTCGTCAAGAGCCAGATCGAATTCAGGAACGACCCGGCACAATATTCCGAGCACCATGCGCGGCAGAAGGAAGAGATGGGCCTGCAGGATGTCGACGTCGCATTCAACCCCAATTACATTGTCGCGTTGCTGGTTGATGACGACGGCACCGTCTGGGCTGGAACATGGGGCGGCGGGCTGTCACATTTTGATGGCGAGAACTGGAAGGTCTACACGGTTAGTGACGGTTTGCCCGGCAATCATGTCTTTATGCTGCACCAGGACGATCAGGGCAAACTCTGGATAGGCACGAATAACGGGCTCGCCCGCATGGATGACGGCGGTTTCAGGAAATTCACGACGGCTGACGGCCTGTATTCGAACCGCGTGTTCGCCATGACGACCGGCGCCGACGGCAGTCGCTGGATTGGCAGCTTCGGCGGAGTCGCGCGCGTTACGTCGCTGGACTAAATACCAATCACTCTGCGGGAGTCGCCGCGACGAATTCGCGATAGACGAATTCGGCAACGTCCGCGATATCCTGGTCGCTGAAAACCTTGCTCCAGGCAGGCATTTCCTTGCCGATCACGCCATCGGCAATCCCGCTGTACAGGCGTGGTCGGTTCAATGTTTGTTGCGTGGCGGGATCCTTGAAATTTCGCGGCTTGGGGAAAATAAAGTAAGCGCGCGGCCCATTGCCGTCCCCAGCGACGCCATGGCACTCGATGCAATTGACGAAATACAGGGCGCGGCCGCGCTCGAAGTGGCCGCTGAGCATATTCGGAAATGGCTGGTCGTGGTAGTCCCCGCCGTTGTTCGAGTCGATTGTTGCCGGCATGTCCGCGGCGGTGACAGCATTCATAAAGCGAGCGCGCACGTAATCGACGATGCCCTCGATTTGCTGCGGACTGAGTTGCGAGGCAAAACCTGGCATCGGAGTGCCAGGACGTCCATTGGCAACCGAAACGATCATCCGCTCGCGGGTAAGTTCGGCCTTTGATGCAGTCGATGTGAAATCGCGAGGCTTGGCGGACAGGGACGCCTGGCCCCACTTGGCGCCGGTGCCATCGTCACCGTGACAAACACTGCACGACTCCTGGTAGATTCGCGCGTACTCATCAGGAACTGGCGCTGCAACAGGCGTCTTCTTTGCACCGTGCACAAACTCATCGAGCACGAAATCTGCAAGCTCGGCAATTTCCGCGTCGTTGAGTTCGGTTGTCCACGCGATCATGGCTGTGCCTGGCACACCGTTCGTAATCGCAGCAATAATTCTGTCGCGAGTCACCGTTGAGACAAACGCCTGCTCGGTGAAATCGCGCGGCGGGGGCACCAATCCCTGTTGCGCGTGAGAGCGACCATCGCCGCGATCGCCGTGGCAGACCGAGCAGTAGAGTGAATAGCGTTGTTTGACCGCGTCATCCGCTGCGAACGCGGCATTCCCGGCCAACATTGAACCGAGAACAACAATGGAAATCAGCGCGCAGCTTTTCAAGGCCCGGGCACTCGTGTTAGGTATAAGCCGATATTTCTGCTGGATCATGTTGAAAATATGCTCTCGCTTCAAGCCGGGTCTCACCGGTCAACAGTCAATTCAGGATCGACGCCGGTACATCACGCGCGGCAGCGCATGATATTGACTCTTGCGCGCGCTGGCCAGAGGCAACGACTCAGGCCCGAGTTTTGAGGATACAGTGATCATGTGGAAAAAAAACTATGTAACAGTTGCCGTTACCTGCCTCCTGGCAGCCTGCGCGGCGGGGCCGCAGTCCGCCGAGCAGCAAGCCGCATCGGCAATTGTTTATCCGGCGCCACCCGACGAACCGCGATTCTATTTCGAGCGCACCATAGTTGGTAGCGCAGACTTCGAGATCGTCGATAGCGAAACCAAGTGGCGACGGGCGTTGACCGGCGAAGTAGCCACGTCCGCGGGTTTTTCGAAACCCTTCGATGTAGAGGTTTGCCAGGGAACCATGTTCGTTAGTGACTCGGTCAGCCGCCAGGTCTATCGACTGAGCGCTCGTGATGGCGATTATTCCCAGATCGGCCTGCGTGAGCCGGGGCAGTTGCGCAAGCCGCTCGGCATGGCCACTGACGAGGACTGCAACCTGTACGTGTCGGACCAGACGGCGAAGCGCATCGTCAAGTATGACCAGAACGGCAACTATCTCAATGCTTTTGGCGGCTCAGACATGTTCGACCGCTTGTCCTACGTGGAAGTCGATGCCAGCGGCGAACACATCTACGCCGTCGACACCGGTGGCGTCAGCTCGGACAGGCATCACGTTCGGGTTCTCGATGGCATGACCGGGGAAGTCCTTTTCGATATTGGACGTCGCGGCGCTGGTGATGGTGAGCTGAATCTTCCGAGGGACATAGCGATGGCCCCAAATGGCGATCTGTACGTTGTCGATGGCGGCAATTTCCGCGTGCAGGTGTTCCGGCCGGACGGTTCTTTCGCGGGCAAGATGGGTAGCATAGGCAATCGCACCGGGCAATTTTCGAGGCCGAAAGGAATCGACATCGATGCCGATGGCAACGTCTACGTTGCGGATTCGGCGTTCGGCAACTTCCAGATTTTCAATCCCAGCGGGCAGTTGCTGATGTTCATTGGTAACCGCGGCACCGATGGAGGTCCAGGTATGTTTATGCTGCCCTCCGGACTGGCCGTTGATGAAGATGGCAGGGTGTACATGGTCGACCAGTACTTCAGCAAAGTCGACGTCTTTCGGCCCGCGACGCTCGCTGCTGATGAAGGATATCTCGGTGTGCTGAGCTTGCGTTGACCTGATCGGCCAGCCCCTCAACTAGACTTTGGTATAGAAGTCCTAAGTAGTTTCCGTAGTTGGTGACTTTGTCACTGGAGCGGACTCCGACCGCCGTGTAGATTGCGACGAAGTATATTAATCCGCCTTCAGGCGACGGGGACGATCGAAAAATGAATTGGACAAGAACCACCAAGGGAGTAGCAGGTGCTGCTGTGCTGATGTTGCTTTCTTCTGTTGCGAACGCTCAGGTTGCCGGTAGTGCACACGACTTGTCGGTAGTTGTCGGATCGCAAACTAACGAAGTCTGCGTCTATTGCCACACGCCTCACGGTGCTGATGTCACCGCTGTGGTCCCGCTGTGGAACAAGACATTGCCGAGCTCGACCTATCAGCGTTATTCAGATCTCCAAACCTCGACGCTCGATGGCATCGAAGCCGCTGTGGGCTCGGTCTCGCTTGCTTGCCTGAGCTGTCACGACGGCTCGCAGGCCATGGACAGCGTCATCAACGCGCCGGGTCGCGGCATGAACTCAGGCAACATCGGCACGGTTGGCGCCATGACGGGAACCCCCGTACCGATGCTGGGTACGGATCTGCGAGACGACCACCCGATCAGCATCCAGTATGCCGGCGGTGGCCCGACCGCGGCGAATGCTGACGGTGTCTACGGTGGCACGCTTGGCGATCCTGACTTCACACCACCGACCAAGGCTACGATCAATACGAACCCGGCCTGGTGGGTCGATTCGGAAGCGACACCCGACGGCATCCGGCAACGCACGGACATGATTCTGTACACTCGAGCCGATGCGCCGGCAGGCCCGGGTGATGCCAGGGAGCCGTTCGTCGAGTGCGGTAGTTGCCACGATCCGCACAACTCCAGTACGTTCAATGGCACGGCACCAAACCTGTCGGTAGGGTTCCTGAGAATCCCGAATACCAACAGTGATATCTGTACGGCCTGTCATTTGAAGTAATAATGCTTGCAGGCGCTGTCTATGGGGCCGTCCAGGGTCGCAGGATTTGACAGCAGGACTACAGAGCCCGGGTGGCAATTGCTACCCGGGCTCTTTTCCGTTGATTAAGGGACAATTGATGCGCTACCTCGCTGAAGTCACGACACTCGTTTTACTCGCAATGATCGGGTTCTCGCCGCTGGTGCATGCAGACGACGAGGGTATCGCAACCATCGACGGTGTGTCCGTTTCTTACGACGAGTTCGAGCGCATGGTCTACACCGAAGCTCGGCAGACTTTCTACCATGCTGCAAGGCCCGACGATGATACGTACCTTGCGTTTCGGCGCGAGGTTGCCGACAAGCTCGTTGATCGAAAACTCAAACTGCGCGAGGCACGAAGCCGCGGCTTGCAGCCGAACGAAGAATACGTTGCCCTGGAGCTTGCCAGGTACGAAGCGCAGTACGCGGGAACAGAGCAGTGGGAGGCAGAAGGCGAAGCGATGCTCGAGCGGCTTGCAGTCTACTTCGAAGAAGAGAGCTTGCTTGAGCAGATCGACGCGGCGTTACGGCAGGTCGGTGATCCGAGTGACGCAGATATACGTAATTATTACGACGCCAATATCGAAAAGTTCACGGAGCCAGAGCAGGTACGACTGTCAGTGATCCTGTTGCCGGTGGTCGCGTGGGCTGACGGTGGGACCTGGGATGCCGCTCGGGAGAAGGCGACCGGAATCCTGACCGAAATTCGTGACGGCAAGGACTTCGCTGAGGCCGCGCGAGAATATTCTGGCGATCCAAGTGCCGCCAACGGAGGCGACATGGGCTATGTGCATGCGGGCGTCCTCGATGGCGAATTGCTCAAGGTTGTGAGTGAACTTGGCCCCGGCGAAATGTGCGACGCTCCGATTACAGTGCTCGAAGGCGTAGTACTCGTGCGTGTGGAGGACCGCCGTGTACCCCAGTTGCATACGCTGGACGAAGTGCGAGACAGGGCTGCCGGGTTATGGCGGCGTGATGCTGAACAATTGGAGTACGAAGCCGCGCTCGCGCGCCTGAGAGAGGCAAGCGAGATTATTCTGGATGAGGCTTACCTGGAAAAGCTGCCTAACTGAGTGGGTAATGCATGGCTGGTGGAGTGGTTTGAAATCAGCTCGCAACAGATCGGGCACCGGACTGCGCGATGCGATCGCAGGGCTCGTGCTCGCCTTGCTTACGTGTTCTGCTGCCGTAGCACAGGTCGGACCGCTCAAGCCTACGGGTTATCTCGAATATCGTTATCTCTACCAGGCGGGCAGCGGGCGTGACGGAGTTGATGCACACGGTCTCGCACTCAGGACGGACCTTTCCACCTATTTCTGGCGGCCATGGCTGCTGAGCGCGACAGGATCATTGATGGTCCAGGAATTTCGTGGGGATACGGACACCGGGCCGGCGACAAGCTCAATCCTGCAGGGCGGCCTCTGGCTCAACTTTCTCGCGCGCAGTCGATTTCCGTTGATGATCTACTACGAGGATTTTGACGCCGACTACGATAGTGAGCCTTTTCAACGCACGGCGAGGACCCGGAGCCACGGTTTTCGTCAGCAGTTGACGTCGAAACGCTACGGTAGCTACTCGCTTGAATGGCGCAACGGCGAGACCGATGCTCTGTACCTCGACGGTGTCAGTCTGCCGTCACGAAACATGAACGACAGATGGGAGTTCAGAGGCCGCCATTCATTCGGTCGCAACAATTTTTCCTTACTGTCGCGCAAATTGCGGGTCGACTCCACCGAACCCAATATCAAGACGGATTCAATGCGGAACGCGTTGCGACACTGGTTCAGAGGCGGGTCCCGGTTCGATTGGCAAAACACGTATTTCATTACTGACGAGAAAGTCAGTTCGGAGTTTGTTCAGTCCGACAGGATCTACCAACAGCTGTACAGCCTCGCGACATGGCGACCGGATTCGGCGAATCGCTGGTTCGTAACGGGACGCGGCCTGTTCCAGAACAATGAGTCGGCCAACCTGACCAGCGGTTCAACGCAATCGAATATTTCACTGAGCGGTACGGCTAGCTACCGGCTAACGGATCGCGTTTCCCTGACGGGGGCGCTCGGCGTCTCCAAAATAAGAAACGACGACATGGCCGCCATGACCGATGCTGGCTACCAGCACCTCGGTGCGTCGTATGCATCGATTGGTTATCCGCTCTGGGGAGGCACCTATCAGTTCAGTGGTCGCGCCAGCGTCGAGAACCGGACCGAAAATGCTGAGTTCGGGACCGAGGAGCGTCAGGAACTGAAATCTGACATCGGACACAGCCTGGGGCGTTCCTTCGAGACGGGCGGCGGTAAACGCGTCGACTTTCGAGTCATACAGCGCGTGACCTCGACGCATGATTCGTTGGGCGCGGAGCTCAACATACTGAGGACCAGCGTCTATGCGACGAGTGGCATAAACGAAGAGCAACTATCACGTTATTTGCGTCTGTCCGTGACCGACCAGCGCAGTTTTGCCGACGAACGGCGTAACTTTCAGTTGTTTGACCTGCAATACAACCTGCAGGGAAACCTGGGTAGAGATCGCAGCTGGAACGTAAACGCTTCGGCTCAGTACGGCCTGCGAAGTCAAAGCAAGCCCGAATCAATGCAGAGCGAAAGCAAATCACTGGCCTACGGCGTTAGCGCGGCCTATCGTCAGGCCAACCTGTTTGACGTTACGTTTCTGGATTACACATCGGATTTTCAGTTCCGGAGCGATGATTTCCAGTCGGAAGATCCATTTGATCCCGACTTCGACGTCAATCGGCAGCGAATTAGTTCGTCATGGATAAATCGCCTCGACTATAGAATCGGTCTCCTGCACCTGCAGAGCGACCTTAACTTCAACGAAGTGGAAGGCCATTGGTTCGCTTCGTTTCGTCTTACCATTCGCCGCTACTTCGGTATGAGATAATGACTACACATGGAACGAAGCCACAGAAATATGAAATCTAAGTTATCAAGCCTTGTGCTCATTGCGATTGTTGGCGTCGTCGCCTTCGCGATCCACACCTTGCCGGATCGAGCTGAAGCTGAATACGGTGATGTCGTCATTAACGAATTTTCGGACGATGCCGGCATGAGGCCGGTAGTGTTTCCGCACTGGTTTCATCGCATCCGATTTCGCTGCAAGGTCTGCCACGGCGATCTGGGCTTCGCGTTTGAGGCTGGTGCGAATGAAATAAACATGGTCAAGATCATCGACGGCCAGTACTGCGGTGCCTGCCACGACGGCGATGTCGCATGGTCGATCGAAAACTGCGAGCTCTGTCATTCTGGGCAACCGAATACACCTACCCAGGTTCACCACAGTACCGTGCAGCAATTCCTCAATACCTCGCAAACCGAGGCAGAAGAGGAAGAGGGGGTGAGAGAGTGAATCGTCATCTCACCCGGGCCTTGATAGTGGCCGCAACATTTTTTGTTGGTCTTGGTGTCGTCGCAACACACGGTGCGCTGGCGCAGAACAATCCCAATGCCTTCAATCGGCTGATGAAGCCTGCCAGCGAGCGAAATGCTCCGCCCGAGTCAGACGGAATTCACGACCCGACCGCGGATGGCACGATGATGCTGCAACCACCGCGCGAGGCGTTTTCCGCGTTACCGAAATCACGCTCGGGGAACTACGTAGACTGGAATCGAGCCATCGATGACCTGCTGATTGCGCCGCGGTCGGATATTCGAAACGCCGATCTGAACGCCATCGTGCTCGACCTCAATATCGTACGCGAGGTGAAAGGCTCGATGCCGGATGTCGTTTACCCGCACAAACAGCATACGCAGTGGCTCGATTGTTCGAACTGTCACCCGGCGATCTTCATTCCGATGAAGGGCGCGAACCAAATCAGCATGGCTTCAATCCTTATGGGCGAGAAATGCGGCGTGTGTCACGGCAAGGTCGCATTCCCGGTCTCCGAGTGCCGACGCTGCCACTCCAAAGCAAAGCCAGTTGACCAAAACTGACCAGGAACTCAACGAATGCGAAGCAAGATGAAATTGTTATCAACCACATTAGTACCCGTCGCCCTTGGCCTGGCGTTGTTCTTTTCTGCAGCGACCTCAGCCGCAACTGCAAACGACGATCCCCTTGCCAAGCGCCTGGCCATGGTTCACACACTTCTTTTCGACTCGAGTGCCGCAATGCAGATCGAGAAAAGCGGCGCCGCGCCGGCACTCGCCAGGCGTCGCGAGGCTATCACCATTTATGAGGCGGCTGCGGCAGGCGGTGATATCGAAACGCGCGAGGCGCAGCTTAACCGGGCTGTTGCAATGCTTTATGAAGCCGTTGGGCTGGTGTCAAACGGTGCAGGAGGTGACCAGAAAGAGCAACGCGACTTCGAGAACCGAAAGAGCAGTCTCGATGCCCTGCTGACTGCGCACGAGCGCATCATGAAAGAGAAGGGTAAGTCGCAATTACACATTTTGTTGCTGGCGGAAATCGAGGAAGACACCGCCATGGCAGATGAACTGATGGCCGACGGGAGGATCGAGGAGGCGCGTGTACATCTCGATAAGGCCTACGAAGTTACGATGCTCTCGGTCGAACATTCGCGAACGGGCGAAACACTGACGCGCGAACTCAAATTCGACACGCCCAGGGATGAGTACGCGTACGAACTTGATCGCAACGATACTCACAAGATGCTCGTGACGATGTTGCTTAAGGACAAGCTGGAAAATCAGAACACTCAAAATCGCGTTGCGGGTTTTATGGAAGCGGCTGAATCGTATCGCGAAGTTGCGCTGCAACATGCCGATGCCGGTAATTTCGACGAAGCGATTGGTGCCCTGGAGCTGTCGACGAGTGAACTCGTCAAAGCGATCCGTGGCGCCGGCGTCTACATTCCCGGGTAAGTGGT
>JAACFG010000013.1 GCA_009937605.1 Gammaproteobacteria bacterium | reverse complement strand
AACGGGTCTGATGACCAAAGTGCACGCCAGCCTCTAGCATCTGGCGCATGGTTACGTCTGCCATTTCAATATCTCCGGGTTAGGCCTCCGCATATCCCATCCCACAACCCCCTTTTTGACAGGGCACCCAGCAGAACGTGTCGATATGCGTGTGATTTAGTGTCACCAGAATCAAGCTGTTGATACTGGCGCGCGCGCTTTATACCATAGCCGGCCGGGGACGGTAACCCCTATTCACAATTTAGGTATTTATGGTGTCAGTCACCTTATATCCAGTCTAAATGTGACGTTTAGACTGGATATAAGGTGACTGACGCCTGCTTCTATATGACTGTAACGATCAAAACTGCCAAACAGCAGGACAAAATGCGCGTCGCCGGCAAACTCGCGGCTGACGTCCTGGATATGATTGGGGATTATGTAAAGCCCGGGATCACGACGGACGAACTCGACAGCATCTGCCATAACTACATTGTGCAGGAGCAGGAAGCGATCCCTGCCCCGCTGAACTACCGGGGCTTCCCGAAGTCGATTTGCACGTCGGTCAATAACGTCGTATGCCACGGGATTCCGGGCGACAAGAAGCTCAAGTCGGGCGATGCCGTGAACATCGACATCACCGTGATCAAGGAAGGATTCCATGGCGATACGAGCCGTATGTTTATGGTTGGTAAGGAAAATATTCTCGCGAGTCGTCTCTCGAATGTAGCCAAAGAAGCCATGTGGCTGGGCATCCAGGAACTGGGGCCTGGCAAACGTCTTGGCGACATCGGCGCCGCGGTGCAAAAGCACGTGGAGAGACATCGCTACTCGATAGTCCGGGAATATTGCGGTCACGGTATTGGCGAGGTTTTTCACGAGGATCCGCAGGTTCTGCACTACGGCAAGCGGGGCACCGGCATGGAACTCAAGGAAGGCATGACGCTGACCGTGGAACCCATGGTCAATGCCGGCAAGGCCGCTGTCCGCCTGATGCCCGATGGCTGGACCGTCGTGACCAGGGACCGCAGCCTGTCTGCGCAATGGGAGCACACTTGCCTGGTCACGGCTGACGGGTTTGAAGTATTGACTCTCGGCGCGGCAGACCGGCCTTAACTCACTATTATTTTCAATGAGTTACAGTGAACTTCGCGATTCCCTGGCCGCCGCAGGCGAGGATTTGCGCGCCCGATTTGAGCAAGGCGAATCCGTTGTCGATCTCGTTCACGCACGCGCCACACTGATCGACAAAGCGCTGATCGGCTTATGGCGCGATCACGTCGAGGACACTGGTGCCGCGCTGGTGGCTGTGGGCGGCTACGGGCGGGGAGAGCTTCACCCCTCCTCTGACGTCGACGTGATGCTGCTGCTGCCGGACGAGATTCCCGCCGGTGGCGAGGACTCGCTGTCGGCCTTTGTTGCGGCTCTTTGGGATATCGGCCTCGAAATCGGGCACAGCGTGCGCACCATTGCCCAGTGCCGCGAGGAAGCCGAAGCCGACCTGACCGTCGCAACCACACTCATGGAGGCGAGGCTGCTTGCCGGCCCTGAATCCCTGTTCAGCGAGATGCAGGAGACGATCTCCCCGGCGAGGATGTGGCCATCCGACCGCTTTTTCAAAGAAAAGCGGAAAGAACAGATTGTTCGCCACCATCGCTATCACGATACGGCGTACAACCTCGAGCCGAATGTCAAAGGCAGCCCAGGAGGTTTGCGCGACATCCAGATGATTGGCTGGGTTGCGAAACGGCACTTCGGCGCGGCGACGCTGGCCGAACTGGTCGATCACAATTTCCTGACGCCGGGCCAGTTGCGGCGCCTGGAAGATGGCCAGACCTTCCTGTGGCGCATTCGATTCGCGCTGCACATCCTGACTGGCCGACGCGAAGACCGCTTGCTGTTCGATCACCAGAAGAACCTGGCGGAGATGCTCGGTTACGAGGACGCGGCATACACGCTGGCCGTCGAGCAACTCATGCAGCGCTATTACCGCACGGTGATGGAACTCAGCCGTCTGAACGAAATGCTGCTGCAGCTGTTTGAAGAAGCCATCCTCATGGACCCCGACGCCCCGGCCGAAATGCTGAATGATCGCTTCCAGGTCAAGAACGGCTTTCTGCAGACCGTCAGTGACCAGGTATTCCGTGACGATCCCTCGGCGCTGCTCGAATTGTTCCTGCTTCTGCAACGGAATCGGGAGATACGCGGCGTCAGCGCCCTCACTGTGGGACTCATCAAGCGCAACCTCCACCTGATTGACGACGAGTTCCGGCAAAATCCGCGCAACCATCGCCTATTTCTGGAAATCCTTCGCGCCCCTGAGGGCGTAACTCACCAGCTTCGCCGCATGAATCTCTACGGGGTCCTGGGACTCTACATTCCCGCGTTCGGACGAATCGTCGGTCGCATGCAATACGACCTTTTTCATGCCTACACAGTGGATGAGCACACGCTTTTCGTCGTCAGTAACCTGCGACGCTTCGCACTGACCCGGTTCAATGAAGAGTTTCCACAATGCAGCGAAATCATGCAGGGACTTGAACAACCGGAGATTGCCTACCTTGGCGGGCTATTTCACGATATCGCAAAGGGACGCGGTGGCGATCATTCCGAGCTAGGGGCAGTGGATGCCGAAGCGTTTTGCCTCGAGCACGGACTGAGCAAGTATGAGGCAGGCATCGTCGCCTGGCTGGTCCGCCATCACCTGGCGCTATCGATGACGGCCCAGAAGAAAGACATTCACGATCCCGATGTCATTAACGAATTCGCGACATTCGTCGGGGACCCGCTGCACCTGGATTACCTTTACGTGCTGACCGTGGCCGACGTTCGCGGTACTGACCCGAAGTTGTGGAACTCCTGGAAAGCGCAGCTGTTCAACGATCTGTATTTGCTGACCCGGCGCGCCCTGCGTCGCGGACTCGAGAACCCAATCGACCGCGAACTGCTGCTCAATGAGAAACAGGAAAAAGCGCGCGCGATACTCATTGAGCGCGGGATTGCGGATCGCCGCATTGATGAAGTCTGGGCGCTGCTCAACGACAACTATTTCATCAAGCATCGGGTCAAGGAAATCACCTGGCACACGGAGTGGCTTGCCGACTCCGACACGGAATCGGCAATCGGTCTCGTCGATGTACGGCGCCGCAAAACGGGAGACGGCATCGAAGCGGTTCTGTATACGCCCAAGGAAGATCGCACCTTCGCCCACGCTACAGCCGTGCTCGACGAGCTCGGAATGACTATCATCGACGCCCGTATTGTGTCGCTCGACAAGCACCACAGCATTGTAACGTTGGTGTTCATGGAACAGGACAGCCGCGTAGAAAGCGATGAGGCACGAATCAACAAAGTGCGCAGGTCACTGACGCGCATCCTGACGGCGCCGAGCGACAAAGTTCTGTCAGTCACGCGCACGGTGCCTCGCCAGGCACGCATGTTCACGACCAAGACAACCGTCGACTTCGGTCGAAGCACCGCCAACGACCAAACGGTACTTGAACTGCGTGCGGCAGACCGGCCCGGATTGCTAAGCACCATCGGACAGGTTTTCATCGAACAGGGCATCGATATTGAAGCGGCAAAAATAGTGACTATTGGTGAGCGCGCGGAAGACGTATTCTATGTCTGCCTCGAATCAGGTGGCGGCGCATTGAACGAATCTCAGCAGGACGAACTCGGCAAGGCACTGCTGGACCGCCTTGGAAGCAGCGCACGTAGGTAAATAAGAGCAAATTAAAATGCAGGAACTCGAACAAACAATCGAACAGGCTTTCGACAACCGGGCACAGGGCTTTGACGACCGCGCGCAAGTGGCGAAAGCTGTGCAGGAAGCTATCGGCCTCCTTGACTCGGGCAAGGCACGTGTCGCGGAGAAGAAAGACGGTGACTGGCAAGTCAACCAGTGGCTCAAGAAGGCGGTGCTTCTCAGTTTCGGACTGGCGGACAACAAGGTCATCGAAAGCGGCCATAGCCGCTTTTACGACAAGGTGCCGATGAAGTATGCCGACTACACTGAAGAACAGTTCCGAGCCGACGGTGTCCGCGTCGTGCCGGACGCCATCGTGCGTCAGGGAGCCTACGTAGCGCCCGATGTCGTGCTCATGCCGAGCTATGTGAACATCGGCGCCTACGTAGACAGCGGTACCATGGTGGATACCTGGGCGACGGTTGGCAGCTGCGCCCAGATCGGCAAGAACGTGCACCTCTCAGGCGGCGTCGGGATCGGCGGCGTTCTCGAACCCATCCAGGCCGGGCCGACGATTATCGAGGACGACTGTTTTATCGGCGCAAGATCGGAGGTGGTCGAAGGTGTGATCGTCGAGAAAGGCTCTGTCATCTCGATGGGCGTCTATCTTGGACAAAGCACGCGCATTTACAATCGGGAGACAGAGGAAATTACCTATGGGCGCATACCTGCGGGCTCCGTCGTCGTCTCCGGTAACCTGCCCTCGGCTGACGAAAAATACTCATTGTATTGCGCCGTCATCGTGAAGCAGGTTGATGCCAGGACCCGTTCGAAAACGGGCCTCAATGATCTGTTACGAAACCTGGACTAAGGGTCCCTATCATGCTGACTGTTTATGGCATCAAAAGCTGCGACACCTGCAGAAAAGCTCGCAAGTATCTTGCCGAAAATGACATAGAGTTTCGGTTTCACGATGTGCGCGACGATGGACTGGACATCCAGATGCTCGAACGCTGGAGCGATCGTATCGAGTGGATGAAACTGCTCAACCGTCAGAGTCTGACTTGGCGGAAGATCCCGGAAGTCGATCGTGGCGATATGAGCAAGGAAAAAGCCTTCGCCCTGATGCTCGACCAGCCGACGCTTATGAAACGCCCGGTACTTGAGTCCGACCGGTTCATGGCCGTCGGGTTTTCAGAAAAACGGTTTGGCGAGTACTGGTCGAAAGCGAATAGCTGATGTAGGAGCGCGCCTTGCGCGCGACAGTAATTAGGTCACTGTCCCCTAATTATCCGATGCGGCCGGTGATGTAGTCCTCGGTCAGTTTGTGCTGCGGATTCGTGAAGATCGTGTCAGTCTTATCGACCTCGACCAGCAGTCCCAGGTGGAAGTAGGCAACCCGCTTCGAAACACGGGCCGCCTGCTGCATTGAATGCGTCACGATGACGATCGCGTAGTCTTCGCACAACTCATCCATGAGGTCTTCAATGCGCGCTGTCGCAATCGGATCGAGCGCGGAACATGGCTCATCCATAAGAATGACCTCTGGATCGACGGCAATCGTGCGCGCAATACACAGTCGCTGCTGTTGCCCGCCCGACAGACTCGTGCCAGGTTCGTCCATGCGATCCTTCACTTCCTTGAGCAAGCCAGCGCGCTCGAGACTCGTATGCACGATGTTATCGAGCTCCGCCCTGTCTCCCGCCAGACCGTGAATACGCGGACCGTAGGCGACGTTGTCATAAATGCTTTTGGGGAACGGATTGGGCTTCTGGAACACCATGCCGACACGTGCACGCAGTGCTACCGGGTCCTGTTCCTTGCGGTAAATATCCTTGCCATCCAGTGTGATGTTTCCGGTGACTCGTGCCGTTTCGATCGTATCGTTCATGCGATTCAGGCAACGCAGAAATGTCGACTTGCCACAGCCCGATGGGCCGATTAGCGCGATGACTTCTTTCTTGCCTATTTCCAGAGATACGTGCTGGATCGCATGGTTATCCCCGTAATACACATTGACGTCTTCCGCGACCATAAACGGATTGTCGCTGCGGATGTTGCCGACGGTTTCGCGGCCGAGCTCGGATATGCGCTCGGGCATCTCCGCCAACGCTGCGGCACCTCTCGTCGACACGGCTTCGCTCTCCTGCACGTCAGGTGGCGGCGGTGTTGGATTTTCGGTAGATGCTTTAGTCATTGCCGTCATTCTCATACAGGTTCCCCAATAGCTCAATCGCTACCTTCACCACTTACGCTCCATACGTTTCCGCAGGATGACCGCCGTCAGGTTCATAACCAGCAGAAACCCGAGGAGAACGATGATCGCGGCGGATGTGCGTTCAGCAAATGCGCGTTCCGGGCTGTCCGCCCATAGATAGATTTGTACGGGCAACGCCGTAGCCGGGTCGGTCAGGCGCGCCGGAACGTCGACAATGAAGGCCACCATGCCGATCATTAACAACGGTGCGGATTCACCGAGCGCCCGACTCATACCGATGATTGCGCCCGTCAGCATGCCTGGCATGGCGAGCGGCAGGACGTGATGGAAAACGACCTGGGTCTGCGATGCACCGAGTCCAAGCGCGGCTTCCCTGATCGACGGTGGCACGGCCTTGATCGCGGCGCGTGATGCGATAATGATCACAGGCAACGTCAGTAGCGTCAGAACCAGGCCGCCCACGACCGGGGCCGAACGCGGCAACGACGCCCAGTTGATGAACACAGCGAGACCCAACAGGCCAAACACGATCGACGGCACAGCCGCCAGGTTGTTGATGTTCACTTCGATGAGATCCGACCAACGATTCTTCGGTGCGAATTCCTCGAGATAAATGGCCGCGGCCACGCCTATCGGAAAGGCCAGCACAAGCGTCACGAGTAACATGTACAAGGACCCCATAACGGCGCCCTTAATTCCGGCCAACTCCGGCTCTCGCGAGTCACCGTTGGAAAACAGCGCTTTGTTGAAGCGCGTTTCGAGGCGTCCGGCTTCCTCCAGTGCCCTTACCCACCCGATCTGTTTGTCGGAAACAGGGCGTAGCGTCTCATCGAGGTTTGCGTCGATATTGCCCTTGATGAGCATGTCTACGTTCGATGCCGCGGGTACCCACATCGACTGGGTAGTCCCAAGAAGCTCCGGATTCGCAGCTATCAGGTCTCGTACCTGGTAAGCAGCGCCCACGCTCACAATTCGGTACAACGCGCGTCGATCGCTGCGGCCCGACACTTCCGGCAACTGCGCGCGCAGGGCCGTCCGTACGAGACCATCGAAATCTGCGTAGGCAAGATCAAGTTCACCGTCGGGCGCCAGGACGTCCTCCGACAATTCGATATCGAGCTGCAGGAATGTCTGCTTGAACGCTGACGATCCTTCAGCAATCAGCGTCGAAAAGAAAACGCCAAGGAACACAATGCCGACAGTCGTTGCCAGCAGGCCGACCAGCTTGAATGTGCGCTCCTTACGCCGACGCCGGGGCAAACCGGCTTCGACCTTCTCTCTGGTGGATTTGACTGCGCTCATTATCCCCACCTAATCGTATTGTTCGCGGTATTTGCGAACGACACTGAGACCAATGACGTTGAGGAACAGCGTCACGACGAACAACATCAGTCCGAGCGCGAAAGCGGCCAACGTCTTTGCACTATCGAATTCCTGGTCGCCAACCAGCAGGGTGACGATCTGCACGGTAACTGTGGTCACCGCTTCGAACGGATTCGCCGTGAGATTGGCCGCAAGGCCTGCGGCCATGACGACGATCATGGTCTCGCCGATCGCACGTGAAACAGCCAGCAGAATTCCACCGACAATTCCGGGCAAAGCAGCCGGCAGAATCACCTTGGTCATCGTCTCGGAACGCGTCGAACCGAGGCCCAACGCACCATCGCGCATCGCGGTTGGGACCGCATTAATCGCATCATCAGACAATGAGGAAACCAGTGGGATGATCATGATACCCATGACCAGCCCCGCGGCGAGAGCACTCTCCGATGCGACGTCAATCCCGGCTGACTCACCCGCCTGCCTTACCCAGGGTGCCACGGTCAGCGCCGCAAAAAAGCCGTACACGACGGTCGGGATGCCTGCCAGAATCTCTAGCAGCGGCTTGGCGACTCCACGAACACGCGCGCTCGAATACTCGGCGAGATAGATCGCTGTCATCAGACCAACAGGAACGGCGACGACCATAGCGATCGCAGTAATCAGCATTGTGCCGGTAAACAACGGAACCGCGCCGAAGCTGCCCGAAGAACCAACCTGGTCAGCACGAATAGCCGTCTGCGGGCTCCAGTTAAGGCCGAACAGGAATTCTGTGACGGGGACTTTCTGGAAGAAGCGAATCGCCTCGAACAGCACCGAAAGCACGATACCGATGGTTGTGAAGATCGCGATACTCGAGGCCGCAATCAGGAACCAGCGGATCACACCCTCAACACGATTGCGGGCACGCAGGTCCGGATTTATCAGCCGCCAGGCATGAACACCGCCAAGACCGGCAACGCCGAGAGCCAGGACCGCGAGAATCTGCCGGCTCTTGGCTGCGTAAGCGTTAAACAGCGTGGCAGCATCCTGTAGCATGTCGTCCGCCGCGACACTGATGACGTCACCGGCTGCGAGGTTCTGGATGTTATTGACGAGCAGGTTCAGTTCGCCGGCCGGCAGGTTTCTATACGCCTCAGGCAGCCCATTGACCACGAGCGCAACAATCAGCTTCGGCTCCAGGAGCACCCAGGCCGACAGCAACGCCAAAGCCGGCAATACGACCCAGATGGCGACGTAGTAGCCGTAATAGCCCGGCAGCGAGTGCAAGGCCAGTCCGTGGCCCGGACCGCCCACAAGAGCAAGCGACCGTCCCCGTCCGATGAAGAACGCGGCGGTCGCCATGAATCCGAGCAGCAGTATTAGCGTCGCGCTTTGCATTTGTTGTTGTAATAACGGACGACGGCGACCCCCGTTGGATCGCCGCCGGACTCGATATTATAGCTCCTTATTCTGCCGCCAATGACAGCGGCGTCAGGTCGCGGACAGCAGCGGCGACCTGCGCGCGCTCTTCGTCGGGCATCGGGATCAGGCCACGGTCGGACAGGTAACCCTCTTCGCCCCACGCGCGCTCGCTCGTGAACTCACGCAGGAAACCTCTCAGACCAGGAATCACGTCCACGTGGGCCTTCTTCGCGTAGAAGAACAGCGGCCGCGACACCGGGTAATCGCCATCGGCGATTGCGTCAAATGTCGGCGCGACACCATCTACCAGCGATCCCTTCACCTTCTCCATATTCTGGTCGAGGAAGCTGAAGCCGAAAATACCAAACGCATCCGGGTTCGCCTGGAGTTTCTGCACGATCAGGTTGTCGTTTTCACCTGCCTCAACGAACACACCATCTTCGCGAATCGTATGGCAGATGGCCTTGTACCTGTTCTTATCCGATTTCTTCAGCGCGGCGATCCATGGCGTTGCCTTGCAGCCGCCCTCCATCGCCAGCTCAACAAACGCGTCACGCGTACCGGAGGTCGGGGGAGGACCCAGCACTTCGATTTCTATGGCGGGCAGATCCGGGTTGACGTCAGACCAGGTTTCGTAGGGATTCTCGATGAGTTCACCTTCGGCGTCGCCCGGGATTTCCTTGGCCAGCGCCAGGAAGATGTCTTCGCGTGACACGCTCATCGTGTCCGCTCCAATTGCGTTGGCGAAAACGATGCCGTCATAGCCGATCTTGACCTCGATGATTGCGGTCACGCCGTTCGCGGCGCAGGCTTCAACTTCCGAGGACTTGATAGCGCGCGACGAGTTCGCGACGTCGGGATAGTCCACCCCGACGCCGTCACAGAACAACTTGAGACCGCCGCCCGAACCGGTCGATTCGATCTTGGGCGTCTTGAATTCGCTGCTACGGCCGAAACGCTCGGCAACCACGGTTGCGAACGGATAAACTGTCGAGGAACCGACGACATAAACATAGTCTCGGCTGGCTTGCGCAAATGCGCTGACCGAAAACGCCAGGCCAAGCAATGCGGTTGCGACCATGGCGAGAGTTCTACGATGAATACTCACGGTGAGTTCTCCAGGGGGTTGGAAATCATGCGCAAAGCTTAAGGACGAAATGTTACGGATTTGTTGCAATGGGCCAATTAAAGTGGTCTGATTGCACCTCGGGAAAAACGTGCTTTTCTTTATTTTTCATATAGTTACTGGACTCCATTAAAGCAATGGCTCATGACCTCGACGAACCTGTAATCGACCTGCTTTGCGAATTGATCCGACGCCGTTCGATTACCCCGGAAGACGCCGGCTGCCAGTCCCTGATGAGCGACCGTCTCGAGCAACTCGGATTCACTTGCGAAACGATGTTGTTCAACGACGTAACCAACCTCTGGGCACGGCGCGGCAGCGGCTCGCCCGTATTCTGTTTCGCCGGGCATACCGATGTCGTACCCCCGGGTGACGAACAGGAATGGAATACCGATCCGTTCGAACCGACGTTTAAAGAAGGCGACCTCTACGGCCGTGGTTCTGCCGACATGAAAAGCGGCCTCGCGGCGATGATCGTCGCACTCGAGGAGTTTCTGGGCGAGCATCCCGATCATCCGGGCAGCATTGCCCTCTTGATTACGAGTGACGAAGAAGGCCGCGCGCGCGACGGGACACTCAAGGTGGTGCAAGCGCTCGCTGAAAGGGACGAGCATATCGACTGGTGCGTGCTGGGTGAGCCGTCAAGCCAGGACAGTCTTGGCGACATCGTTCGTATCGGCCGGCGAGGCTCACTGAGTGGCATGCTGACCGTGCAAGGTATCCAGGGCCATGTCGCCTATCCACAGCTGGCCGACAACCCGATACGCCGCTTTGCGCCTGTCCTGTCCGAACTCCATGACATCGTCTGGGACGACGGCAATGAGTTCTTTCCGCCAACAAGCTTCCAGGTCGTCGATGTGCGTGCCGGTATCGGGGCTCCAAATGTGACGCCCGGCGAACTGACGGCGCGATTCAACTTTCGCTATTCGACTGAATGGACTCACGAATCTTTGCAGGAAAAGGTTCAATCCGTTTTCAATGCGCACGACATCGAGTATGAACTGAAGTGGCACCTGTCCGGTGAGCCATTCCTTACGCAACCGGGAAAGCTGATCAACGCCGTGCACGAAGCAGTTACGGAATTCACAGGCATCGCACCTGAGCTCTCAACTGGCGGCGGCACGTCCGATGGGCGATTCATCTCACCTGCCGGCACCGACGTCGTAGAACTCGGACCCGTTAACGCATCGATTCACAAAATCGACGAGCACGTGAGAGTTGAAGACGTCGTCACCCTGACCGGCATGTACAAACGCATCATGGAGTTGATGCTGTTGTAGGAGTCTGCCTTGCGGGCGAATCGTATCGCGCAAGCATTGTCCCCGAACGGGGAGCGCGCTCCTACATCGGGCTTTTGCGGAAGTTATTCCAGATTCCGGCGATACCGAGTCCGCCGAGTCCGATCACAACCCAGGTGGGCATCGAGAGGCCGAGCAAACGCCAGACAACTTCGGCGCACTCGCCCGAGCCCTCGAAAATCAGGTCCAGGGCATCAAGAAACGCGAAGTTCTCCATGATGTAGTCATAGCCGGGACCGCAAGAAGGAACTTCGTCCGCTGGCATATTCTGTAGCCGGACATGCCATGCCGCGATCGAAACGCCGCAAGCCGCGACCAGCCCGACCAGCACGCCGTAGACTCGGGCGCCGATATTGCCCGGGTTATGCAGGGCGGCGATCAGGAAGACGATGCCAAGCGAAATAGTTGCGATGCGCTGCAATATGCACAGCGGGCAAGGGTCCAGAAGGAGAATGTGCTGGGCAAAAAGGGCAAATCCCATCATGCCCGCACAAGCGAGAAAGCCTGCCAGGTTAAGCAGGCGACGATTTGGTAATGTCATTGCTTACGAGTCGGTTTCCGGTGCATCAGGAATCGCAGTATGACGCACATCCCTGCCCTGCACCATATAGATCACGTACTCGCAAATATTCTTGGCATGGTCACCAATTCGCTCCAGCGACCGAGCGCACCAGGTGACGTTCATGACACGCTTGATGGACCTCGGATCCTCCATCATGTGCGTAATGCCCTGCCGCTGGATCGCCTCGTACTCCTCATCGACGCGCTCGTCTTCGCGGACGACTTCCCAGGCATCCTCGACATCGAGACGCGCGAACGCATTCATCGCGTCACGCACCATGTGGGCGACGTGCTGGCCCAGCGTCTTGAGCTCGCGATAGGAATCCGATGGCCGATCCATGGCCGCCAGTTTCGAGGCGAGGAAGCCGATCTTCTCGGCTTCGTCACCAATCCGCTCGAGATCCGTAATCGTCTTGATAATCGCAACGATCAGTCTCAGGTCGCCCGCCGCTGGCGCACGCGTCGCGAGGATGCGCCCACACTCTTCGTCGATATTAACCTCGAGGTTATTGACCTTGTAGTCGTCCTCTGCAACCTGGAGCCCGAGCGCACTATCACCAGTGACGATCGCGGTGATGGCCAGAGACAATTGCGACTCGACCAGTCCACCCATTGTCAGGACATTGTTACGCAGGTCCTCGATGTCCTTGTTAAACCGACGTGAAATGTGGTCTGTCAATCCGGATGCTTCCATGATGATACTTCGCTCAAATGTGTGGTCGGAAGGCTACTTCCATTTCCATTGCATGTCGATCATAAGACGATCGTAGTCACTCTTGCTACCCGATGCGACATCAACTTCGTTAATAAAATACTGCGCGCCGATGGCCCAGGTCTTGCTCATGCCATAGGTGAAATGCAGCCGGTGGCCTTTCGCGTCAGAACCGCCACCGCCGAAATCGGAGTCGGTCAACAGGCCCAGCATCGAGTCTGCCCCTTTATCCGCATAGTAATAAATGAACTGCATTTCACCGCGGTTCTTGGCTTGGCCGATTCCAGCGCCCAGTACCCAGCCCGTGTCGTTATTCGACGCTTCGCTGTTCACGATGTACTCGAAGAACACGTTGGCCGGCATTTGGCCGATATCGAAAGACGCTAAGCCGAAAGCCTGGGCCAGGTTGTAGTCGTAGAGGTAGACACAATCTTCGCCCGGGGTGGTGCCACAGGCCTGTCCATCAATCTGAACTGCCGTGTTACCGAAGAAGTCATCAGGATCGCTGGGATCGCCAAATGTCGTCGTCTTGCCTTTTACCGGAATGTTGTAGTAACCAATGCCACCCGTCAGCTGCATATCGCCCACGACACCGCTGGCACCAATCTGGCCGCCCCAGCTGAAGTTGCTGTCAGACTGTTTGCTGTCACCTTCGAGGAAGGTGCCAACCAAGTTGGTAAATAGCCAGTCGCGTTGGTACTTCAACGCGAGACCTTCGGGAGTCCAGTCGCTGTCCCAGGTGAGCTGCTGCCCGCCAACGCGCAACAACGGACTCTTGAATTTACCCGCGAACAGATGCAAGCCGTCAACGGCCTCCCAATCCACGTAGGCGAGGTTCAGCGCGATGTTCTTTGACGAACCACCGGCACCCAGCGTCTGGTTAGTCGACACGGGATCATCGCCGCCCGTTGCCAGGCCAAATCCGATCTCGGTGCGGTCGTCAAGCTGGGCTTTGATATTGGTGCGTGCGCGAATTCTGTTGCGACGACGCGTGTCGGCTCCTTCTTCGTCGATGCGCTCATATCGATAGCGGAAATCACCGGCGAGACTCACGCGGTCCGTCCAGCTCGAGGATGAGGCTGGAATGTCCGCAACCTGGGTCTTGACCTCGCTTACCTCCGCACCGACCTGGTTTTGCGCAGCCTTGAGCTCGGCGTTCTCGGCCTCGAGCTCGTCGAGGCGTACAGAAATCGCTGCCAGTTGCTCACGCAACTGGGCGAATTCTTCGTCACTAACGGCCGCAAATGCGGCGGGAGTAAGGATGATGGACGTTGCCACCATCGTAGACAGGATTCGTTTCATTGTTTGCTCGCCCCTTGTTGGGAGTCATATTGGCGGTCTGACTGCCGCGTCAGGTGCCGACGATATGACAGGAATGTTGCCGTTTTATGACAGAAGCGAAGGCGGCGAAACGACGACACGCTCCGCGGGGAAGTGACACCGAAATTCGCTACCCTCGCCCGGCTCGCTGGAAATCAGCAGCTCCGCGTTATGGCGAGCCAGCACGTGTTTTACGATGGCAAGGCCCAGGCCGGTCCCGCCGGCCTCGCGACTGCGGCCTTTGTCGATACGAAAGAAGCGCTCCGTGAGCCGGGGAATGAACTCGGGATCGATGCCTTCTCCGGTATCGCTGACGACGAGGTCTGCGCCATCGGCACCCGAGCGCCAGGCCAACGTAATTTCGCCGTCGTTCGGAGTGAATCGGACCGCGTTTGAAAGCAGGTTCACGATAACCGTCTCGATTTCCGCCGGAATGCTATTGAGCCCGGCGCTGGACTCCTCGCGGACCACTATCGACGCAACCTGTGCGTGCCCTTCATACGCCTGCTTCGCCTTATTCAGCAGATCGACGACATCGACCGTCTGGTCGGACTCCGCTTTCCCGGCACTCTCAAGGCGCGACAACTCCAGCAACTCTCCCAGAATATGGCGCATGCGTTTCCCCTGGACCCGCATCTGCGACACAGGCTTGGCCCATGTCGATGGCATCTGGTCGTCGTCGGATAGCGCGTCGAGGTAACCGCTGATGACTGTCAATGGTGAACGCAGTTCATGCGATGCATTAGCTACGAAGTCGCGGCGCATCTTGCTCAACTGGATACGCTCTGTCACATCGCGCAGCAGCAGGAGTTTCTGGTCGGCGCCGTACCGCACCACCCGGCAGTTCAGCCAGTTGCCATCGACGACGGGCGATGGGATCTCGATACTGGCTGATTGATCTTTCGCGTGCAGCAGGCCGACGAGTTCCGGATCTCGGAGAATATTGTCGACTCTTTGCCCGAGGTCCTTCTTGCGTTTGAGTCCCGCAAGCCCCTTGGCCGCGCGATTGCAGGTGATTATCTCGTTGTCGGCGTTCAGAATTACGGCGCCATCCGGCATCGCGTTGGTCGATTTGCGAATTTCCTTGAGCAACCGGCGGTATTCCTGTTTGCGTCGCTGGGACTTGTCGTTCTCGTAGCGAAAGCGAGAGAACAGTTGCTCCCAGATTCCATCGCCATAACGAAAGTCATCGAAGTTTCCGGTGCGCAGTGCGCGGTCGAAACTCAGCAGCTGCCTTACCTGCCACACCAGCGCAAGAAGCGCGGCAACCATCAGGCCGATTACGGCATAACCGTAAATGCCTCCGACCAGCGCCCCTGCAATGAGGAACAGGACGATTCCCAATAGAAATTTCCTGGCGGCGTCAGACATCGCGGGTCGAGAATCTGTAGCCTGCCCCACGGACGGTCTGGATATAACGATCAGCGCTTGCGTCGGTCAGGGCCTTGCGCAATCTGCGCACATGCACGTCGACCGTGCGCTCCTCTACATAGACGTTGGCACCCCAGACACGATCGAGCAGTTGTGCCCGGCTGTAAACACGCTCGGAGTGCGTCATCAAGAAGTGAAGAAGGCGATACTCGGTCGGACCAAGCTTGATTTCATTCCCGCCAGCCAGGACCCGATGGCCCGTCATGTCGAGTTCGAGCACGCCCGAACTCACAACTTCGGTTGCGGATACGTTGAGTCGGCGCAAGACGGCCTGGATTCGCGCAAGTAATTCACGCGGTGAGAACGGCTTGGTGATGTAGTCGTCTGCACCGCCCTCGAGACCCGACACTTTGTCCCGTTCCTCGGCGCGTGCGGTCAACATGATAATCGCAAGGTCTTCGTACTCCTTTTCGCGCTTGAGCTGGCGAGTGAGTTCGAGACCACTGATATCGGGAAGCATCCAGTCGACGAGCGCCAGGTCCGGCCGATTGTCGGTCAGCAAGTGCCTCGCCTCGCGGCAGTCCGCCGCCTCGAACGTCTCATAGCCTGCGCGAGACAGGTGGAACGCGATCATCTCACGAATGGCCTGTTCGTCTTCGATGATCAGGATTTTTTCTGCGGGCATACTCATGTGCCGAAATTCAAACCTCGCATTTCAACAGCAGTATATTACAGTTCTGTTACCGGCCTTATCCGGCAGGCTTTTCTGCCACCTTGCTGCGCAGATACGCGGGGACGAGGTCCGCGGGACTTATGGCAACGCCGTTCGACAGCGCGGCAGCACCGAGTGGCAGCAGGTAGCGGGCATGTGGGTGTTGCACGCCGGACAGTTGCCCGATGACAGCCGCATTCGCGGCGGCGAGGTCCGGGTAGCGCTCCCAGCCAAAGCCGGCTGCCACGCAACCGGTCGCTTGCTCCGGCGACAATTCCTCTATCCGGGTCTGCGTCTGCAGCCGTTCGGGAAAGATCTCGGCGAGTTCGTTAGCCGACTCCTGCCGGTACGCACCGAGATAAACCTCGTTCATGTGAGCATCCTGGGCGACGACAACCTCCTCAGCATCAGTTTCTTCGAAAACCTGCGCCGCAACCGCAGCCAATGACGATACCGGGACGATATCCAGTCCCGCACCGTGGGCGATTCCCTGGGCAACCGATGCCGCAATTCGCATGCCGATAAACGAGCCGGGGCCGTTGCCCAGCACGACCGCATCCAGATCCTCCGTCCTGAGCGCGCCGTCCGCCAGGATCGCCTGAATCATGGGCATCAGCAAACGGGTGTGCTCACGAGCCTGTTCCTCGTGACGTTCGATGATCTCGCCGTTCAGGTCCAGGGCCACCGAACAGGCCAGCGACGACGTGTCAATTGCCAGCAGTTTCACGCGACCGCACCTTTGCGTTCACTCGATGCAAGGAAGCTGGCTACATCGTTGAGTGACGACGTCGTGGGCATCGGCGCAAGGCATTCAAGAAATTTGCTCCCGTAGCGCTTGCCGGTTATGCGCGGATCGCAGAGTACGACAACGCCGTAATCATTCTCGTCACGTAGCAGGCGTCCGGCGCCCTGTTTCAATGACAGGGCTGCCAGTGGCAACTGATGATCCATGAATCCGTTTCCGCCCTCGCGGCGGATGAACTCGAGACGAGCCATCATCAGCGGGTCCGCCGGCGATGCGAACGGTAATTTGTCGATAGCCACAACACTGAGTGCGGGGCCGCGAACATCCACTCCCTCCCAGAAACTGCCCGTCCCAAGGAGGACAGCATCGCCATACTCCCGAAAGCGCCGCAGCAGGTCATCGCGGGGTGCATCGCCCTGCGCAAGAAGCTTGCGCTTGCCCAGGACGGACTTGTTCGTCTTGAACCACTTCTTTGCGTTGTTAAGCGCGCGATGGCTGGTAAACAGGCAGAACATGCCGCCGCTCGTCATGTCGAGTAGTGGTGTAACGTTTCCAAGCATCGCGTCGGTGTGCGACGGGTCGGATGGTTGCGGCAAACCGGGCGGCAGGAATATCAGCCCGTTGTCCTGTACCCGGTAGGGACTGGGAAACGTCAGTCCCGAGACGCCGGCCAGGCCCATGCGCGAACCAAAATGTGAAAAATCCTCGCCGACGGCCAGCGTCGCCGACGTGAATATCCAGGACTGAAAGCCGTTATCGATGAGCCCATTGAGCTTTGATGATACGTCGAGTGGCGTCAGGTGCAGGCGCAGACTCCTTGGATTGATCTCCAGCCAGCGCAAACCGTCCCAGCTGTCTTCTGCAGCCAGAATCGCCAGTCGTTCGCTCATGCCGAGCAATTGTTCGTGCAGCTTCTCGAGCTCAACGGAGGCATCACCGAGGTCGGCAACAGCGGCCTGCGCGTCGTGAAGGGCATACGCGAGATTGTCGAGCGATTCACGAATATCGCGCATGACTTCGCCAAGCTCATGGCGCCCTTCCTTGCGGGGCGCGTCGGCCCGGAGTGCTCGGACCGCAGTCTGCAGCTTGTCGACGCGGCGATTCAGCTCGGGTTGGGAGAAAGGCAGGGTTGCGGCCCTGAGATCATCGAGCACGCGTTCGAGTTCACGAGTCCCCAGAGAAACGCCGAAGAACTGCACCGCGAGATCCGGTATCTGATGCGCCTCGTCAATGATCACAGCCTCTGCACCCGGCAGGAATTCGACAAAGCCTTCCTCCTTCATCGCAAGGTCGGCAAGCAGGAGGTGGTGGTTCACGACAACAAGATCAGCCTCCTGGGCTGCTTTGCGCGCCTTAACGACGTGGCACTTCGAATATTCCGGGCACTTCTGCCCGAGACAATTATCTGCCGTCGAGGTAACCAGCGGCCAGACCGGGGAATCCTCGGGCACCTCGATCAGCTCCGACTTGTCGCCACTAACCGTGCGGTAGCGCCATTCTCTTACTTCGTTCAGGTCGTCGGCGAGCGCGGCCGCCGGCTCGGTCACGAGATCCAGCCGGTGCACACACAGGTAATTGGCACGCCCCTTCAGCAGGGCGGCGGTGACGGGCCGGCCAATAGCTTTTCCCAGCAGCGGCAAATCGCGGTGAAACAGCTGATCCTGAAGCGCTTTTGTTCCCGTGCTGATGATGGTCTTGCGACCACTTAGCAATGCGGGCAGAAGGTAGGCGAAGGTCTTGCCCGTGCCCGTACCGGCCTCGACGACCAGGCGATCGGAACCGGCTATTGCCTCGGCGACGGCCTCGGCCATCCAGGCCTGCCCAGCGCGTGGCTGGAACCCGGGAAGGTGCGCTTTGAGCGGGCTATTATCGCCAAAAAATTCGGTCAAATCGGTCACGGCGCAAGGGTACACGGTTCAGGAGAAACTCGCGCGCCGGTTTCTGGCTGGAAGCTCAATTTATCGTCAAATCCCTAAATTACCGGCTTTCTGGTACTACATTTGTTGCATCTGCAAGTATAATGGCCCTCCCCATTTGTGCTGGCCGAACGCATCGGCCACGAAATCCGAGAATCAGAATAATGACAAGCAAATTGGAGTCGCTGCAATCCTGGGTTGACCAGGTCGCTGCGCATACTCAACCCGAGGCTATTCACTGGTGTACAGGATCGGATGAGGAGTACCAGGACCTGATCGAGCTGATGCTGGCCCATGGAACGCTCACGACCCTCAACCGGGAAACGCATCCGAATTGTTACCTGCACCTGTCGAGCCCGAACGATGTGGCGCGCGTCGAGCACCTGACGTTCATTTGCACGTCCGGGAAAGACGACGCCGGCCCGAACAATCTCTGGATGGAACCGGCCGAGGCGCACGAGAAAATGGACGCGCTGTTCGAAGGCTGTATGCGCGGCCGCATCATGTACGTGATTCCCTACTGCATGGGCCCGATTGACTCGCCCTACTCCCGTTGCGGCGTCGAAATCACAGATAGTGCTTATGTTGTTGCCAACATGAAGTTGATGACCAAGATGGGCAACAAGGCACTGGAACGTATCGAAAGAGAAGGGAAATTTGTCCGCGGACTGCACTCCACCGGTGAGCTCGACCCGGAGCGTCGCTTTATCATGCATTTTCCCGAGGAGCTTTCGATCAAGAGCTACGGTTCCGGCTACGGTGGTAATGCTCTGCTGGGCAAGAAGTGCCACGCACTGCGAATTGCCAGCTACCAGGGACGCCAGGAAGGCTGGCTCGCCGAGCACATGCTCATCGTCGGTCTCGAGAATCCGGATGGCGACGTGCATTACATCGCCTGCGCGTTCCCTTCGGCCTGCGGCAAAACCAACCTCGCCATGCTGATCCCACCCGAGTCCATGAAAGGCTGGCGGGCCTGGACACTCGGCGACGACATCGCCTGGCTGCACCTGGACGAGGACGGCAAATTGCGCGCCATCAATCCGGAGGCCGGCTATTTCGGTGTGGTGCCAGGCACCAATGAAAAAACGAACAAGAACGCCTACGAGATGATCAAGCACGACGCGATTTTCACGAATGTCGCGACGACAGAAGACAATCAACCGTGGTGGGAAGGAAAGTTGGACGGCACACCGGCGAAAGACTGGCAAGGCCGTAACTATGATCCGTCGACGGGCAAGGCCGCGCACCCGAACTCCAGATTCACCGTTCCCGCGACCAATAACCCTGCTTACTCGAGCCTCGCGGATGCGCCAACTGGCGTACCGATCTCGGCGATTGTCTTCGGCGGCCGCCGCAAGAAGGTGGCGCCACTCGTTTATCAGACCAAGAGCTGGGAGCACGGAGTCCTGGTGGGGGCCGGCACAGCCTCGGAAACCACGGCCGCCATGGTTGGCGAAGTTGGCAAGGTACGCCGCGACCCGATGGCCATGAAGCCGTTCTGCGGCTACAACTTCGCGGACTACTGGGCGCACTGGCTGTCATTCCCCGAGCGTTCGGAACATCTTCCGAAGATCTTCCACGTCAACTGGTTCCGCCAGGACGACGATGGCAACTTTCTATGGCCCGGCTTTGGCGAGAACATTCGGGTGCTGGAGTGGATAATCGATCGCGTCGAGCACCGCGCGGGCGCGAAGGAAACGCCTATCGGGTTCCTGCCGCACGCCGAGGACCTGAACACCACTAACCTCGACATCAGCGCCGATGCGCTGGAAGAGTTAACGTCGATCGACACCGCGCAGTGGCGCGCCGAGATGGCATCAGTCCTTGAGTACCTGGAAGGCTACGGCGACCGCCTGCCCGAGGAACTCAGGCGGCAGCAAAAGATGATTGCCGACGCGCTCAACGAGGAAATGGCCAAAGCCTCATAGAAAGGGGACAGTGACCCCCAATTACTCGATGATCGCCTTGTAGTAAATCGCGAGATTTGAGCCCGGCGCTTCAGCCCGGCCGAGCCCGATCGTACCCTCGCCGTTCAACTCGGCAGAATCCCTGCGCACAAAGTTCTCCCGGCCCTGCACGTCCTGGATGAACGTGCCGTTCGTACTCTGATCGACGATCATAAATTTGCCGCGGCGCATTTCTATCTTGGCGTGTATTCGGGAGATCAGGTTACCCTTGATGACGACATCGTTGTCATCAGCGCGGCCCATGTTGATGGACTTGCGCTGGTCCGACACTTCCACTGTCGTGTCACGAAAATTCAGGAGTAATTTTGAAGCACGCCGACCCTTGTTCTCCCACTCGATGGTCGGGAGCATGCTGGTCGCCTCTTCCGGCTGCCAGACGAGTTCATAGAGTGCGACTTCATCGAGACGGCCGCGGACCGTGGCAACGTCGATCTGGCGAGTCTGCTTGCGCAGCTCGGGGCTCATCTGTTCGACCGTGAAGCCGGAGATCACAATCTGTTTCGCTTTCGCCTGGGAGGTCATTCGATTCGCCGTGTGAACGGCGGCACCGAAAATATCGTTTTGCTCCTGGACAACCGGACCGAAGTGACACCCAATGCGTATCGATACGGGAATGCCATCATTCTTCTTGGTTTCCGTCGTGATGCGGGACTGCATCATGACCGCTGCGCCCATCGCTTCATCAACAGTGCTGAACGTCGACATGACCTCATCGCCAATCGTTTTGATGACCGTACCGTTGTACTGGTACGTAGCGTCCTTCATAACATCCAGGCACAGGGCGACGGTCTCGCTGGCTTTGGTATCGCCAAACTTGTCGTATAGCTGCGTGCTGCCGACAACGTCGGCGAACACGATAGCGACTTCAAGGTCTTTTGCCATAACCCGGCTCACAACTTCCTAGCCCAAGCAGTTAATAATACTACTATTTCTTGTCTTATTTCTCTGCGATGATGTAGGCGATCCACGCGAGATCCGCCTCGCCTTTCTCTTCCGGCGTAAACTCGCCGTTGCCATCGCCATCTTCGTCCTCGCCTTCCCAGTACACGGTAGCCTTGCGGAAACCTGCCTCGAGCAACAACTCACGAATCTCAGGTGCGGTCCACAGCCGCCATTCGTAGGTAAAGGCCTTTTTTATCTTCGAGCCATCCTTGAATTTGAAGTGGATATGGCAGCGAATGAAATGCGTCACCGGGTGGAATTTCGCCTGGTGCCAGATATAGGTAAACCCGTGCTTCTTGTGTTTTGTTTTCTCGCGTGTCTCTTCCTGAGCCTCGGGCCCGCCAAACATGTCGCAGAAGAAGACGCCGTCGTCTCTGATAGCGTCGTAGGCGCGTTTGAAATACGCGCGTAGCGAATCTCGGGTATCGAAGATGAAATAGCTAAAATTGAATGCGGCGAGAAGATCGACCTTGGGCGTCTCAACGGTCATGACGTCCGATTCGATCAGGCTGACGCGGGCCCGATCTTCGGCATCCAGCTTGCCAACGCGGTTCTTGCGTCCCCATTCGAGCACATTGGGATTAATATCGACGCCGATTGCCTGGTATTCCGGGCCCTGGCGCACCCATTGGCACGATGCGCTCGCGGTGCCACAGAAGTCTTCCCTGAAAAGATAGGCTGTTCGACCCGTCAGGGACTTGAACGTGGTCTGCAGAAACTCGATTTCATTTTCGACATTCTGAACCGACAGCTCGTAGAGCTCGTGGATGTCGGCTTGCTCGGCCATGGTCGGGTGCTTGCTTGCAGATTTGGCGCTCATAATCAGATGCTGATCCAGGTTCTTCTCTTAGGGGCCGAGCATTGTATCTGTCTAGGCGGCCGCAGGCATAGCGTTTAGTGCATTGATTAGCACCTCGCGGCCAGCACCCTCGCGATGCGCGTGTTCGCTGATGAAGCGTCGCCACGCCCGTGCACCGGGTTGGCCGGCAAACAGGCCCAGCATGTGGCGCGTGATACGGTTGAGCGACGTGCCGTCCGCGACCTGGCGATCGATATAGGGCAGCATTCTTTCCACAATCTCCTCCCTCGACGGCATTTCCCAGGCGGTGTTGAAGTGGTGCTCAAGCTCGGCGAGAAGATAGGGCTGGTGATAGGCCTGTCGTCCAATCATGGCCCCGTCCACGTGCTCCAGGACCGCGTCCACCTGCTGCGGACTTGCCAGCCCACCGTTGATTACGATCTCCAATTCGGGGTAGTCGCGTTTGAGCCGGTAAACACGCTCGTAATTCAGCGGTGGCACCGTCCGGTTCTCCTTCGGGCTCAGTCCCTCGAGAATCGCGATGCGCGCGTGGATAACAAATCGCCGGCACCCGGCCGCAGCCACAGGCTCAATGAACGCCTGGAGGAATGCGTAGTCATCACTGTCGTCGATCCCGATGCGCGATTTGACGGTAATGGGAATATCGGTTTCTTTTTGCATAGCGACAACGCACTCGGCCACCAGTGCCGGACTCGCCATCAGGCACGCGCCAAACTGACCGCTCTGGACACGGTCACTTGGACAGCCGACATTAATATTGATCTCATCGTAGTTGTAGCCGGCAGCCTTCGCTGTAGCCTCGGCCATCCAATCCGGGTCGCTACCGCCCAGTTGCAACGCGAGCGGGTGTTCCTCTTCATTGAAACGCAGGAAGCGATCGGCGTCGCCATGTACGATCGCCGCCGCTGTTACCATCTCGGTATACAGCAGCGCTGACGGGCTCAGCTGTCGCATGAAGTAGCGACAGTGCGTGTCCGTCCAGTCCATCATGGGGGCAACAGAAAACATGGCGACACTATCGCGCAACACTGGGGCTCAACTCAACCCGCAGATAAGTTCTGTTTTGAACTTGGCCTGCAATGACAGGTCTACAACGCAATGCGCTCACCTGCCCTCTTGCTGATCTCGGCTGCGGCCCTCCTTGCGCTGTCAGCTGACGCGACTGTTCCGTCATCCGTTATCAATATCCCCGGGGCGAGCATTGACCTGGAGATCAGGGGATCGGTCGATCAGGAGAATACTGCCAAGCTGAAACGCTGGGTCAGTGAAAGTGCCGGACAGGTTTTGCTCGCCTACGGACGTTTCCCGGTGCCGGAACCGCGCGTTGTCGTAGTACCGAGCGAAGGTGGTCGTTGGGGCGGCGATTCAGCGGTACCATTCGGTCGTGTCACCCGCGGTGGTGGCGAAACGGTCGAGTTGTATGTGGATGTAGGGCGTCCGCTTGCCGATCTCTCAGCCGACTGGACGGCAACCCATGAATTCAGTCATCTGCTGCTGCCGCGCATAAGCTGGCAACAAAAATGGATCTCCGAAGGATTCGCCAGCTATTACCAGAACGTTCTCATGGCTCGTGCCGGCAATTACACGACGAACCAGGCCATCGAGAAACTCACGCAGGGCTTTGGCCGAGGCCGAGGATCGCGCCCCGAATTGTCGTTGAACGATGCTGCGCGCGAAGGAGTACGCCGGGCGCGCTACAAGATCTACTGGAGCGGCGCCGCGATTGCATTGCTGGCCGACGTGGAGCTCCGCGAACGAAGCAGCGGCACCGAATCTCTGGATACCGTGCTGGATCGCTTCCAGCGCTGCTGCCTTCCGTCCCGACGGAGTTGGTCTGGTACGGAGCTTTTCACCAAGTTCGACTCACTCATCGAAGATCCCGTATTTATGCCGCTCTATCGCCAGTATGCGAATACCGCCGGTTTCCCGGATTTCGAAGATGCCCTGCGAAGTGACGTTGTCAGGGACGAGATTTTTGCCGTGCGTACATCCACGCATTGACCGAGCTTGCCCTCCGGGCGGATAGTTTCCTGGCATGTGACTACTCCCCCCAGGACGTCGACGAGGTGAGCGTAATGAGCAGAATACTCCGCGGCTTTATATTGATGACAACGGCCTTAATTCTCGCCGGGTGTGGTCAGGGCCAGGTCAGCTTCGAAGGCGATATCCAGCCAATCTTCGCCAAGAGCTGCATCAATTGCCACAGTGGTACCGGCGAGGGCGCCACATCCAGCGCCTATGTAATGACCGACTACGACAGCGTAATGAAGGGAACGACATTCGGGCCGGTAGTCGTTCCGGGCAGCAGGATGTCCAGCTCTATCTACCTGGTCGTCGCAGGCAAGACCGCTCCGGAAATCCGGATGCCACCACACAACGACGAGTCCTTCGCCGAAGGTCGCGGTGTCATGCTGTCGGCCAACCAGATAGAAACGATCGGTCTGTGGATCGACCAGGGCGCGAAGAACAACTAAGCCTGGCTGGTTGCAGATTTGCGCGGGCCTAGTGAGGCTGACGCTCGTCGTCCGGCATCGAGAAAAATTGCAGGTCTGCGAGCTTGCCACTCAGCGACGCTAGCTTCACTTCGGGTTCACTGCGCAATTGTTCGGCGAGTTTCTCCGCCTCCGCCAGGTAATGGCGGTACAACTGTTCGCGCAGAGCCAAACCCAGGGTTGCCGGTTCGCCCTCGGTCAGCGAGAGTGCGGCGTCGAGTGAAAAACGCTGCAACTCTCCAGACGCGTACTTGTGCGACCAGGTTCCGGTTTCGAGGTCGAAATCGTACAGATTCAGGAATACATGACCTGCGCGTGCCAGGAAATGTACCGCGTCTATGACGTAGTTTGCCTCTGCATCGTCCATGACCCAGTGCAGTCCGACACGGCACCAGCCGGGCTTCAGACCGCAATACCCCTCCTGTACGGCCGAGCGATACTTCTCAGACGTATCGTCGTCAATATCCAGCAGGCGATGCCCGTACGGTCCCGCGCAGGAGCATCCGGCTCGCGACTGGATGCCGAACAGATCATTGAGCAAAACGGTCAGGAACTTGTGATGCAGGTACTTGCCGCTTACATCTCGAATATTGAAAGAAATGATCCCCACCCGGCTTCCCGGATCCGGGTTGCCGAGTACTTCAATGCGCTCATTCTCACCCCAGCTTCTTAGCGCGCGGCGTGTGAACTCCAGTTCGCGCTTGTGAATCAGCTCAACACCAACCGCGTCCTTGACCTGAAAAACGAGGCCAGCCTTTAATGTCTGCAGCACGCCAGGTGTACCCGCTTTTTCGCGTTCTTCGATACGGCCGATAAAGTCCTGGTCGGTCATTCCCACGTAATCGACGGTGCCACCGGCACTCACGCTTGGCGGCAATTGACGATCGTAGATGCGCTCATTGAATACCAGCACACCACTGGAACCGGGACCGCCCAGGAACTTGTGCGGCGAAATAAAGATCGCGTCGATACTCGGATCCTCACCCTCGAACTCCGGCTCGGGGTTCATGTCGATATCGACGTACGGAGCGCATGCTGCATAGTCAAAACAGGCGATCGCGCCGTACTTGTGCAGCAGGTTCGTGATCTTGCGAACGTCAGACCGAATACCCGTGACGTTCGAGGCCGCCGAAAAGGAGCCGATCAGCTTGCGGTTCTGATACCGGGAATCCTGCAGCAGCTCTTCAAGATGCGCGAGATCGACGTGACCGGTCGCATCCATTCGTACCTGTACCGTTGTCACCAGCGACTGGCGCCAGGATAGTTCGTTCGAGTGATGTTCGTACGGGCCGATGAATACGACGGGTTGAGTTTCCCGCAGACGCGTATCGTCAAGCATGTCACCCAGATTCCTGCGGGTTGCCGGTGGCAACGTCACGCCAATAATCTGCTGCAATTTGTCGATGGCGCCGGTTGCGCCTGTACCACACGCGATAATCCTGCCCTGTGGTCCTGCGTTAACAGACTCCTTGATCGCTTCCTCAGCCTCATGCAGCAACTGGCTCATGCTGCGACCCGTAATATCATCTTCGGTGTGCGTATTCGCGTAAACACGTTGCAGACTCTGCAGGTAGGCTTCGACGAAGCGCAGGCAACGTCCCGATGCTGTGTAATCGCAGTAAACCATCAACCTCTCGCCAAACGGAGTTTCGAAGGTGGAATCGACACCGACGATTTGCTGCCGCAGGTAGGCGGGATCGAGTTTTGCTTTGCTCATACGTGTGACCTGAATACCTGAAATAAACGAAACCGGGGAGAGTAAGCCCGCCACCTTGCAGCAAGCTTACCGACCCCGGCTTATTATGCCTGTTTTTCGCTACTCGGCTTTGATTGTCCGCTCAATCGACTTCGCGATATCGCCGGGCACGCCCATGTTGGCCGTAAACGCCCTGTAGCCGGAATCCCAGAAGAACAATTGCATACGCCACATCTGACCGTAATGAAGTACCAACGTCTGGTCGTCGACTTTCAGGATCAGAACGTCAGTCGGCAGCGCCGTAACGTGGTCTACGCCCGGATAGGGCGACAAATCGCTTTTACCGCTTTTGCGATGCCGTGAGTTGATGCGCACCATGCGATCTTCGATAAACGGGTTCGTGATGCCAAGGTATACGGCATCGTCGCGTAGCTGGATTTGGGCCACCAGTTCCCAACCCGTCGATGCGTCAGGTCCGGATACCTCGCTGTCCGTAATCGCGGTAGCCACGCGCTCGACCACTGCCTCGAAATTCTCGGCTGTATCCTCTTCGATCAGCAACTGGCTTTTCTCGTAGTTGCGCCACTTCGCCATCATCTTCGCCGGTCCATCGCCCTTGTACTTGCGATAGTGTTTTTCCGTACGCATCGGGCTTTGCGGCAACGACTCTGCCTCACCCGGAACTGCAGCCACGAGCGCTCTAATCTCGTCCGCCGCGTTTCCAGCCGCTGCCACCATGGCATCGTAATTATCCGATTGGGAATAGAAAACCATGGCGTAGGCCACCGGGTTCACCATGTTGATATACGTCTTTTGCTCGTCACCGTGCGTGAACACTGCGAGGCGCAGTATTTGTGCCGAAATCGTCCTGGGTGACTCGTCTTTCGCCGCATCGGCGTACGCCGGCGACGTCAGCACATAGAACCTCGCCTGGTGCTTGTTCTCCGGCACGCGGACATCGTGTGCCGCGTGCAGAACGAGTCCCGACGATGCAAAGGCGGCATCTACCGCCGCTGTGGTTTCCTCAAACGACACCGACGACGCGTGAATCACTTCGAAGATACCAATTTTCTCATCTGCCGCAAACGAAGACGGCGCTGATAACAGCGCCGCAATCGTGATTACGGCCATCCATATTCTGGCCATGATCATCTGCTCCTAGAATCGATACGCGAACTCGAGATCGAGCTGGGTCATCTTGAGCTCAATTGTCTGGAACGGATCAAACGTGCTGGCCCCCGTGACTGTGGTCTCAGGCGCGTACATGAATGAGAAGGACATAATGTTGCCGTTCGGGCGCACACCGGTCCAACCGAGCGTGATGTGTTGTTCCATGACACCTGGCGCAAGGATATTGAAGAGTACTTCGCTGCTCGGGATCGGCTGTTCACCGTAGCTGTAACCGAAACGCCAGGTACTCGTATCGCTCGACTGCACCGCGACGCCCACTTTGTAGACGGTCATATCTTCCCAGCCAAAGCCGGCACCGTTATCACCGCCCAGGCAGCCGCTCGACTCGGGCGAAACTGCCGGATTCGCGGTGTAGCAACCTGTCAGCAGGTTCGCGATTGGGTTAGCAACTGAGTCGACATCGCTGTAACCAATCTGCTCTACGTCAAAATTCAGGGTCACGGAATCGCTGGTCTTGAACGATAGTCCCGCCTTGAGCGTCGAAGGAATGTCGAAACCGCCATCCTGGGCGAACAGGTCCGAATAATCCGCGAACTCTTCCATTTCCATCTTTGACTGGTACGCCAGGCCGAAGCTGACGGTGTCGTTGCCGAACCAGACACCGGCCGACACGCCATAGCCAACGGACGTGTCGCTACTATTGTTTGTCAGACTCGTCACCTCACTCGCCGCCTGGCCCGTCGCCGCGATCTGGCACTCGTCCTGGGTGGCACCCGCCTGCAGGCAGGAGCCGAAGTAGCCGGGGAATGCGTTGGCGAATGTCTCCGTAAAGCCAGCGAAGTTAGCCAGACCGGTTGCCTCGAACATCTGCACGGCCACGACCGGACCGAGTCCCCAGGCGAAGCTGTCACCAATCTTGCCCGAATAGTTGACGTTCAGGAACGCCTGCATCAGGTCGACGCCGGCTTTGCCGCCGCCGTACAATCCGGGACTCTCAATAGTACCCGGGCTTAGGGAATTACCCGGGAATGGGTCGAAGAAGGCCGACTGTCCGCTGTCCCACTCCGTGTTCATGCCACCGCGGCCGTAGAAGACGAGCGAGAGTGCACCGCCATTATCAAATTTCCAGTTCTTACCGACGTACGGGATCGGGAACGCTTCGTTCGCACTATCGTAGGTGCCATTGCTAAGCGAAAACGCGCCTTGCTGACCGCCCAAACCGCCCGTAGTTGTGTAGGAGCGCATCGGGCTGAAGATAGACAAGCCGACCTGCCACTTCTCATCCGAGAACACGGCCAGTGCCGGATTGGTGGCCACACCAATCGCGCCCATATTTTGGCTGGAGCCAACACCGGAACCGCCCATGGCCTTCGACTCAGTTCCCACACCGTGCGTGAAATATCCGTTGGTCGCCAGAGCCGCACTGCTGAAGGCGAACAAGCCCGTGGCCAGCAGCGCCGCTGTGACCTTTCTTGTATTACTATTCATTTTTTATCTCCCTGCGTCTCGCAGAATACTTCGTGTAATGTGTTCATTACCTTGGGAGCTTCGTCACCGGCCAACGAATACGTTACCGACTGCGCCTGCTTCCTGGACTTAACAATTTTTTCTCGCCGCAGAACGGCAAGATGCTGAGACAGCGCCGACTGGCTCAGCCCGAGAATTTCCTGTAGCTCACTGACCGTCTTTTCGCCCTCTGCCAATTGACAGAGGATCATCAGCCGCCACTCGTTAGCCATGGCTTTGAGCAACTCGACCGCGTGCGATGCCATATCATGCAACTCACCGAGTTTCTCAATGTCCTGCCCCGAATCGACGACCGTCATAGTCACTCGCCGCAACCGCCGAAACCTTCAGAGTCCATCTTGGCCTCGTACGGCCCCGTGACATCGCTGCCAGGAACCAGGCCACCTTTCACCGTATCCCAGTCGTCGGGTTTCAGGATGGCGAGCCAGCCCTTTTCGTAAGGGTCGTCGTTGGCAATACTCGGCTCGGCTACGAGATCGTCGTTCACGGCAACCACTTCGCCGCCAGCCGCCGACTTGGCAGGCCCGACCCATTTGCCAGACTCCAGCGTGCCGCAAGACTTACCGGCGCGAACGCTACGGCCCACTTTCTTCGGAGTGTAGGCAACGAGTTTTCCGGCCATCGCAGTCGCGACAGTTGTCATACCAATCTTGACCGTGCCGTCGCCCATCTCTGTGAACCAGATATGGTTGTCGACGTCATACAGCAAATCGTCAGGAAGGTTACATCCCCTTACAGATGGCATACCTATGCCTCCTCTCGTGTGGTTGAGTCGTTGTCCATTGCCGAGCGAATCGGCTTCGCGGCGCAGCAGAACTCGCCGAGTCCTGCGACCTCCAGTTTCCCGCTTACAAATAAATACAGGTGCTTGGATACCAAAGCCATCATATATAAGCGATCCGTAATATCCGAATGTTCGGGCTCCAGCGTTACAAGATTGAAGTGATACGCGATCTCGCGGCTCGTTTCCCGGCAGGCATTGAAGCTTGGATCGCCCTTCGCGCCTTGCCTGTGTAACGCCAGAAGGCGAAAACCTTCACGCGTATCGGTGGTAGGTACTTCCCCGCGCGCAGTGACCCAGTGTTCGAGTACTTCCTCGCTGGCCTTCAGCAGGTTTTCTGCTGCCGCCTGTATATCCGGCGTTGGCAGAGGTGAGTCGAAGACGGCTTCGAGTTCCGCGAGGGACCTCATCCGAGGCCTTTTTCCTTGAGGAACGCTATCGAATCGTTGATGTTCTCGTGTACGCCGACCTTTCGCGGGCTGAGGCCAAGTGCCATACCCAGTAGCTGCGTGAAATACAGGATCTTGATATCGACCTTTTCACCGAGCGTCTTCTCTGCGCGAATCTGATGCATCTCCAGGCCCGAATGGCATGTTGGGCACTCCGTTGCGATTACATCCGCGCCAGAGAGTTTCGCAGCCTTGAGAATATTCAGAACGAGCTTCGTGGACGTGTCGCTGTCGGAGAGCGTGTGCGCACCGCCACAGCAAGCCGTTTTCAATGGAAAATCGACGTTCTCGGCGCCTGCGGCTGCCAACAGGTCATCCATGAAATGCGGCTTGGACGTCGATTCGCTGCCCGGCCCCTGGTCCTTCTCGGGAAAGATATGTCGCGGACGCGTGTACATGCAGCCGTAGTAGTTGGCAACCTTGATACCGCTCAGCGAATTCTTGACGCGCGCCGCCAGACCTTCCTCGCCGATCGAATCCTTGATCCAGTCCAGCGCATGAATCGTCTCGACCTGGCCGGCTTCGTAGGTTTTGTGCCCGGCTTTCTTCGACAGGCGATCCACGACCTCAGCGGACTCCTCGTCATTCTTTAGGTCATACTCGGCCTTCTTGAGGTTGTGGTAGCAGCCGTTGCACGGCGCCATCACAACATCCATGTCCATTTCGTTTGCCGCGGTCGACATGACACGAGACGACAAGTAAGTCTGGATCTTCGGATCGATGTTCTTGACTTCCATCGCACCGCAGCAATTCCAGTTCTTGACCTCAACAAGGTCAAGACCCAGCTTCTTGCCCACAGCCTTCGTGGAACGATTGTAAGAATGACCGGTTCCCTCGAGCGCGCAGCCCGGGTAATAAGCGACCTTCTTGTATTTATCTTTCGTAGTCATCCGATTCCTCGTCAGGCAGCCACGTCCTGCTTGGCCGTTTCAACCAGCTCAGCAAGGGTCAACGCCTGCGCCTGTTTCTCGTGTTGTTCGTCTATGTATTCCTGGATCGCTGCAGAGGCTTTCGACCAGTCGTTGGTCTTCGGTGCGACGAATGTCGCCAGTCCCATGCGCGCCAGCAAACCGACGGGCAAGCCGCGGAGCATCCGCTTGACCATCTCGATCATCCACGGCTGCATCAGGCCCTGGCCCGTACGTGCGAAGAAACGCCGAATAGTACGGCTTTCCTCGATCTTGCCGGTCTTGACGATCTGCTCTGTGAAGACTTCGTCAAAGTGCATCGACGGCGATTTCGGTGTGTGACCTTTCAACTCAAGCCAGTGTGACGTCGCCTTCATGACACCTTCCGGGAACACGTCACGCGGACAAGCGTAGGTGCACTTATTGCAGGAGACGCATTGCCATATGATGTCCTTGTCCCGCAGCAACTCGGATTCCATGCCCATGCGGATCAGGTAGATCCAGTAGCGCGGATTGAAGTCCGGGTTGAGAGCATTCACGGTGCAGGAGTTGGTACAGGACCCACACTGCCAGCAGCGATGAATCTGTTCACCTCCCGGCAGAGCCGCAATCTCCTCCTCCAGGCTCTCGTTGTAGTCCTTCACGACCCGCGTTTCGATGAAGGTGCTCCAGTGGCCAGAAACATCCACACCGTCGAGAATCAATTCATCGTGCGTTTGCAGATTTTCGGGGCGAATCAGCGATTTTTCATGAATGGGCATAGGGTATTCCGTCTAGTTCAGCGTCTTGCTGTCTTCGAGGACGAATGCCTCACCGTCGATAGACTTGAGGCGGGTTCTGCCATCTCCCGGTTGCACTCCATCGAGTCCAAGCAGGCGACGTGTGTGTTGCATCGGGTCTTCCGGTGCCGTGAAGTCTGCGCGCAGGTAGCTGCCACCCTGCTCGCAAATATACTGTGCGTACACCTGGGCGCAGAGCACATCGACGTAGAATAGGACGTCGCGGAAGAAGCCGTTGTCGCTCAGGAACTGGCTCAACTCCTCGCGCAGCATGATGTAGGTGCCAAAGCCATCGCCGACCGGGATTTTGATGTGATCCACATTTTCGGCATGCCAGATCTCGCGAATAACACCGGTATTCGCCTTGGCGTCCCAGACCCAGCGGTTCATTAGCGGCACCCGTTCGGGATCGGCGTTGTGCAGCAACTCGGTCGCAAGGTCTTTCACCCAGCGATGCTTCTTGTCGTTCGGGAAATAGTCGCAGAAGCGTCCGATCCGGTTCTCGATGTGGTCATCGTCGCTAAACAGCTCGACGATGCGCGGGTGCATCACCGCAAATGCATCTTCATTAAGCCACTCACTGACACGGCGGCGAACCGTCGCCATGAACGTGCACAGACCTTTGAATGTCTCCAGGTCCAGTTCAGCAATATCGTTCTCGACGAGCGCCTGTCTGAACATGGCACTTTTCAATTTGACCGCATCGATGTAGCGCTCAACGCCACCCTGATCTTCAGTGCCCGCAATCATGACCTGCAATGCCACGCGCAACATCTCACCAGACAGGTCGAGTACGGGTCGCTCGAACTCATGGGGCTGGAGTGCGGATTTGCGGGCCATTAGCACGCCGGTACTACGCCGACTTCAGTTCTTTGGTGCCGGACAGCACGGCCATTGCGGCAGCGTGTCCCTGCGTGATCGAATCGTCGATCGTCTCAGGACCGGTCGCGGAACCGGCGACGTACACACCGGGGCGCGAGGTCGCTCCTATCGAACCGTAACGATTCGCGACATCGATATAACCGTGTGTTTCGAGATCAATACCGAACGTCTCCGCGATTTCCGGGTTTTCGACATTCGGATCCATGCCAACGGCGTGGACGACCATGTCGAACGGAATCGTGATCGGGCGTTTGACGAGCGTGTCTTCGCCCTTGACGATGAGTTTCTCGCCATCGGACGTCACTTCGGCAATACGTGCCTTGATGTACTTGACCTTGAATTCTTCCTGGCTTTTCCAGTAGTACTTCGTCTCGTACAGGCCAAACGTCCGGATGTCCATGTAGTAGATGTAGACATGGCAATCAGGCAATTCTTCGCGAATTTCCATGGCGATGTTCGAGGAAACCGTGCAGCAGATCTTCGAGCACCATTCACGACCTATCTGGCGATCACGCGAACCTACGCACAACAGAATCGCGACGCGATTCGGTTTGCGACCATCCGACGGACAACGCACACCATTACCCGACGAGATCATCTGCTCGACCTGCGTCGTCGTAACAACGTCTTCGTACGTGCCGAATCCCCACTCGGGTTTATTCACGGAATCGAAATGCGTAAAGCCGCTGCACATGATGACCGCTTCAGCATCGACGGAATCGCCGTTTGATAATTTCGCGGTGAAATTCCCCGGCGTGCCATCGAAGCTGTCCACCTTGGCGCCCGTTACGATCTTCACCGCGGCCTCGTCTTCGACACGCTTGACCATGCCGCCAATGGCATCCTTGGCCCACTCACCTGTTGGGACCAGCTTCGCGTAGCCCGAAAGAATCGGTGCGCCACCAAGCCTGTCTTCTTTCTCGACGAGGACACATTCCTTGCCTACGGTGGCAAGACTGTGCGCTGCGGCCAGACCTGCCGGTCCGCCGCCAACTATCAATACTGGTTTACTCATTGTTTGCGTGCCTATCTTTTTTGGCTCTTATTCACCGGGTTTCGATTCGACGGCTTTGTAACCAGGTCCCGACGTAATCATCAAACGCGGGTCATAAAGGGTTTCGCCCTTGCCCGCTTCCACGTCCTTGAGGTAGGACTCGAACTCTGCTTTTTTCGCCTGCCAGTCAATGCCGAGCTTGTCCATCAACTTCTCAGTCGGCGATGCGTGCCAGTGCGACTGGACGATTTTGTACGGGTGTGCGCCGCAAACCAGGGCCGCAAACTGGATGTCTGCTAACACCGGCAATTCAACAGGCTTGCCCGCAGCCGCGCCAATCCACTGGTTCTTGTCGAGCGTCGTTATGCAGCCCGTATCATGGCCGACCATCATGTCGGCGCGCGCCTCTTCCTGGGCCACTCGCAATTTTCGATCGATGGCAAATGAACGCGTGAACTCGCGCTCGGAAATAATGTGACGGAAACCGAAGCCGCAGCAGTCGTACCAGGTCGAGTAGTCGATGACCTGTGTGCCCAGCGTCTCCAGGATGCCGGTCGTTACCGCAACGCGGTTGCCCTCGAGAATGTCGTCGTCGTAGATGGCATCTTCAGGAACCATCTTGTAGACGTGACAGGCCGGGTGCACGGTCGCACGGATATTGCTGCAGTCGATGACCTGATGTTCCTTGATGCGATCACGCATCACGTGTACCCACTCGGAGTAGTGCACGACCTCTTCCGGGATCAGCAACTTGCCATCAACGAGGCGGCCGAGCTTGCCCAGGATCGTCCTGACGCGGTCGCGCAGCTTGGCCGAATGGATCAGGTAGCCGCGGACTTCCTTGTAGTTTCCGAACGACGTGCCGCAATGCACCAACGGGTAGTAGTAGCCCTCCGGCAGGCCTTGCGCCTTGGCCGCGACATAGGCCTGGTGGAAGTTGCGCAGGAAGACCGCCGCGAGGCTCTCGATA
>JAACFG010000092.1 GCA_009937605.1 Gammaproteobacteria bacterium | reverse complement strand
AGCGTGTGCGGGGACCCTTTTCCCCTACGGCCGATAGCTGGTATCTAGCCGCTTAACTTATGTGCGTTGATTGCCCTGTAAGACTAAAAAACTCGTTATACTTCGCGCCTTTGAAGCCGCCGTGACGCCTGCAATGATCGCCGATACACCCGCCCAAACAACCTCCGGAGCGCTTAGCTTCCAGGGCCTGATTCTCAAGCTCCAGCAATACTGGGCCGAGCGTGGCTGCGTGATCATGCAGCCGTACGATATGGAGATGGGTGCCGGTACGTTTCATCCGGCAACTTTCCTGCGGGCCGTAGGGCCCGAGCCCTGGTCGGCTGCCTACGTGCAGCCAAGCCGGCGGCCTACAGATGGTCGCTACGGCGATAACCCCTTCCGCCTGCAGCATTACTACCAGTACCAGGTGGTTCTGAAACCCTCGCCCGACGATATTCAGGAAATGTATCTTGGCTCGCTCGAGGCCATCGGCATCGACCCAACGGTGCATGATATTCGCTTTGTGGAGGACAACTGGGAGTCGCCGACACTCGGCGCATGGGGTCTCGGCTGGGAGGTCTGGCTCAACGGCATGGAGGTCACTCAGTTTACGTACTTCCAGCAGGTCGGTGGCCTGGAGTGCCGCCCGGTCACGGGCGAGATTACTTATGGTATCGAGCGCCTCGCGATGTATTTGCAGGACGTTCAGAGCATATACGACCTGGTTTGGACCGACGGCCCACTTGGCCGAATCACCTATGGTGACGTCTATCAACAGAACGAGGTGGAACAGTCCAGGTACAACTTTGAAGAAGCTGATATCGATGCGTTGTTCAACGCCTTCGATCATGCGGAGCACGAAGGCGAGCGCCTGATCGAGCTGGGCCTGGCACTCCCGGCGTACGAACAGATGCTGACAGCCTCGCATACGTTCAATTTGCTTGATGCGCGCCAGGCGATTTCGGTGACCGAACGACAGCGCTTTATTCTGCGTGTGCGCACAATGTCTCGCGCAATTTGTGAAGCCTATTATGCAAGTCGCGAAGCGCTTGGTTTCCCTATGGTGGATTCGGTAGGGGCTGAATCGGCCGCGAGCTCGTCAAAGAAGGGAGAATCGTCATGAGTGGCAACGACGACTTTCTCGTTGAAATTGGCACCGAGGAGCTTCCCCCTAAAGCGCTGCGTCAGCTGATGACAGCTTTCGGAGAGGGCCTGACTTCTGCGATCGACGAAGCGCGACTTGCGCGCCGGGACGTACATACCTACGCCAGTCCGCGTCGCCTGGCCGTGCTGGTCGAAAAGCTCGCCATCAAGCAGGACGATCGCGAAGTCGACAAGAAGGGGCCGCCCACAAAGGTCGCTTTTGACGGCGACGGCAACCCGACACCGGCCGCCACAGCCTTTGCTAAAAAGTGCGGCGTGACCGTGGACGAGCTTGGCCGCGAGCAGACAGACAAGGGTGAGTGGCTCTCGTTCCGCAGTCTCGAGCAGGGCAAAACCGCAGCCGAGATGCTGCCCGGGATTGTCGAGCAGGCGCTGGCGGCGCTACCTGTTCCGCGTCGTATGCGCTGGGGTGCAGGCGATGCGGAATTCGTGCGGCCCGTGCATTGGGTCGTCCTGTTACACGGCAAGAACATCATTGAAGGGTCGGTAATGGGCATCCCGGCCGGCCGCGTGTCACTCGGGCATCGCTTCCATGCGAGCGACCCGGTATCGATTGCAACGCCGGGTGACTATCTCGTCGCCCTTGAAAAAGAAGGCTACGTTATCGCCGACTTCCTGCGTCGCCGCGACATGGTTCGTGACGGCGTCAGCGCGGCGGCCCAACAGTCCGGCGGCAATGTTGTTGACGGAGAGCTCCTGTACGACGAGGTCACCGCCCTGGTCGAGTGGCCCGTGCCGATCGTCGGTGCGTTTGACGAGCTGTATCTCGACCTGCCGCGTGAGGTTGTGATCTCAACGCTGACCGGACATCAACGTTACTTCCCGGTCGCCGATGGCAGTGGCAACCTGTTGCCCCATTTCATCACGGTCGCGAATATCGAAAGCAAGGATCCCGAGCAGGTGATCGAGGGTAACGAGCGCGTCATTCGTCCACGCCTTGCCGATGCTGCGTTCTTCTGGAACAGCGACCGCAAGAGCCCAATCTCAAGTCGTGAAGAGGCCTTGCGCGACGTCGTTTACCAGCGTGGCCTTGGTAGCCTTTTCGACAAGAGTCAGCGCGTTGCTCGCATCGGCGCGTGGCTGGCTTCCGAGCTGGGCGCCGATTCCGCCGTCATTGCGCGCGCCGCGGCGCTCGCAAAGTGCGACCTCGTGACCGACATGGTCGGCGAATTCCCGGATTTGCAGGGCACGATGGGGCGTTACTACGCGCTGGCCGATGGCGAGCCCGGCGATGTTGCCGACGCAATCGGCGAACAGTATTTGCCGAGGTTCTCCGGTGACGAGCTGCCGGACTCCGGGGCCGGGCAGATACTCGCCGTTGCGGACAAGCTCGACTCGCTGGCTGGTGTGTTCTCGATCGGCAAGAAGCCGAGCGGCAACCGCGATCCTTTCGGCCTGCGTCGCGCGGCCCTCGGAATCGTCCGCATCCTGATCGAGCGAGGGCTCGACATTGACCTGCGGGCCCTGATTGCCAAAGCCGTTGCCGAGCAGCCCGAGGGCAAGGCGGACAACGACGAAATTGCCGCCGACCTCTATGCGTTTATCAGCGAGCGGCTGCGGCGGTATTTCCTGGACCGGGATGCGAAGCTCGGGATGGAGACATTTGATGCCGTGATGGCGAGGCGCCCGGTCTCGCTTGTCGACTTTGACCGTCGACTGGCCGCCGTGCAGACATTCTCTCGTCTCGAGCAGGCCGCAAGCCTGGCCGCGGCCAACAAGCGTATCGCCAACATCCTGCGCAAGGCCGGCGACCCGGAGGGCCTGGTGGTCAGCGAGAAGCTGTTCGAGCTCGACGCCGAAGAGGCGCTGCACAATGCGCTCCGAAACTCCCGAGAAAAGGTAGCCCCGATGCTTGAACAGCGTCGATATGCGGAGATCCTCAACGAACTCGCCGACTTGCGAGACCCCGTCGATCGCTTCTTTGACGATGTCATGGTGATGGCGGAGGACGATGCCATTAAGAACAATCGATTGGCGCTTTTAGGCGAACTTCGGGCCCTTTTCCTGGACGTTGCCGATATTTCGAGGCTTTCCCTGGGTTGATATGACTGGCGAGCTCGCACCAAAAGGGCTAATCATCCTCGACCGAGATGGGGTGATAAATCGCGATTCCCGGGAGTTCGTGAAAAATGTCGACGAGTGGCGCCCACTTCCCGGCAGTATCGGGGCAATTGCCGACCTGAGCAAGGCCGGGTACACCGTCGCTGTGGCCAGCAACCAATCGGGGCTCGCGCGAGGCCTGTTTGATCGTAACGCCCTGCGCGCGATGCACCGCAAACTCCGCCGCTTGGTGGAGGCCGAGGGCGGGCGAGTTGACCGGGTTGTTGTTTGCCCGCACGGCCCGGATGCACAGTGCCATTGTCGCAAGCCGGAGCCCGGGTTGCTGTTGCGGCTGGGGCGACACTACCGGGCGTCGCTTGAGGGCGTTCCCGTGGTCGGCGATTCGCTCCGCGACCTGCAAGCGGCCGCGGCGGCCGGCGCAAGACCGATGCTTGTGCGCACGGGCAATGGCGAGAAGACGGCATCTGAGTTGCCGGACAGCCTGTCTTGTGTTCCTGTATTCGACGATCTTGCCGCTGTTGCGGCGAGCCTCACCAGGGGGTAATTGCATGGTTCAGTGGTTGAGAGCGTTTCTGTTCTACCTGTTCGGTTTCCCGGTATTGTTGCTTACGTGCGTGATTTTGATGCTCCTGTTCTGGGCGCCGCGGACCTGGAGCTGGGCCGTCTGCTCCGGCTTCTGTGCGCTAACCAACTGGTGGGGCGGCTTTATGTGCGGCATGAAGGTCGTGGTCGAGGGACAGGAGAATATCCCCGATGAGCCCTGTGTCATCATGATCAAACACACGTCGTTGCTGGAGACCTATGGTCACGTGCCGCTGTTTCCCCGCACCTGCTGGGTCGTAAAGCGAGAGATTGTCTTAACGCCGATTATCGGTTGGGGTATGGGCCTCTCTTTGCAGCCCATCGCGATCAATCGCAGCGCGGGTACGTCCTCGGTGAAGCAGGTAATTCAGCAGGGCAAAGAGCGGCTCGCAGACGGCATCTGCGTGACGATATTCCCGGAGGGTACGCGCGTGCCGCCGGGTGAAACGCGAAAGTATGGCGTGTCGGGGGCCGCGCTTGCGAAAGAAGCGAATGTGATGATCCTGCCGGTTGCCCACAATGCGGGAGACTTCTGGCAGAAACACGAATTCGCAAAGCGGCGAGGAACGGTGCGTTTCTGTATCGGCCCGCCGATTAGCGCGCAGGATCGCTCCCCCAAGGATACCAACCTGCTCGTGCAAGACTGGATCGAAACCAAAATGGGCGAGATCAGCTCCGAGTATCAGAAGGCGGGCTAGCGCTCCCCGGGCAGTCGCGCCATTTCCTTCAGCTCGAGGACCTGTGCATCCGTTATCGGGTACGCCGCCTTGATGCGGCAGCCCCGGAATGTGTCCCTGTCTACCCAAATGGCGTTGGGGTCACTGCGGTAATCCGGCTGCCTTCTCCTGTCATAAACGTCGGGGCAGGGGCTCAGGTAAGAAAGAAGGTACGTCTCCCGACCTGACTCCACGATGACGTAGTTGTCATTGAGGACGGTTTGGTCGACCCGATCCTTCGTCCGGACTCTGCGAACCTCTTCGAGCTCGCTCACGTGGATGAAGTCATCGATGGCGTCGGGGCGCTCATCTTTCGGCTCGGTGGCGGCGCAGGCGCCGAGGAGCGCGGCCGCAATCACAAGCGTGTAATTCTTCATTCTGTCTCCTTTCTCGATTCGTACATGCTCTCTACCCACAACACCGCCCTTGGAAACGCGTCAATCCAGCGTTCGATGTCGGTGCGCATGCCGACCGGCGCCTGGTCGCGCTCGATGCGCACCGCGTCGGCCTTGCCTCCGCCATAGCCAGCAGGCATCAGCCACAGGCCGGTGAATGCGGCAAACTGGATGTCTGTGTAGTTACTCTCGCTGCCGCCGAGCAACGAGCACCGCCCGTCGGTCAGGTCTGCATCAATGTCGGCCAGGAGCTGCTCGATGTGCGCCACGGAGCGGGCGTAATTGGTGTCGTCGATTTTGAACGAGAAGCGGATAAGCCGGGCCAGGAGTGGAAAAAGCGCGCGTAATGCTACGCGCTGCCAGGCCGGTGTTGCCGGGCTGTCCGCCCCCCACGCATGAAGCGCAAGGCTGCGATCATGCAGCAAATGATAGTAGACCCACACCTGCAGACTCACGCCGTATCGGTCAAGGCGTCGCTCAAACTCGAGGCGCTCGGCTGTAGGCTCGAGAAAAGCGGCTCGCTCGGGGTCGTTATGCAAACAGCGGCCGTACAGGTACCTGAGGATGTCGGGCGAGTTGCCGATGACCGATCGAACGTGTCCGGTTCGTACCTTGAGCTGTGGAACCGTTCGCCCTCGAAAATACGCGCCAAGCGTGCCGCCTGAGGTCTCCTCGGCATAGTCGACGCCAAGCCTGTCCATGCTCCAGCGAACTTTCTCAACGAAGTGGCTCGCGGAAATGGTCGCTAAGACCAGTTCCGGCGTTTTCTCGGGAGCAATGATCCCGCTCAGGGTGATGAACCAGCGGCACAGCAGCAGCAGAATGACGATGCCCACTGCTGCCGTGACGGAAAGCCCGTACCACGCGACGACGACAGGCGCGACAAAAACGGCTATCGCGAAAACGAAGTTGCGGTTGTCGGTCACTGGTTTACCAAATCTTTACGCGCTCCTCCGGAGGCAAGTACAGCGCGTCGGTCTCGGTAACACCGAAAGCCTCATACCATTCCGGCACATTGCGGACCGGCCCGTTGGTCCGGTAGACCGCCGGGGAGTGCGGGTCCGTTGCGATGCGGCGGCGTAACTCCTCATCGCGAATAATCCCGCGCCAAACCTGGCCGAAGCCGAGGAAGACTCGTTGCACGCCAGTAAACCCATCGATGACGGGCGGCTCTTCGCCGTCCAGCGACATCTTGTACGCGAGCAGTCCGATCGTTATACCGCCAAGGTCGCCGATGTTCTCGCCCTGCGTGAACTCGCCGTTTACGCTCAGGTCTTCGAAAGGCATGAACTCATCGTACTGGGCGACGAGTGCGCCGGTGCGCGCCTCGAATGCGGTGCGATCCTCGTCTGTCCACCAGTTGCGCAGCACGCCATCGCCGTCGAAGGTGCTGCCCTGATCATCGAAACCATGACCGATCTCGTGACCAATCACGGCGCCGATGGCGCCATAGTTAACGGCATCATCCGCCGCCAGATTGAAGAACGGGGGTTGAAGGATGGCCGCCGGGAACACGATCTGGTTCTTTAACGGGTGGTAGTAAGCGTTCACGGTCTGCGGGTTCATGCCCCACTCCAGCCTGTCTACGGGCCCTTCGTGACGGTCGCGCTGCCGGCGGAACTCGGCAAGCGCCGCCCGCTCCAGGTTGCCGTAAAGGTCGTCCACCTCGATATCGACAGCCGAATAGTCGCGCCACTTGTCCGGGTAGCCCACCATCGGCTCAAACTTCGATAACTTGTCGAGGGCCTCAGCCTTGGTTTCTTCGCCCATCCAGTCGAGTTCGGTAATGCTCTTTTCGTAGGCCCTTACCAGGTTGCCGACGAGCTCGAGCATTCTTTCTTTCGCCTCGGGTGGGAAATGCTTCCTGACGTACACCTTGCCGATGACTTCGCCGAGGGCGCCATCAACCACGCTGGACGCGCGGCGCCAGTCTGCCCGTTGCTCCTGCACGCCCGACAGAGTCTTCTGATAGAACTCGAAATTCTGCTCGTCGATCGCTTTCGTCAATCGGCTTGCTGTATTGTTCAGCGCGCTCCAGGTCAGGTAGGTTTTCCAGGTATCGAGGTCTGTATCGGCGATAATGCCATCGAGTGCCTTCAGGTAATCCACCGTGAATACGCCAATGAAAGGTACTTCGGAGATCTCGAGTTCTGCAAGGTAGCCCTCCCAGTTGAACGCGGGCATTAGCCCCGACAAGTCATCCCGAAGAATGGGCGTGTAGTTTTCGAGCGATTTGCGCGACTGCTCTTTTGTCATCTGCTCCGTTGCCAGTCGCGTTTCGAGCGCCATTGTCGTTGCGGCCGCTTCTGCGCCACCGTCGAATCCCGCGAGCTCATACATTTTCGCGATGTGCGCGACGTACTGCGCGCGAATCTCTGCAGACTTCTCATCGTCAGTCAGGTAGTACTCGCGATCGGGCAGGCCAAGCCCGCTCTGCCCGGCGCCAATCGCGTATTGCGTTGGGTCCTGAGGGTCTGGAAGCTGACCGACCCCGAACGGGGCGTCGAGGCCGCGCTTGTTGGCGGCGGCAAAATAAACCGCCAGTTCTTCGTGGCTTGAGATCGCGTTGATGCGCTCGAGCTCGGCTTGCAGCGGCTCGACACCGCGGGAGTCACGGCCGTCCCAATCGAGGAACGACTTGTAAAGGTCGCCAACCTTTTGTTCGTCCGTGCCCTTCGGGAAATCACCCGTCGCCGATTCCTCGATGATCTCTTTGACCGCTTCCTGCGACTCGTCACGCAGCACATCGAAGACGCCATAGCGGGACTTGTCCGCCGGCATTTCGTTCGTCTTAATCCAGGTGCCGTTTACATAGGCAAAAAAGTCGTCGCCCGGCCTGACACTGGTGTCCATTCCCGAGGTATCAATGCCGGAGGTCGGCGCGGCCGGTGCGGGCGTTGCTTCTGCAACGGGCTCCGGCTCCGCCGCCTCTTGTCCACACGCGCTAATCGTCAATAGCGCCACGGCGCCGATAAGCAGTTTCTTCACAATAGCTCCCCTTTGGAAGGTAATGCGCCCGGCGCGTGCCGGGCGTTTCATGATAAGTGGGTTTTATGACCGGTCAGGAGAGAAAAGATTCACTCGTAACCGCCGCTTCAGATATCGAGATTCTCTACTGTCAATGCGTTCTTTTCGATGAAATCTCGGCGCGGCTCGACCTGGTCGCCCATAAGCGTCGTAAAGATCTCGTCGGCCTTGACCGCGTCTTCGATCTTCACCTGCATCAGGCGGCGCGTTTCCGGGTTGACCGTTGTGTCCCACAACTGGTCGGGATTCATTTCACCCAGGCCCTTGTAGCGTTGAATCGATTGGCCGCGTCGTGCTTCGCTCATGAGCCATTCGACCGCTTCGGCAAAGGAGGAAACCCCCGCTTGACGCTCTCCGCGTTTCGCATAGGCACCTTCCGATAACAGGTCGTCAAGCTTGGCGGCCAATGTCGCTATGTGACGGTACTCGTTGGTATCGAAAAACTCGCGCGGCATATGGCGCGTCGTACCGAGCCCGTGCTGTGTTTTCGTGATCGCGATGCGCACACCCTCGCCATCTTCGTCGCCCCTATCAAGCGCCGCTGTGTAACTTCCGCCGCTTCCATTCTCTGCGCGATCGCCCGTGTGCTTGGGCAGTGCGTCGTTGAATCGCTCGGTCCATGCGGCCAACGCGTCCAGGTCTGCTGCGATGTCTTCCGTAACTTCGGGGAGGCTCGACAGCGTCCGGATGATTGCTTCGTCATAGCGGTTGGTCAGGCGAGCAACTATGGTCTCGACCGCGATGTGCTCCTTGGCCAGCGTTTCCAGGGCGACGCCCGTAAGCGGCGGCGCCTCCGGATTGACATGCAGGGCGGCATTATCCATTGCCGCGTTTAGCAGGTAGGTGTTCAGTTCGGCGTCGTCTTTGACGTAGACCTCTTGCTTGCCGCGCTTGATCTTGTACAGCGGTGGCTGGGCGATATAGACATGTCCGCGCTCGATGAGCTCGGGCATCTGCCGATAGAAGAAGGTCAACAACAACGTCCGGATATGGGAGCCGTCGACGTCGGCATCGGTCATGATGATGATGCGGTGGTAGCGGAGCTTGTCCGGATCGAAATCCTCGCGCCCGATGCCCGTGCCGAGGGCCGTGATCAGCGTGCCGACCTCGGCCGATTGCAGCATTTTGTCGAACCGCGCCTTTTCCACGTTCAGAATCTTGCCCTTGAGTGGCAGGATCGCCTGCGTGCGCCGGTCGCGGCCCTGCTTCGCGGAGCCTCCGGCAGAGTCACCCTCCACCAGGAACAGTTCGGACAAGGCGGGATCCTTTTCCTGGCAATCGGCCAGCTTGCCCGGCAGTCCGGCAACGTCGAGCGCGCCTTTGCGGCGCGTCATCTCACGCGCCTTGCGCGCTGCCTCGCGCGCTCGCGCCGCATCGACAATCTTCGAGACGATAGACTTGGCTTCCTGCGGGTGCTCAAGCAGGAACTCCTCAAGCCGGCCCGCCATTGCGCCCTCAACGATGCCTTTAATTTCAGATGAAACTAATTTGTCTTTGGTCTGTGACGAGAACTTCGGGTCGGGCACCTTGACCGACAACACGGCGGTCAGCCCCTCCCTCGCGTCATCACCGCTCGGCGTGAACTTGTCCTTGCGACTCGACAGCTCCTTCTCAATGTAGCCGTTGAGCGTGCGCGTCAGCGCCGAGCGAAAGCCCGCCAGGTGCGTACCGCCGTCTCGCTGCGGGATGTTGTTCGTGTAGCAGAACATGTTTTCCTGGTAGCCGTCGTTCCACTGCAACGCGGCCTCGACACCCACATCGTCTCGCATGACAGAGAAGTGAAAGACCTCCCCGTGAATGGGCGTCTTGTTTCGATTGAGGTGTTCCACGAAGGCCTTGATGCCGCCCTCGTATTCGAACAGGTCTTCCTTATCCTCCTCACGCTCATCCACCAGGTGAACGCGAACACCCGAGTTAAGGAACGACAGCTCGCGCAGGCGGCGCGCCAGGATGTCGTAGTGGAACTGAATGTTCGTAAACGTGTCGGCGCTTGGCTTGAACCGCAATGTCGTGCCGGTGCGGTCTGTGTCACCGACAATCGCCAGTGGCTCCTGCGGCTCGCCATGCACATATTCCTGCTGGTACAGCTTGCCGTCACGATGAACGGTAAGGACCAGGTGCTCGGATAGCGCGTTCACGACGGAGACGCCGACGCCGTGCAGGCCGCCTGAGACCTTGTAGGAATTGTCGTCGAACTTACCGCCCGCATGCAGGACGGTCATGATGACTTCTGCCGCCGAGCGCCCTTCTTCCGGGTGTAGATCGACCGGGATACCCCTGCCGTCATCGCTGACCGTGACCGACTCGTCCGCGTGAATCGTGACCGTAATTGTGTCGCAATGCCCAGCCAGGGCCTCGTCAATCGAGTTGTCGACGACCTCGAATACCATGTGGTGCAGACCCGTGCCGTCATCGGTGTCGCCTATGTACATCCCGGGGCGTTTTCGAACGGCCTCGAGGCCCTTTAACACCTTGATATTACTGGAAGTATATTCTGTTTCGTCGGTCATTCGATATCCTCAACACACAAGCGGCGCATTGTATCAAAACGGGGCATAAATAGGGCCCTCAAAGCACTATTTTTAAGGGTATTTTGGTGCTTCCGGGCTCGCCGGAACCTGTATCAACAGAGGGGTCGCTAGACGGCAGTCAGTACGCCGTGTTCCACGTGGAACATCGCCGCCCCGGCCGGGGCATCGAGCGCCCCTTTTTCCAGGCTCGTCGCCACCACCTGGCAGCCCAAACCCGCCACCGCATCCATGAGTCGCCCCAGCGAGTCCCCGTCCAGCTCCGCCGCGGGGTCGTCCAGGAGTAATAACAGCGGCCCCTCCAGGGCGGTCTGTGCGGTGTCGGTCGCAGCGAGGATCATCGCGCTCGCCAACAGCTTTTGCTGGCCGCGTGAGACAAGCTTCCGCGCCTGCCGCTCGTCGTAAGTCACTTTCAGATCGCCTCGGTGCGGCCCATGTTGGGTCGACCCGTGCTGCCGATCCCGGGCAAGCCCCTCCTCCAGCGCCTGCTCGAGAGATTTGTCCCTGTTCCAACCCTGGTGATACTCGAAGCCCAGCTCCGTACCCAGCAGCCCGAACCCGAACCCCATCAGGCTCTCGGTCGCCACCTCCAGCGAGCGTCTTCGGGAGGCGTCCAACAGTGTGCTCAATTCCACAAACTCAGCATTCCAGCTTCGAATCGCCGCGTCGCCTGACCCCCCCTTGAGCGCCGCGTTTCGCTGTTTCAGCGCGCGGCGAAAACGGCGCCACGTGTGCAAATGCTCATGTTCCACGTGGAACGCCACCCAATCGAGGAAGCGCCGCCGCAGCTCCGGCCCGCCGGCAACGAGGTTGTGGACCTCCGGATCAATGACCTGTAGCGGCAAGGCATCCGCAAGCGCGGCTACCCCACCCTCACTGCTACCATCTACACGAACTTCAAGGCCCTCGCGGCTATTGCGCACCCCAAGCCGTCGCCCGGTCCCGTCCGTTCCTGTTTCCCCAAACAACACAAACTCGCCCGCTCCGTGCCTGATCAGGTTGTGTGTCGACGCGCCCCGGAACGACTTTCCCCGCCCCAGATACGCCAACGCCTCCAGAAGACTCGTCTTCCCGGAGGCGTTGGATCCGTAGACCAGGTTGAACTCGGGGCTGAAGCTCAGCTCAGCGCTTTCGATACATCGAAAGTCGTTGACTTTAAATCGACGAATCATCGATGCGCCGGGAAATGCCCCACCGTCGCGTTACAACCGCATCGGCATAACGACAAACGTGCAGTCGTCGTTGCCCGGCTGCCTGATCAGGCAGCTCGAGTTGCTGTCCTGAACAGAGAGCGTAACTTCGTCACTTTCAACTGCGCCCAAGGCATCGAGCAGGTAATTCACATTAAAGCCGATCTCGATATCCTCGCCGTTGTATTCCACTTCGAGCTCTTCCTCGGCCTCTTCCTGTTCAGGATTGTGCGCCTGAAGCACGACACCACTGTCGCGAATGACCAGGCGTATTCCCCTGTACTTCTCATTCGATAAGATCGCCGTGCGTTGCAGGGCCCCGCGAAACGCGCCTCGGTCTGCTTTGAGCTCATTCGATGACTCTTTCGGAATAACCCGCTCGTACTCCGGGAAACGACCATCGATAAGCTTCGATGTGAAGCGAATGCCGTCCAGTTGGATGCGAATATGGTTCGCGCCGAGTTCTATGTTGAGATCGCCCTCACCATTCATCAGCCGCTGCAGTTCCAACACACCCTTGCGCGGCACGATGACCTGCTGCTCCTCAACCTTGCCGTCTATCTCCGCCTGGCACAGCGCTAAGCGATGGCCGTCGGTTGCAACGGCCCGCAAAAAACCGCCGCCTGTTTCAAGCAACATGCCGTTCAGGTAGTACCGAACATCCTGCTGTGCCATCGAGAAATGCGTCTTCTCGATCAACCGCCCCATCACGGCCTGCGCAACCGCAACCGACCCCCCAGCCTTGATGTCCTCGACAACGGGAAACTCAGCGGACGGTAGCGTAGCCAGGTTGAACTTGCTTCGGCCACCTTTTACCGACAGCTTTTCACCGCTTACGCTAATACTGACTTCTGTGCCTTCTGGCAGCGCCCGACAAATATCCAGGAGCTTGCGGCCCGAAACCGTGATTTCACCACCCGTCTCTGTATCCACGTCTGCTTGTGCCACCAACTCGACCTCCAG
>JAACFG010000012.1 GCA_009937605.1 Gammaproteobacteria bacterium | reverse complement strand
CCGAGCTCAGTGGCTTTTTGCACGACGAAGTCCATGCGCTCACCGCGCGAAATACCCTGGACCAGGTGAATCTTGAGCGATGACTCAGTTTTAGCCTCGTGGCTTTCGCCGATATGCAATGTGGCCGTACTCTTCGTCATGGCACCAATCGTTGCGGACCACTCCGGACCCTCGCCATTGAAAAGCGAAACTTCGTCACCGACGGCGAGACGCAGTACGCGCCCGAGGTAGCGTGCGCGATCTCCTTCAAGCAGAAGCTCGCCGCCGTTGATCAATTGACCGGAAACAAATAGCCTCGTCTTCATGGTTTCGAAATCATGCCTATTCGCGGTCGACAAAGCCACCGGACTACTGGAGCCCGCCGAGCAGTGCCCCAGTCCCAATCAGGACGCGCGACCCTGCGGTGGCGGTCCGTCCCTGATCGTGGTTCATGGGATCAGTCTCCCGCCCGGCCAGTTTGGTGGATCGGAGATCGAGGCCCTGTTCACCAACAGACTCGACTGGAATGCACATCCCTATTTTGAAGAGATTCGCGGCATGGAAGTGTCAGCGCATCTGCTTATCCGTCGCGATGGGACTGTCATCCAGTTTGTCCCATTTACCGAGCGCGCGTGGCATGCTGGAGAGTCCCGTTTCCGCGGGCAATCTCGCTGCAACGACTTTTCCATCGGTATCGAACTCGAAGGAGAGGATGAAACACCGTACGATGATCGGCAATATCCCGCGTTGCAGGCCGTGGTCAACGCGTTGTGCGCCGCCTACCCTGGCATTTCAGCGCGCGAGATTGCTGGCCATTGTGACATCGCACCCGGTCGCAAAACCGATCCGGGACCTGCTTTCGACTGGTTCAGATTGTATGATGGTCTCGGGCCCGGAAACTGACGCACTATGAACCTGATCGCATTACTCATCGGACTGGCTATCGAGCGGCTTGCCACGCAGTTGTTCCACTGGCGGCGTATGCGCTGGATGGACCGCATAATCGATGCTGGCTTTCGTTTGGCGGATCGGCTGCCAACCTGGCCCGCGATTATTCCGGTTGTGCTGCTCGCGGTATTTCTGGTTTTGCCGATCGCCGCAGTGATCTGGTTCCTGGGCGATACGCTGGCCGGTTTTACTTACCTGTTGCTGGCGGTTGTCGTCTTGTTCTTTTCCCTCGGCCCCCACGATATTGGCGAGCAGGTGGGCGAGTACTGCAGGGCCCTGGAAAGCGACGAGCCCGATCCCATTCACAATGCGGCGAAAGCGATCGTCGAGGGAGATGTCCCGGAAGATGCGCGCGAGCGGACGAACTTCGTTGAAGCGGCTGTATGTGTGCAGGCCAATAATCGCCTGTTCGCCGTTGTATTCTGGTTTGTCGTATTGGGTCCGCTGGCAGCCTGGGCCTACCGGGTCACCGACCTGATCCGGCGTCGTGCGGTTTTCAACGCCGCCCGCGAAGAGCAGACCGCTGGCAACTCGGAGCGTATTCGCGACGCGGCGGTAATGCTGCATGGCTGGCTGGCATGGATTCCTGCTCGATTGACCGCCATTGGCTATGCGGCCGCCGGTCACATGGACGACGCAATCGCCGCGCTGCGCGCCCCGACAGAGGATCTCGACGCATCGACCTCCGAGCGCAGTGAAAACCTCCTCGCGCGTGTTGGTATTGCCGCACTAGCACTGCAGGACCGTCCGGACGAAACGAGCTTGGAGCGCGCGATCCGTGGCGCGCAAGCTGCGAATCACCTGGTCTTCAAACTGCTGCTGATCTGGGCCGTCATCATTGCTGCCATGACGTTGTACGGCTTTACGCAGTGATCAGGACGTTGGCGCTGGCGTGCATTTGCGCGCTGCTCTGCGCCTGCTCCAAACAAGCACCGGAATCCAGCAACGGTGATGTCGCCAAACGTGTCGTGACGTTCGCGCCGCACTTGTCGGAAATCATGTTCGCCATCGGTGCAGGCGACAGGCTCGTTGGCGTCAGTTCCTGGTCCGACTACCCAAGAGAGGTACTCGAGCTTCCCGAGGTCGGTGATGCGTTTACTGTAGACCAGGAGCAACTGGCCCTCCTTGATCCCGACCTGCTGCTCGTCTGGGAAAGCGGCATGCCCGCGCACACGGTCGACGAGTTGCGCGGCCGCGGCTATCGCGTCGAAGCAATTCGTACACGAAGTCTTGCCGACGTAAGTGCGGCCATGATCAGGCTTGGCGAACTTACCGGGCAGCGCGCCACGGCCGAGGCGGCTGCGGAGCAGTACACGGTCGCGTTCGATCGCTTGTCCGACCAGTATCGGGATGCCGAGCCGATCACCGTGTTCTTCCAGATTTCGACGCGCCCGCTTTATACGATTAATCGGGAGCATTTCATCAGCGAGATCATCAGCATATGCGGGGGCCGCAATGTGTTCGACGATCTCGATGAAATGGCACCGTCAGTATCGGTTGAAGCTGTACTCGACAGGGATCCGGAGGTGATGCTTGCAGGCGCAAACCTGGGTGACGATGCGTTTGCCGATTGGGCTCGGTGGCAACGCCTCGCTGCCAATCGATACGGTAACCAGTTCCTGCTGTCGGACGAGACGATCGGCCGACCGATTCCTCGCTTGGTCATAGCGGGCCAGGCTGTTTGCGTCGCCCTCGACCAGGCCCGACGAAATCGCGCGGCAGCACAATGAACATCGAGATTCGGCCGGCCTGCAGTGGCGATCTTGCTTCTGCAAGGGTCCATCTGGAGGCTGCAGGATTGCCGGTCGCGGACCTGTCTGTCGATCAGTTAGCGTTCGTCGCTGAAGTCGATGGCCGCTTCGCTGGGGCAATTGGCCTGGAGTCATTCGGCAAGGTCGGTCTGCTGAGATCGTTGGTGGTGTCTGCCGACGCGCGTGCCGACGGCATTGGGCGTCAGCTTGTTGCCGCGCTGGAGGCTTTGGCCCGTGAGCAGGGGGTGGAGGCCTTGTGGCTGCTGACGATCGACGCCGAACCTTATTTCGATCGCCTTGGCTATCGTGTGATGGAAAGGACTGCTGCGCCAGCGGCAATTCAGTCAACAGAGGAATTCTCGGGGCTTTGTCCAGGTGACGCTGTGTTGATGCGTAAGTCGCTTTAACTGCGCTCGCGGTTCCAGAGCACCTCCTGACCGTTCTCCGCACGCGCGAGCACGCGCGCCACAACAAACAGCAAATCGGACAAACGATTCAGGTACCGGATTGCCTCGGGGCGCACATCTTCCGTTCGCGACAATGTGAAGACCCGTCGCTCGGCTCGACGTACGATTGTCCTGGCCAGATGGCATGTTGCGGCGGCGGGACCACCGCCAGGGAGGATAAATTCCTTGAGGCGCGGCAAGTCGTCATTAAATCCATCGAGGTCTCGCTCAAGGCGGTCGACAAATTCAGCGCTAACGGCACTATGGCCAGGGATGCAGAGCTCCCCGCCGAGTTCAAACAAATCATGTTGCACTTCGGTAAGGCAATTGCGCACATCAGGTGGGACGGCATCGCTGGCGAGTACGATGCCAATCGCGCTGTTTGCCTCGTCGACCGTGCCGTAGGCTTCCACGCGCACGCTGTCCTTGGGTGTGCGGCTGCCGTCGCCGAGGCCGGTGGTACCGTCGTCACCGGTTCGCGTGTAGATCTTGCTGAGTCGATTTCCCATTGCGCGACCTTAGGTAGCGGCCGCAACACTGTCAAGAAAGGTGCTTGTCTCGAGGCGCGGATGCCGCCATAGTCTGCCCGTGGCCATGTTCGATGAAAACACCGCGTCCGGCTTTCTCAAAGTCGCCCTCGCAGCTGCCAGCCGGGCCGCAGAAATCAGCCGATCCTATTACGCCGGCAACTTCACCGTGACGACCAAGGATGACCTGACACCAGTAACGCAGGCCGACGTGGAATGCGAGCAGGCGATCCGCGAGATCATTCTCGGCGAATTTCCCGACCATGGTTTTTATGGCGAGGAAACCGGGCGTACGCAGGCGGATGCCAACTATCTTTGGCTGGTCGACCCAATCGACGGGACCAAGGGGTTTGTGAGGCAGTACCCATTCTTTTCGACACAGATAGCGCTGATGCACAACGGCGAGATCATCATGGGCGTGTCGAGCGGCACGATGATGGATGAGCTGGCATGGGCCGAGAAAGGCCAGGGCGCATGGCTCAACGGCAAACCACTCAAAGTGAGCCGTATCGATAATCCCGATCGCGCAGCCGTGTCGGTCGGGAATCTCAAGTCACTCGCAGGAAGCGTCGGCTGGACGTCACTTGGCAGAATTGTTGAGCGCGCCGACCGGATTCGCGGCTACGGTGATTTCTATCATTACCACCTGTTGGCGGCGGGCAAGATCGAAGCGGTCATTGAATCCGACGTAAATATCCTGGACATTGCAGCGTTATCGATCATCGTCAACGAGGCCGGCGGAGTCTTCACCGATCTCAACGGTGAAACACCAACACTTGGCATTCGCTCGGTTCTTGCCGCGAATTCCTCGCTGCACGCGAAATACCTGGAATTGCTACGGGGCTACGTCGCCTGATGCGATGAACAGGCGGGTGGTCCGCCAATTGACCGCCTCCATGGGCGTGGCATACAGCCGACTCAGTCGCTGTTCATCGAGCACCTCGTCTGTGCCGCCGAGGTCCCAGCGTCCGTCACCGTAAAGAAGCAGGCAGCGGTCTGCGTAACGCACGGCCAGGTTGACATCATGCAGGCTGGCGACGACTGCCGCGCCCGCATCGGCCCTTTCCCTGAAAAGGCGTAGCGTGTCGAGCTGGTGCTGCGGATCGAGATGATTCGTCGGCTCATCCAGCAGGTAGACGTCAGGTTGTTGCGTGAGCACCTGCGCAATCGCCAGCCGACGCCGCTCGCCTCCTGACAGTGTCAGGACATCGCGGCGGGCAAGTCCATCAAGATCAACCGACGCCAGGGCCTCGCGACCAATCTCGAAATCCTCGGCCGACTCCCATTGAAAGCGCCCGATATGCGGGTGCCGCCCGATCATGGCCGTGTCGAGTACCGTAGCGGGGAAAATGTCGTCAACGTGCTGCGGCAACAATGCAAGATGTCGCGCGATATCCTGGCGTCCGGACGCGGCAATGTCTTCGCCCAGAAGCTGGACGGTCCCTGCGGATGGCGTGCGCAACCCGGCCAGTGTATGCATCGTCAGCGTCTTGCCAGAACCGTTCTGGCCAAGCACGGCCAGCAATTCGCCGTGACCGACCTCGAGTTCGAGTTCGTCGACAAGCGTACGTCCCGAAACGTCGACCCGCAGGTTGCGGCAGGAAAACAGTGTGCGGCCGGACTTGCTCATACGCTGAGCGTAGCTCACAGCGGCGGGCAGCAAAAGCCGTGTCAATCGGTCAGGTTTATCTCGCTGGCTGTGAGCGAGCCGATGACCGCGTATTTGAGGCTCTTGGGGATCACGGAATCGTCTTCGGCCAGCGCGATGCGGCCGCCCATGATCTCGGCGTAGCGCTGCGGGTACAGCGGCGAACGCGCGGGCTCGGCGATGCCGTCCGGGCCGATCGGATGGCCATCGGCGGGCGAGTACTTATCGGTCGCGCCAAGCGTGTGTAAGAACTCGTGAGCGATAATGACATTGTTGGTGCCGCGGTGCCGCCGACTCGCATAGCCGTTCACGATACCGACCATGCCTTTCTGCAGGCCGACGGAGTTTTCGAGCGTGACAGCCAGGTCGGGTCGGTGGTAGCGCACGAAGATACGGACATCCGGTTCGATGCGGTCTTGCGCGTCGGTTACAGAGCCCGCCCACCAGCGCATTTTCAGCGACCAGGTCATGACAGAGAACATATTGGGGTCTGCTGGCAGCTCGGGCGGTTGCTCAAGTACTGGCTCGCCAAGCTCGATTCGAACCGGTCGCTCGAGGGCTCTCGAGTAACGTTCTGTCTCGCGCGCCAGAAACGTTTCTATGCCCTCGAAGTTCCCAACATCCAACCCATCGATGTACTTGGTCGCCTCGGCACTGGCGTCGGCATTGATCGGGTAGATCTTGACCCACAGGCTGTTATTCCAATCCGTGCTTCTTGCCTGGGTCAGCAGTTGGCTGACCACGACGAAGAACAGGATTAGCAGCAATATCGAAATGCGTACTGCCTTGAACATCGGCCTTTCCGGGAATGTCGGTTTCCCGGCTATAAGGCCGGGGCTCGTCTTACTCTCGTAGCTTGCTCGAACGCGTAGGCTATCTCTATGAGCTGCTTCTCATTCCAGGGTTTTCCAATGAAGGACAGTCCGATTGGTAGCCCGGACACGAAGCCGGCCGGAACGGTAATATTCGGGTATCCGGACACGGCGGCCAGCGAGGAGCTACCGATGCTGAAGGTATCTCCGTTCACGTGATCGATCATCCATGCCGGACCGTTTGTAGGGGCGATCAGCGCGTCAAGCTTGTTGTCGTCCAGCGCACTGTCAATGCCGGTCCGCGCCGCTTGCTTGCTGTTTTCAAGTGCTGCGAGGTAGGCCGCCTCAGTCAGTGGGCCTTTCTCCTGTGCGAGCAGGAAGTAGTCCTGCCCGAAAATGGGCATGACGGTGTCGGCGTGCGCTTTGTTGAACGCGATGACATCGGCCAGTGACTCAACCGGGGCACCCGATGCGTTGAAATAGGCATCGAGGTCTGCCTTGAGCTCGTACAAGAACACTTCGTTCTCGTCGTCGTACATCTCGCCGATCGCGATATGGATGTCGTCGACAATCTGGGCACCTTGAGCCTCGAGTGCCGCAATGCTCGCATCGTAAATCGCTTCAACCTTCGGGTTCGAGCCAGCGCCATAGTACGAGCGAATAACGCCGATTCGTTTGCCGCTTAGCCCGTCGGCGGTCAGGTTCGCGGAGTAGTCATGATGAATCTCGGCCGCGGACGTTGCCGGGTCTTCCGCGTCAATACCGGTCATCGCTGTCAGCAGAATCGCCGCGTCCCGAACCGAGCGCGCCATTGGTCCGGCTGTGTCCTGGCTGTGCGCACCGGGAATAATTCCGTTGCGACTGACAAGACCGAGCGTCGGCTTTATACCGACGATGCCGTTCATCCCGGACGGGCAGACCACGGACCCATCCGTTTCAGTTCCAATTGCGACGACGGCGAGGTTTGCGGCAACAGCAACGCCGGAGCCGCTCGATGAACCACAAGGCGATCGAGACGTGTCGTAAGGGTTGAGTGTCTGCCCACCAACACTGCTCCAGCCGCTCGACGAGTGCGATGAACGGAAGTTGGCCCACTCACTGAGATTGGTTTTGGCCAGAATAACGGCCCCGGCGTCTCTCAGACGTTTAACGAAGAAGGCATCTTCATCGGGCACATGTTCGGCGAGCGCAAGTGATCCAGCGCTCGTATACATCTGGTCGGCCGTGTCGATGTTCGCTTTGAGTACAACAGGTATGCCATGTAACGGGCCGCGCGGACCGGAGCTTTTCCATTCCCGGTCCAGCGCAGCCGCGATGTGCCGCGCATCCGGGTTGATTTCGATAATCGCGTTAAGGCCGGGCCCGGCCTGGTCGAGGGCCTCAATGCGATCGATGTACCAGTCGACAAGTTCTGCCGATGTTACCTCGCCGCGCTGCATCCGGTCGTGCAGGTCCGCGATACTCGCTTCGGAGAAATCCGGATCAGCGCCCGAGCACGCCACCAGTGTCGTGAAAGCGATGCTTAACCATACCTGGCGCATACGTGACTAGGGCTTGCGGAATCGCATAACGAAGCGATCGGTCTTGCCGCGCAGTTCCGGATCAAACACGATCTTGTCATAGTCGTCATCCGGGTTGCGCAGCATGTCGCTCTGTCCATCGAGTTCAAATCCCGCCTCGGACATTGTTGCGACGACGATCGCCGGGTCAATGCGGTGCGTGGTGCCGCCCGTATCGCTCGACGCGCCTTCCGCTGCATAGTGATCGATAATCCCGACAATGCCGCCCGACCGCAGTCCCGTGTGCAGTTCCGCGAGAAACGCGGGCACGTCATATGCGGGCCAGCCTTGATCGGGTGCCGCATAAAAAAGGTCGTGGAAGGAAAGTACAAGCATGACTGCGTCGAGTGACTCTGGCGCGAGCGTCAGTTCGTTATTCTCGGCCATCAAGACCTGCGCATTGCTCAGCCGGCCGCCCAGGTAGCGTTCCTCGAACTCATCGCCCACGAATTGCAGGTAGGCCTCATTCGACTGAGCGATGACCTGGCCGCCGTCGCCGACGACGTACGCCAGTATTTCCGTGTAGTAGCCACCACCGGAGAACATGTCGAGGACAGTCATGCCCGGCTTGATGCCCAGGAACTCGAGAACCTCGGCCGGTTTACGTCCGGCATCGCGCGCGCGGTCTGCCTCCGGTCGCGCGTCATTCGCCACCGCATCCTCGTAAATGGATGTTGCAGGCTCCGCAGGCGCTTCTTCTGCGACGTGCGCTGCGGCGTGTTCTTCGTCCGCATGTTTGCCACATGCACTCATCGCCAGGGCGATTACGGTGCTTATCGCAATGAAGATGCTTGTTCTTGTCGTTGTGCTCATTATCGGCCCCCTCTGTAAGTGGCTATTCTAGCCAAAGAAAAAGCCCCGCGGCGTTAGCGGCGGGGCTAGATTCTCTTTTTTTCAAAAGAGGCAACTGCGAATTGGGTAACCGGAGACAGATACTTTCTTATAATTGTTGGATTCTGATCTTATTTTTATAGTTATTGTTCTTCTGGCGTCTAAATCCTTTTTCTGGCCGATACACGTTCCCACGCGCAATTGCACTTCGCTTGGGCAGAGTATTAAAAGCAAGAGCTGTGCCAACTGTCCCGCAGCAGACAGAAATTCAATGATTTAGCGATTGCTCAATGCTCCAGGCGGGGTCCGCCAAGTCATTATTGTAAACAAAACCGACGATTCGAACCGCGCTTGTTCATCTATTCGGGGAAAAGCACACGCTAAACACCTGATTATTCAGCTGTTAAGGAACGCGATGCCGCCGCGTGCCGTATTTTGTCAAATTATTCGACAGTTTGGGCCGCGTTGACCCGGTCAATCAGTCCTGCCACGGAGTAGAAGCGGCCATTGCGTACGACGGCAACGACTTTTATCGCGTCATTGACCTGCTGCAAGGGGTCGCCGTCGACGAGAACCAGGTCACCGACTGCACCCGTGGCTACGCGTCCCAGGGTTGGGTCCACGCCAAGCGCCGCCGCTGCATTGACGCCGGCCGCGCCCAGGGCCTGCTCTGGCCGTAATCCTGCGGCAACCAGGGCCCGCAGTTCGGCGTGGAGCGCGATTCCGGCGGGCAGGCCATTTGGCTGGCTGCCCAGCACCATGGTGGTCGCGCCGTGGTCGATCGAAGGTGGCTCGCTAAAGCGTCGCACGACCACGCCGTCAAAGCCGATCAATCGCGCCTGGCGTGTGTTCAGAAGTGAATCGAGGCCCGGTGTATTGCTGTCGGCCAGGCCGGAGAAGCTGCCGATGGGCCAATCAGCCGCAGGCAGCAGGCGCGGCCCCGGCATGTCCTTGCCGGACCAGACGGTGTTTAAATGCTCGGCATCCGGGTGGTCACTTACGATGGTTGTTATGCCGGCCGCGAGCAGCACCGGGCCTGTGGTTTCGTTGGTTTCGTCTGGCAGGCGCGCCTGTACATCGACGAGCCCGGGCAGAACGGCCAGGTCACCCATATCGAAAACAATGGCCCCGGCGTGATCCGCATGTGCGGCGACCGTGCGGATGCGGCCGCCATCGATGACAATATCGACATTCTCGCGATAGTCGCTGCCCAGCCCGTCGTACAGCCGCGCGGCGTGAATCACAATGGATCCCTCGGGTTCACCAACGCGGGGCAGGTTGCGGCGCACGGGTTCAATCTCGATGTCCGGCCTGGCGATAATCGTCGCGTTAAACGGCACGGTTGTAGACGACCAGGAATTAAACAGCCGTTGCCGAATAAGCCCGCCCGCCGAGTAGTACATCCGGTGCCTGTCGAGCCAGCTGACGGGAGCGGTGACATAGTCTTCACCGTCGGCGTAACGTCGCAGCAGCCTGGGCTGCGACAAGATCACCATGTCCAGCGATGTACCCGTGTCGCTTTCGCGCCAAAAAGTAATCAGGCTGCCGTCGGGTCGCCATGATGGGCCGGCCAGCCGATCAGTGCCAGTGACCAGCACTTCCTCTGGTCGTCCCTGGCGTCGAATAACGATCGACCACTGGTCGCCTTGATGGTGTACATAAACCAGGTCCCGTCCGTCCGCAGACCACGAGGGCTCCGTTTCGTCGCCCGCCTGATCGCTGAGGCGCCAGCGCAGCCCGGTTGGCACATCCACTTCCCAGAGATCGTAGCCGGAGCCCTTTCGGTCGGATACGTAGGTAATACGATCGCCTGAAGGGTGCCATGCCGGATGCAAATCAAAGTACGAACCCTCGCTCAATCGGTGCGTCGTGTCGCTCGCGAAATCGTAGAGCCAAATGCCGCTATTTTCCCCCGCGGCGGTATAGGCGATTCGAGAGCCATCCGGCGACCACCGCGGTCGATAGGCTGAAGCGAGATCCGAAGTGACCAGGGTTGCCTCGCCGCCGTCGGGCGGGACTATCCAAATACCGCCCGCAAGATCCATTGCCAGGCGGCCGTCCGCCGACGCATCGACTGCCAGTTTGGTACCGCGCGTGATGGTTTCGTCCGCCTGGCTCGCGGCGGATGTGCCCAGGAACAGAGCGGTAGCAATAGTGGCGAGTAGTAGGCGCATCATGTGTCGGGGCTGAATACTCCGCCTTCCCGGCGGGGGTCGGCCGCGACATCGAATCCAGCGTCACTGTCAAAGACCGCGGCGCCGACACCACCAAAATACATAACGAGTTCAGGAAAGACCGTAACCGGAAGATCGACCTCGGGCAGGTCCAGGTTAGGCTCTGCCTTGAGCTGGATATCCGCGCCGCTCGTGTCGACATGTACCCGCGGATGCGCGATTGCGTCGGCCAACGGCATACCGATCTGCAGGTAGTTGATCAGGAACTGTTGCATCGCTGTCGTAATTCGATCCGCCCCTGGAGAGCCGACAGCAAGTACAGCACCATCACGCCGCGCGACACTGGGGGCCATGTTCGACGGAAGCCGCGCGCCCGGCGGTCCCGCGTCGAGGCCGCGGCGATTCAGCTCGATTTCCCCCAGGCAGTTGTTCAGCCACAAGCCCGTACCATCCGGCATTTCACCCGAGCCGTAGCCCGACGAAGCGGTGATGGCACAGCCATTGCCGCTGTCATCGACGACCGACGTGTGCACGGTTGAGGCCGACGTCCAGCGAGACAACAGGCGACCGCTGCGCGCGGTCTCGACAAGGCGCGCAGCCTCGGGACCGACATCCTCGGCAAGATCGAGGTGCCGCTGGCGAAAATCGAGGCAAGCACGTTGTGCCTCAATTAGTTGTGCCAGCGCGGTTGCGTCCCACCGTTCGATATCGAGATCGGCACACGCGAGTAACATTGCGGTCAATACGGCGCCGCCGACCGCGGGCGGTGGGTTGCTTGCGAGCTGCCAGTCGCCAATCCGGCTCATCAGCGGGGCTCGCTCGATCGCGCGGTAGCTCCGCAGGTCTTCGAGCGTCAGCATGCCGTCGCCATTCCGGCAGTGCTCTGCGATCGCGCGCGCAATTTCGCCCTCGTAAAAGAGTCTGGCGCCTTCGTTGGCGATCGCGTCGAGCGTGTCGGCGAGGTGCGGCACGATGACAGTGTCGCCCGCATCGAGCAGCGAGCCGTCGTCGTGGTGCAGCGCCGTGTGGCCATCCTTGCTGCGACCAAAAATGATGTCACCCGAATAACCAAGGTAGTACCGGCAGGCCCCTGACAATGGAAAGCCGTCTCGACACGCACGAATCGTTGGCGCGAAGATCGCCGGCCACGGAGCACTACCGTAATTCCTCCAGGCGTCCTCCACCGCGGCGAGCGTGCCCGGGACAGACACGGATCCGGGTCCGACCAGTGTTTCTATGCCGCCGCCATAGTCGAGTGAAACCTCAACCGCTCCCTGTTTGCGGTCTTCGTCGGCCACGCCTTTGCCCGGCACGGCGACATTGCCGTCCACGGTTATCGGGTCTTCGCCGGCGCTCCAGATAGTGATAAATGCACTGCCGCCCAGCGCACAAACGCCGGGTTCGGTATTGATCGTCAGCAGGGCGGCGGCCAGAGCGCAGTCGACGGCGTTTCCACCAATCTCAGCGACTTCACGGGCCGCATCGGCCGCAAGCTGCGACGTGGTTGCGACAGCGACTCTGGACACGGTTCAGAAGTGAATGACGGAGCGGATGCTTTTGCCTTCGTGCATGAGGTCGAATGCGCGATTGATGTCCTCGAGCGGCATCGTGTACGTGATGAACTCGTCGATCTTGATATCGCCACCCATGTACTGGTCAACCATGCCCGGCAACTGCGAGCGACCCTTGCAGCCGCCGAACGCGGTCCCGCGCCAGACGCGGCCCGTTACGAGTTGGAATGGCCGGGTTGAAATTTCCTGGCCCGCGCCGGCTACACCGACAATGACCGACTCACCCCAACCTTTATGGCAACACTCGAGCGCCGAACGCATGAGATCCGTATTGCCCACGCACTCAAAGGAGTAATCGACGCCGCCACCGGTCAGTTCGACGATGACGTCTTGAATCGGATCGTCGTAGTTCTTCGGATTGACCGTGTCGGTAGCACCGAACTGCTTCGCGAGCTCGAACTTGTCTTCATTAATGTCGATGGCCACGATCCGGCCGGCTTTCGCCATCGCTGCTCCCTGGATCGCGCTCAGGCCGACCCCGCCAAGTCCAAACACGGCGACCGTCGCGCCCGGTTCGACCTTTGCCGTATTCAGTACCGCACCGATTCCCGTGGTGATGCCACAGCCGAGCAAGCAGATCTTCTCGAGCGGAGCATCCTTACCGACTTTTGCGACGGCGATTTCCGGCAGCACGGTGTATTCGCTGAAAGTGGACGTACCCATGTAGTGATAGATCGTTTTGCCGTTGAGTGAAAATCGGGACGTGCCATCGGGCATCAAGCCCTGCCCCTGGGTAGCGCGGATGGCCTGGCAGAGATTGGTCTTGCCCGACGTGCAGAAATTGCATTCGCCGCATTCGGGTGTGTACAGAGGAATGACGTGGTCGCCCACCTTGACCGATGTGACGCCTTCGCCGATCTCCTCGACGATTGCACCACCTTCGTGGCCGAGAACCGCGGGGAAAATTCCCTCCGGATCTTCGCCCGAGAGCGTGAACGCGTCGGTATGGCAGACCCCTGTCGCCACATTGCGTACGAGGACTTCGCCGGCTTTCGGGCCTTCGAGGTCCAGCATTTCGATTTCGAGTGGTTTGCCTGATTCCCAGGCAACGGCAGCACGTGTCTTCATTGAGTGTTCACCCCAGGTTCATTTTTTACAGAATTTATTGCTGCCGATGTTCTCACGAATTCACTCCCGGTTCATGTGCTCGCATCTACCCTGAGGCTGCACTGGGACAAACCGGAGGATGTTATGAACAAGATAATGACGACAGCGCTAATTGCCGGTGGCCTCATGCTGATGAACTCGCCAGAGGCCGCAGCGCACAAGGAAGTACGCCACACCTACCAGCCACCGGCGTATTACCAGATCGACGTTCGTCGATCCGACCGCATGCCACGTTGGCTGAAACACGACCGTACATTTCGGAAGTGGTACAGGCACAGCAGGCTAAAACGCGATCGGCGCCTCGCCTGGAACCAGCTCTACGATATTTATCGCTGGGAGAGACGTTGGGGCAAGACCTACTATCGCAGCGACAATTACTGGGCCGATTACTACCGGTATCGCGATCACCATCACGACCGGGACAGAGACCGGAATCGTGACCGGGACCGTCGCGACCGCCGCCGCCACCGCCACTAACGGTCGTTCAGAGTAGAGGAAGTACAGAGCCGGCCCGATCTGCGATCGGGTCGGCTTTCACTGTGACCGAGTCTCCTGTAAAAGACGAGGTTATGGATCTCGATGAACTACGGAAGAGTCTGTCGGCTGTTGATCGGCAGCTCGTTGAGCTGATCGCTGAACGGCAGAAAATTGTCGGCGAAATCGGCAAGAGCAAACGCGGCACCGGAACCGGCACGCGCGACTATGCGCGCGAGAAGGACGTGCTGGATATGGGCAGGGCTCAGGCCGAAGAGCTGGGCGTCGATCCCGATCTTGTCGAAGCCCTGCTCGAGTTACTGATTCGCACGTCACTTGAAAGCCAGGAGCGCGACCGGGTCGTTGCAGAAGGCAAGGGGGATGGCCGACGCGCTCTCGTTATCGGTGGTGCCGGCAAAATGGGTCGCTGGTTTGCTGAGTTTTTCGCTTCGCAGGGATTCTCGACTACCGTTGCGGACGTCACGGTCGATGACGGGCCGAACCGGTACAGAAACTGGACCGATGCCGGCGTAGATTTCGACGTCATCGCGGTCGCAGCGCCGCTCGCTGTTTCGGGCCGAATACTTGCGCAACTCGCGGTGCTCAAACCCAGGGGGCTCATATTCGACATCGGTTCTCTAAAGTCGCCCTTGCTCGATGGCCTGAAAGAGCTGCAAGCAGCCGGATGCAGGGTAACGTCATTACACCCGATGTTCGGGCCGGATACCCGCTTGCTATCGGGTCGCCACCTGATTTTCTGCGACGCGGGCGACTCCCAGGCGACTGTCGATGCCAAAGAGCTGTTTGCGCCAACCATGGTCGAACAACTGGATATGGGACTTGATGATCACGATCGCCTGATTGCGTACGTTCTCGGCTTGTCCCACGCATTGAGCATAGCGTTCTTTACAGCACTTGCCGAGAGTGGCGAAGCGGCGCCGAAACTCGCAAAATTGTCATCGACCACATTTGACTCGCAGTTGCTGGTGTCCGCAGCCGTAGCGCAGGACAATCCACACCTGTATTTTGAAATTCAGAACTTGAACAAGTTCGGATTGGGGCCGCTTGACGCACTATGTGATGCTGCGCGACGGATAAGGGAAACTGTTGCCGATGGTGATGAGCAAGCATTTGTCGAACTCATGGAAAAGGGGCGCGAATATCTCGCTCTGAGGAGCTGACATCATGACGTCAAAGGAAGAACTAGCGGCACAGCTTGAGGCAACGCGCCGCCAGCTCGATGACCTCACTACAGAAGTGGCACGCAATGACGAAATCATGCGGCGTGCCCAGGGGCGTGAACTGCGCCTGCTGCAAGCAGAAAACCTGGATGACCTGATACGCACCTTGATCGACGGACTCAGGGTCAGCTACGGCGTCGAGTACGTGAGCGTTGTCCTGTGCGATCCCGACCACGATATCCGCCACCTGCTACTGGCCAACGGCACCCCGGCAGAGGAATTCCAGGACCTGCTGGTCGTCGAATCCGTTTCGGGGTTGGCGCCGCAATACATTGCGCTGCAGCAACCCTGGCTGGGTACTTTTGCCGCCTGCGATCACCAGCTCATATGTCCTCGCGCCAGTGACGCCAAGAGCATTGCCATGATTCCGCTTTCACATCGCGGCAAGCTGCTTGGCAGCATCAACCTCTGCAGCAACGATCCGCTGCGCTTTACCCGGGTGCACGCGAGCGACTTTCTTGCGCACCTGGGCATCATCGCCTCGTTCTGCATAGAGAATGTCATCAACCGCGCGCGCCTGATGCGCAGTGGTTTCACCGATGTCCTGACCGGTTGGCACAATCGCCGCTACCTGACGGTCCGCCTCAATGAAGAGCTGGCGCGGGCGCGCCGCGACAAATCACGGCTCGTATGCCTGATGCTCGATGTCGATCACTTCAAGCAGGTCAACGATACGTGGGGTCATGCGGCGGGTGATGCCGTGCTCCGCGAGCTTGCCGCACGCATCGAATCCCAGGTGCGCGCGAGTGATGTCGCGGCTCGCTACGGTGGCGAAGAGTTTGTTGTGCTACTGCCGGCGACCGACGTCAGTTCGGCGGCGAAACTCGCGGAACGTATTCGCAAGAAGATTGCAGAGAGTGCGATGGCCTTGCCGAATGGGGAATCCGTGACGATTACCGCGTCGATCGGTATCGCCGAGGTAAGTCCGAGGGACGACGACAAGGACCTGAAGACGCTGGGTGATTCGCTGATCGCCCGGGCCGACGTGGCGTTGTACGCGGCGAAGTCTGCAGGGCGCGATCGTGTCGAGGTTGAAGCCGCGTGAGGCCGTGGCTGCTGCTTGTGGTCGCGGCCTTGGCCGCTTGCGACTCTGTACCGCCGGCGCCAGTCGTTGTCTATGTGCCGAGCGAGCTCGAGGAAGATCTGCGGAAGAGGTTTGCCGAGAGCGATTTCGCCGTAACGATGGTTGCCGGCGCGAGCGCGGACATTAGCGCCGAGGTGATTGCCAAGCAGGATTCGCCGCGCGCCGACGTTCTGATAACGTCCAATGCGATTGATATCTGGCGGGCCGCTGACGAAGGAGCATTGCGACCGATTACTGGTAATTCGCTTTCCAATGTCCCGTCAGAGCTCAAGGATCCGGACGGGTCGTGGGCGGCGCTCGGGTTCCGTCAGGTTCTTATCGGTGTGGCACCCGGTGCGGACATCGGTTCGGTTGCAGACCTCAAGGGGCTGGGCACGACGGAGATTGCTGGTCGCTTGTGCCTGACGTCATTTGATCTGGCGGCAAACCAGGCGTTAGTCGGGCTCCTGATCGACGAGCTGGGCGTCAAAACTACAGAGCGCCTGGTGCGTAACTGGGTTCGCAATCTCGCCACGACGCCGTTCGCGGATGAGACAGCGCTTCACGCTGCGCTTGAGCGGGGGGAATGCGAGATTGGCATTATCTCCAGCGTTCCCGATGGCAGCTCCATCAATGTAATTGTTCCGCAACCGGGCTATCTGCTGATCGACGGAATCGGCATTTCTCGACACGCTGAAAATGCGGATGCGGCGCAAGCTCTCGTCACCTGGTTATTATCGGGCTATCAACCCGACGAATTGGGCGGGCTTTCCGCGAGCAATGCGGGTATCGCCGGCTGGCGCGACGAAGATGCGCGCTTACTGGCTGAAAGGGCCGGCTACCGGTAGCGCTCGGCTCGAATCCGGTTCATCAATATCAGGAACAACGGCACACCAATGGCCGCGGTAAGCGCCCCGACCGGCAGTTGTCGCGGTGCCATTATCGTGCGCGCCAGGGTATCCGCAATCACAAGCAACGCTCCGCCTGCCAGTGCCGACGCGGGCAGGACCACGCGATGATCGCTCCCCGCTACGAGTCTCACGAGGTGCGGGACAACGAGGCCGATGAAGCCGATTACACCGACCGTGGTCACCGACAGTGCGGTCGCAAGCGCAGCGGCTATGAATATGAAATAGCGGAAAGAACGCACGGGCAGACCGACGATGGCCGCCTGCAACTCACCGCGAGACAGCACGTTGAGGTGCCGGGCGCCGAGCGTGCCCGCGGCGACAAGAACAGCGAGAAGAATCAGGCACCTCTCCGGATCGAACGCGAAGCTGAGATCTCCCATCAGCCAGAAGAGCATGCCGCGCAGGTTCTGGTCCGGACTGAGCGCAAGCAACAGGGTCGTCGCGGCGCTGAAACCCGCGGCGAGCACCACCCCGGTCAGCAGGAGGCGAGTTGGCGTCCAGCTTCCCGAACCTTGCGCTATCGCGAATACGAGCAGGGTTGCCGCCATAGCTCCGCCGAACGCCGACGCATCGACGACGAAGCTTCCCATGCCAAGGCTCATCGCGAGCAAGGCCGCGACAGCAGCACCACCCGAGCTGCCGAGTATGTAGGGCTCGGCGAGCGGATTGCGCAGCAGGACCTGCATGAGCACCCCGGCAACGGCCAATAAGCCGCCAACCGCAAACGCGGTGAGGGCTCGAGGAAGCCGCAATTCGGTGACCAGTGACTGCGCCTGGTCTGGCGCATCACCGCGCAGAGCCAGCAAGGCCTCCGAGAATCTGATGTCAGCGCTGCCCATCGAAATCGCCAACAGGAACGCGGCCGCAACAATCAGCAGCAGTACAGCGAGCAGACTTACGGTGCGGCCTGTGAACAAGAAGAATCTCCTGGGGCGAGCGGCGGAGGATAGTGTAAAGTAATCAGCAGTTAGAGTTTTAGTGCGGTTGCAATGAGCAGCGATTGGATTGACGCCGAGGGCTTTCGGGCAAATGTCGGCATTATCCTCGTGAACGCCGATAACAAATTAATGTTAGGCGGTCGCGTAGGTGCCAAGGGCTGGCAATTTCCCCAGGGTGGGATGCTGGTCGACGAAGAGCCCGAAACAGCCATGTTTCGTGAACTACACGAGGAAGTCGGTCTCGAGTCCGATGACGTCGAGTTGCTTGGCGTGACTGCCGATTGGCTGCGTTACCGTCTCCCGGATAAGTTCATTCGCCGGCACAGCAAACCGCTGTGTGTCGGCCAAAAACAGCGCTGGTTCATTCTCCGCATGCTTTCAGAAGATGACCGCGTGCGTTTTGACCGCGGTGACAAGCCGGAATTTGATCGGATTCGCTGGGTGCCATTCTGGCGTCCCGTGAACGAGGTTATCTATTTCAAACGGCGGGTATACGCGCGCGCTCTGTATGAGCTCGGGCACCACGTGCACCCGGACGGCCTGCCGAATCAACCTCGCTGGTGGCCACGGCGTTGGCGGGCCGCGTTTGAGAAGGACATCGCGAAAGCGGAAAAAGCGGCGAAATCTGCTGTCGAAGAGCCAAATCCGTGACCTGGAGCACTTTTGTGGGCCGCGCGCTCCGCGTAACATAATGTCTTTTGGCTAGGCGGTAAAAGAGTGGCAGCAAAATCTCACCTGCAAACGCACGGAACGGCGCGGACCTTAATGGTTCGGGCGTTTCTCGTGCTGCTCGTCCTGATCGCAGGCTATCTCGTGTTCGAGTACGGCCGCATTACCGCCGGCTACGACACCGTTGATGCAGCAAACCAGCGCGAAGCGCTCGAAGACCACATTGATACGCTCAATGATGAGATAGAGGTGCTGAAGCAGGAGGTCGCACTGCAAGTGACGCATCGCGACATCGAGCGTGAGGCCTACAAGGACGTGGAAACCAACCTGATAACGCTCCAGGCAAAAATCGTGGAGCAGCAGGATGCGATTGCTTTCTATCGCGGCATCGTGTCGCCTGCAGACGGCAAGCCCGGGCTGAGAGTCCAGGACTTCAAGCTGACGAGAGGCGCCGAAGAGCGTGAGTTCATCTTGCGACTCGTTCTGGTACAGGCCATGAAGCACGATCGCAAAGTTTCCGGCGACGTCGCCTTGAGTGTAGAGGGCAATGAGGACGGCGAGGCGAAGTCTTACGCACTGAGCGACCTGTTGCCGCCCGACACGGACCAGGCGTGGCCTTTTTCGTTTCGATATTTTCAGGATTTCGACCGGCAGATCGTGTTGCCGGACGGCTTCACCCCGGAGCGCGTGCGCGTTGAAGTGCGCTCCAGAACCCGCTCGATCTCGAGCATAGAAGAGAGTTTTGCCTGGGCGACGAGCCAGGGTTGATTGGAGAGAACCAGATGTTCGGAAAGAAACAACGCAGACACACGGTCGTGGAAACGCTTATCGGCCCCAATAGCAAGGTCAATGGCGACCTGCATTTCTTGGGCGGCTGCCATGTCGACGGAACAGTCAACGGCAGCGTCACGGCGGATCCGGACACAGATTCGGCGCTCTCCATCAGCGATATCGGCACTGTCGACGGCGGTGTCACCGTGCCTTATGTCGTGCTGAACGGTATCGTCAGGGGCGATGTCTTCGCCAGCCAGCGAGTGGAACTTGGGCCGACCGCGCGTGTCGTTGGTAATGTGTATTACAATCTGATCGAAATGGCGATCGGTGCCGAGATAAATGGCAAACTAGTACACCAGCCCGAAGGGCAGGTACCATTGCTTGAACAAACCAATCGACTAGACGAAGCGGCAGCCGCCGCAAACGAGTAAGCGGCTGTCAGGGAACGAAATAGAATGACGACAGCAACGAATATTGCACCACAGGCGCCAAACGGCATTGTCTTCACCGACGCCGCCGCGAGCAAAGTGGGCGAACTCATCGCGGAAGAAGCCAATCCGAACCTCAAACTGCGGGTGTTTATTTCGGGTGGCGGATGTTCGGGCTTCCAATATGGCTTCACGTTCGACGAGGACATCGAGGACGGTGACAGCCAGGTCGAGAACGACGGGGTGACACTCCTGGTCGACCCGATGAGCATTCAATACCTCATGGGTGCCGAGATCGACTACAAGGAAGACCTGCAGGGAGCGCAGTTCATCATCCGGAATCCGAATGCACAAACCACCTGTGGCTGCGGGTCGTCCTTCACCGTCTGAGTCCAACCAAGCGGAAATCATTGCGGCCGTAGACCTCGGCTCCAACAGTTTTCACATGATTGTCGGCGAGCTGCGTCACGGCCAGCTTGCGATCCTCGATCGAATCCGCGAAACCGTCCGCCTGGCAGAAGGCCTGTCAGACAGTGGGGACATCTCGCCCGACGCGCGCCAACGTGCGCTCGACTGCCTTTCTCGCTTCGGCGAACGATTGCGGGATATGAAGGCCGGGAGCGTTCGCGCGGCCGGTACCAGCACCATTCGGCGCGCGCGCGAGGATTCGACCTTCATGGTCGAAGCGGAGACCGCGTTAGGTCACCCGATTGAAATTATCTCCGGTATCGAGGAAGCGCGGCTCATCTACAACGGTGTGTCTCACAGCTTGCCGCCAACCGAGGGATTCAGGCTCGTCATGGATATCGGTGGTGGCAGCACTGAACTCATACTCGGCCAGGCCGCGCGGCCCAAGGCACTCGAAAGCCTGCATCTCGGCTGCGTGTCAATGACCGAGCGTTTCTTCCCGAACGGTGAGATCACCCGAGCGGGATTTAACAAGGCGCGTTTGGCTGCCCAACTCGAGCTGCGACCGGTCAAGGCGTTCTTCCGGGACGCAAGCGACGTCGAAGCGATCGGCACATCAGGCACGATTCGATCGACAGAGGCCGTTGCACGCGAGCTTCAAATTTCTGAATCCGGACTCACCCTGGATGCGGTAGAGCAGCTCATCGACAAGGTGCTTGAGGTCCAGTCTGTGTCCGAATTGTCATTGCAAGGATTGTCCGATCGCCGCGCCCAGGTTTGGCCGGGCGGCCTGGCAATTCTGGCCGAGCTGATCCGGGTACTGAAGATTGACGACCTGCAGGTATCCGAAGGGGCACTGCGCGAGGGCCTGCTCTACGATTTGCTGGGACGCCTGCAGCACGAGGATGCTCGCGAGCGGTCGGTTCGGGCAATGGAATCGCGCTACCAGGTAGACGAGCAGCAGGCAGAACGCGTTACCCGAACAGCAGCCGATCTTTATGCTCAGTGCAAGAACAAATGGGGTTTTTCCAGCCAGATCGCCGGCAACGTGCTGGACTGGGCTTCGCGGCTGCACGAAATCGGCCTCGACATATCGCACGATGGCTACCAGCGTCATGGCGCGTACATCGCCGAACACGCGGACATGCCTGGGTTCCCGCGGGCCGAACAACGCCTGCTCGCCGCGTTGATCGGCGGGCAGCGCCATCGTATCAACCGGCAGGGTTTCGAAGCGCTGCCCGAATTATGGCGCGAAGCGGGCATGCGATTGCTGATCATCCTGCGTCTCGCGGTATTGCTCAATCGCAGCCGCAAGGAAGTCGAGCAGGTCCCTGTGACCATTGATGCCGATGACGATAGCCTGGCCATTCACTTCGACGCTGACTGGCTCGCCGAGAATCCACTGACGATTGCCGATCTTGAGCGTGAGCAGGACTTCCTTCGACAGATCGGCTACGACCTGAAAGTGCAGTAATCCTCTTATGTCAAAAAGCTCTGTCTTTTGTACGTATAAACCCGTACAAGTGGCAAATAATAAATAACTACAAAACTCAACCACTCGAAAGACAGTAAGAGGGGCGGCTGCCTCTATGTTTTCGAGCCAAGATAAAGGGAACGCAATTATGAGTATGGATCAGCTCGACTTAGGGGGCAGATTTGCTGGACGACATAAGATAGGCATGCTCAAGTTGTTCGCCGCCAGCTTGCTTTTTTACTCGCTTGGATCTCAGGCGCAGACCATCTACTACTTCGATCGGACAGTGGGACCGGGGACGGTTGTGGGGTCAGTAACGATCGATAACAACGCGATCCCGGGTCAGATCGGCCCAGAGGACATTATTAGCTGGTCGTTTGAGACGAACGATAACTTGTCCGACCCACCACCGGCGCATGGGCCCATTGTTATTTCATCGGCAACAGGTGGTATGACGGGAGGCAATGCCTGGAATTATTTTTCGGCGACTGAGACGGAGCTGCTATTTGATTTCGACGGCGCTTATGCCGATGAAGATGTCGACGCCATGGGATTCAACGGCGGGGGGGTCAATAGCGAGGGCGCAGCGTACAGCGTCCATTATAATTTCGCGGGTTTCATAAATGGAAAACTGGAACAACTGATTCACTTTTTTGATGATAATACAGTCGGTGAAAGTCACTACGTTGAGGCAGTACACACGGGCAACGTGATCGTAGCCACCGTCGACGATACACCGCCCCCACCTCCGGAACCCGCAGCTTACGATTTTCAACTTCTCGATCACCCTGGAACGTCCGCCACGCAGGTGTTTGGAATCAATCAGAGTGGCGAAGTGGTTGGCATCGGAGTCGCTGATTCAATCTATCCATTCGTCTACTCATTGACGCTCGGCAGCCTCACAGATATTGCCGCGCCGGCCGGCTATAGCGGCATGAGCGTCGTCGGTATATCGAACTCAGGCGACATGGTCGGCTCGGTAATAAGCCTGGACGGTTCCACGCGCGATGGATACATACGCAGCAAAGACTCCACATTCGCATTCTTTTCACACCCGGATGCGACATTCCAAACAGTGCCCCGAGGCATCAACAGCAGAGGTATGGTCAGTGGCTATCGTGATTCGCCCGACGGGACGACTGGCTTCATCTACGACCCTAAAAGAAAGACTTTCACCGACATCGTGCCCAGCGCATTCACGATTGCGCATGGCATGAACGCCAAGGGTGAGGTTGTTGGGAGCGCAATATTCTGGGGCGACCAAGACCCGTGCGACTCAACACGTCCCGCGGATAGATTCGAACGATACGGTTGGCTGCGTACTATCGACGGAGCTGTGGTCTTTTTTCAGGTCAATGGCCAAAGAACTCAGGCCCGCGGCATCAACGATGCGGGTGTCGTTGTCGGCGATTTCCTTGACCCTGCTTCCGGAAAACGCAAAGGCTTTGCAGTCAAGCTTGCTCGAAATACATCTTGCGCGCCTGTTAACGTCGACAGCGGAGATGCACTGGAATTTCCGGGCTATGATCGGACGCTTCCTGAAGGAATAAGCGACTCGGGCGTCATCGTCGGGATCGCAGCTGATCAATTTGCGGCTCACGGATTTGTTGCCACGCCGCAGTAGTCCTATTGGGTTATTTACAACGTTGCTTGTTTCGCCAAGAACCCCGGCCTTGTGCCGGGGTTTTTGTGTCTTATTCAATGTCCACTGAACCTGAGCAAGACTAGTAAGCAGGCGGTCAGCCACTCGGCTTCGCTCCGCAGTCTAGCGGACGTTAGCGAGAGTAAATCTGAGTCAGCCGAGCGGCTGGCTAGTGCAGATATTGGGGTGGGGGCGATTCCCCGGCCATATTTTCCGCTACGCTCAACAATCCTCCACGTGGAGGATTTTCGTACGGTCTGGAAACATAGCCACACTCGGGAACAGCAATTCCATCCGGTCGCTGAAAGTACCAGTGATCCTGAAAATCTTTTTCTATCCGGAAGCCACCCTCATGCACCAGCGTGTGATGCCGGGTGCACAGCAGCATCAGGTTGTCGAGGCTCGTCTTACCGCCATTCGACCAGTGCTCGACATGATGACTGTGCAGGTAGCGGCGATTCTTGCAGCCGGGGAACCGGCAGCAGGCATTGTCCCTCGCCCGCAAGGCTCTCTGGATAGCCTTCGGCACGATTCGCGTCTTTCTCCCGATGCTCAGGGGCTCCCCAGCCTCATCCTCGGTAATGACGACCGCATGACTGTCGCAACACAGTCGTTTCACGGATTCGATCGGGAGTGCGGAACGCCCATTGCCATCGGCGAGTGCCGACTGGTCGACGTGGACTGTTACAAGGTAGTTATCCCTGGCATGGTCTTCATCGCCGTTGCCTCCCAGGAATCCTCTAACCATATTCACAAACGCGTCCGCCTGACGGGTCGACCAGGCCGTGTCGGCCAAGTCCGGGATGTTGAGCGCCTCGTCGTCATGGGCCTTATCCAGGGCTTTCTCAACCAACTCCGCAGTATCCAGCGGGAGTTCAACAGTAATTGTCATCATGTTTCTTTGATGATCGCGCCGCAGGCGCAACGAACGATTGGCGTAGGCGCCGGCTGCCTCTGTGATCGACGCATCGGAACCACAGCGTAGTTCCCGGCAGCGCTCTGCAACATGGGTCGCTGTATGCCGTAATGCGAACGCCAATAGATCGCTCTCATTGTCCCGGTTTGCAACCCGCGTTAGTGATCGTACCTTCGAGTACGATAATTCGCCGGTCGCAAAAGCGCTTGAAATTCCGGGCAAGGATTTCAAAGCATGTGCCACGCGAACCTTCTCGCGTGCTGTCGTCATACTCAAATCGCACCGCCAGGCCAACCATTCGGCGGAATTCTCGAGTCCCCATTGCACAAATCCCGCGCGCTCATCGAATTGGCGGATTAGCATGAGCAGCTCGTATGTCGCGGCGTTAATGTGCGTGCAGAGGGTCAGGATACTGCGATCAAGATCCTCGATCGGTGTGAGGTTCGCTGCAGGGTTCATGGCACATCCTTGCGTAGTTTTAGGTACTGTAATTATATACAGTAATACGAAAAAAATAAACTAAAAACAATCACTTGTAAAAGAAAAGGGCCCCTTTCGGGGCCCGGAAAAGATGGATCAAACCTCCTTTCGTCGTCGGAACATCACCACACCCAATAACGCCAGCAGCATCGGCAGTCCAAAGGCTCCGCCACCCGATCCACCGCCGCCGGTTGACGGACGTTTCTTCGGGTACATCGGCTGGTGTTGGTCGACGCGTCGGCTCTGTGGCTTCTGTTGCGCGCGCACTTCCCGCGCAGCCTGTTCGGTTGCGACTCGATCGCGATTCGTACGCTTGATGCCCTGCGCCGCAAAGATCTCGTCACGGACGACGATCATCGACGTAAAGTCAGTAACCAGCCCGTACTCGACCGCAAGATCGGTAATGGCGTCCTCGGTATCCTGGTCAGCACCGAAGTAGTCCATCTTCGCTTGCAGGTTTTCGATCGTGGCGTAGGCCCAGATCCGCTCCAGTTCCGGATTGAGATCGGACTGAACCGGCATCGAAAACCGAGTCTTGTACTCGACGTCATTGCCAGCCACCTTGCCCGTCAGGCGCACGCGGGCTTCGTCGCTGCCCCAATAGTGCCCCAGGATCTTGAGCTGCTCGCCGTGGTAAAGGCTGCCTATCTTCTCTGGTGTGAAATCAGCGACCTTGAGGCCGTCGATTGACAGATTCACATCGTGGAGGGCGGCGTGACGAATCTTTGCCGTCGCTAACATTAGCTGTCCGGAGATATCGTCACTGTTCGAGGTTTCCATTGCGAAGCCATTTGAGACTTCGGTCATGGCTTCGAGCAGTGGTCGATTGGCACTGTTGCCCAGGATGAACGTGAACAGCCTTACATCGTGTTTTTCCATCATTTTCAGGAAGTCTTTCTTTTCGGTGACACCGACATTGGCTACGCCGTCGGTGACCAGGGCGATACCCGAAGAACGATCGCTGTCGAGGTTGCTCAGTCCGGCTTGCAGGCCCGCATAGAGATTTGTGCCGCCGCTTGACTGCAGTTGTCCGACAGCCTGCGCGTAGTGCGTCACGTTCTCTGTGCTGGCGACGACAAAGCCGCTTGTTAACTCTCGTGACGAGTCGTTGAATGTGAAAATACGAAAGCGGTCGGCCGGATTTAGCTTACCGAGCGCCTGTTGGACGCCGTCTGCAAGCGTCGCGAACTTGCCCTGCATCGAACCAGAGACGTCGAGTACAAAGACCCAGTCCCTGCCGTCTTCGATGACAGGCAGGTCGTCGCCCGGTGTAAACGTCAGCATGAAGGTACCGCGGCCGTTCGCATCGGGTTTGTGTGTAACAAGGTCCACAGTCCCGGGCAAACCCGGAGCATGGCGCCAGTAGACAACGATATCCGTGTCAAGCTTGGCGATTCCCGACGAAGTAGAGGAGGGTGCAGGTGTCTCGCCCGCCTCGAGGGCGGCTACCTGTGACTCGAATTCCTCGTCAACCGGCGAAGTCCCTGCCGCATGCAGGTCGACAGTCCAGTGGCCTGTATCAATCTTGTTGAGCACGGCATTAGGCTGTTCCGGCAGACGAACGGCGTCCACGGGATAGGAAGACTTCAGTTCGAAGTCGAAGCTAAAGGCACCCTTTACGGAGTCACGTACTTCCCAGAACGCTTTTCGTTCTTCGTCGACACCACCTTCTTCCAGCGGATAGACGTAACGCCCGATGCCCGTATCCGTAGCCGCACTCTGGATGTAAACAAGGCGAATACGTACGTCGCTGTTCGCGCGAACGGGGTACACCGAAATATCAAACGTCCGGTATTCATCCTTCTCCGCGAGCGCGGTTTCACGACCCTGGGACTTCTCCTGTTCATACAGGTCCCGGGCTTCCTGCTTCTTCAGCACCTCCCCGGTTACGGGGTTGCCGTCGATCCAGTAAGTGAATTCAGCGACTGCCGCGTGCGAGGGCACAGGGAAACTGTAAACAGCCTCCACCTCGCTGGCCCCGGCGTTAACGAAAACCTGGTCGATCTCCGTAACAACGTAGCCGTCTTCAACGACTACATTGACTCTGTGATCGCGGATATCCAGCGAACTGGATTGCCCTTGCGGTATCAGCAACCCGGCTGCATTGGCCGATCCTGCCGCAAGCAGGGTCAGAATGACCGTGATGAAACTGATGATGCTTCTGGACTTCATGACTTTCTCCTAATTAAACAACGTTCAATATCAAGCCAAATAAAAACCGCTGTATTAAACGGTGTTTAATTTATACATGATTATTGAACGATGTTCAAATAATGGTACTGTTTGGCTTGGGCAGGCCATTTCCAACAGGACATAATGCATGGGCAGGCGTAGCGACCACAGTCGTGAGGAAATCCGGAAGATGGCGATCGACGCGGCGACGAAGATTGTTGAAACTGAAGGGTTTCAAGCACTTACAGCCAGAAAAGTCGCCTCGAACATCGGCTACACGGTGGGAACGCTGTACCATGTATTCCGTAATTTTGACGATCTCGTCATTCACATGAATGCACAGACGATCGACGAAATAGTGGCGCGAATGCAGAAGGCGGTCGGCAAAAAGCGCAGTCCGGAAGGCCGAATTCGGGCGATGGCGGCTGTGTATGTGGATTTCGCGACCGAGCACCCGGATCGCTGGCGGGTCATATTCGAGCATCAGGCGCCGCCAGGAGTGCCGACGCCGGAGCTGATGGGCGTGCGCCGCGATGTCGTCTTCGAGATGGTGGCCGAGAATTTTCGGGAGCTCTCACCGAACCATATTCCCCAGGAGGTCGCGCACGCAGCTACTGCCCTTTGGAGCGGCATTCACGGCATCTGCATTCTCGCGTTAACGGGCAAGCTGTACCTTGGTGGCGCGTTTTCCATGTCAAAGCTGGTCGATACATTGATCGACTCGGTTCTGAATGAATTCCGGCGGACGCAGTCGGCCGATTAGCGCAAGGCTATGGTCAGGATTGAGCAGCAAGATGCTCAAGGAATGTCTCCTGGGCGGAGACGCGTTCTTCTTTGCGCGCTGTTAGCCGTTCATAACTCCCGTCGCCAGCCAGGACCCAGGCCTGGCAATTATCGGCAAGGAACAGCTCCAGGTGCTGCCGGATCTGCTCCTTCATCGCTTTCTGGCGAATTTCGAAGCACGATTCATTACGGCGGAACATATTGCGCTCCATCCAGTCTGCGCTCGAACAGTAGAACTCTTCGTCGCCGTCATTCAGGAAATAGTAGACGCGCGAGTGTTCGAGGAATCGACCGACAATCGAGCGAACGTGAATATTCTCCGACAAGCCCTTTACGCCTGGGCGCAACGTACAGATCCCCCGTACGATCAGGTCGACTTTCACGCCAGCTTGCGATGCTTCGTACAGAGCATCGATTAATTGAGGCTCGTTCAGGGAATTGACCTTCGCGATGACGCGCGCATCCTTGCCGGCTTCCGCGTTCTCCGTTTCCCGCCTGATCTTGTCGATAAGCGCGTCGAACAGGCTGAACGGTGATGCCAACATGCGAGTCATGCCGACGGCTTCGGTCAGGCTGGTCAGTTGCAGGAACAGCTTATGAACATCCTCGCCAAGCCTTGAGCTGCTCGATAGATAGCCATAGTCGGTGTAAACCGAGGTTGTCGCGTGGTGGTAGTTGCCGGTGCCCAGGTGGACGTAGCGTACGAGCTTGTCGTCCTCGCGGCGCACGACGAGCACCATTTTCGCGTGCGTCTTGAAGCCGACCAGGCCGTAGACGACATGCGCCCCAGCTTCCTGGAGACGATTCGCCAGCGCGATGTTTTCGGCCTCATCGAAGCGTGCCATGAGCTCGATGACAACGGTTACTTCCTTACCGGAACGCGCCGCAGTCACAAGATGATCGACGATAGGCGAGTCGGCGCCCGTGCGATATAGCGTCTGCTTGATGGCCAACACGTCAGGATCGACGGCGGCCAGTGCTATGAACTCGATAACCGGTGCGAAAGACTGGTAGGGGTGATGCAGCAGCACGTTCTTCTTGGACAAGACTTCGAATATGTCCTCGTCCGTCAGCAACTCATCGGGTAAGCCTTGCGTGAAGGGCTCGTACAGGAGTTCGGGTCGGTCACCGATTCCACACACGGTGCTCATACGATTCAGATTGACTGGCCCCTCGACCAGGTACATATCGCACTCTTGCAGGCTGAAGTGATCGAGCAAGAACTCCTGCAAGTCCTCCGGACACTCGTGCCCAATCTCGATGCGCACAGCAGCACCATAGCGGCTGGCTTCAAGCTGGCCCTCGAGCGCGCGCACGAGATCGCTGACCTCTTCGTCATCAATATAGAGGTCACTGTTTCGAGTAACCCGGAACTGGTAGCAACCATCGACCTCGAGGCCCGGAAACAAGCGATCGACATGCACTCGAATAATGGTCGAGAGGAACACGTAACTGTGCCCGTTCGGTTCGCTCAGGTGTTCTGGTAATTCGATGATCCGCGGGAGAGAGCGCGGTGCCTGTACCATGCCGCGGTGCCGGCGACGCCCGAACGCATCCCGGCCGTGCAGGCGCACAATGAAGTTGAGACTCTTGTTCAGGATGCGCGGGAACGGACGCGAAGGATCGAACGTGAGCGGCGTCAGAACCGGCACGACCTGCTCATCAAAATACTCGCTTAGCCATGCCTTTTGCTCGTCATTCCACTCCTCGCTCTGGACAAAGTGGACACCCGCTTTCGTAAGCTCGGGGAACATGACGTTGTTGAGCAGTTCGTACTGACGGCGAATGAGGTCCGCGACTTCAACGTGGACCTTATCGAATACCGCCTGTGCCGGGATCTTCTCAAGTCCCTGGGCCGGTGCGCCGATCTCCATGCGCTGCTTCAGGCCCGCGACACGGATTTCGAAGAACTCGTCGAGATTCGTGCAACTGATACAGAGGAATCGCAGGCGCTCGAGTAACGGCACCTCGGGGTCGAACGCCTGCGCAAGCACTCGCTTGTGGAACTCAAGCAAACTGAGTTCGCGATTGATGTAATTGCTGTCCATTTCTACGGTGAGTGTATCGCGCCGAGCACGACCTTGCGGCGGGCACCGGTCACGCTTGGCAGATTTCCTGTCTGATTATTGACGGTTCGCATAGCGAGCCATGCGAACGCCGCGGCTTCAACCCAATCGGGATGTAAACCGACAGCTGCCGTAGAGTCGATACGTATTTCTGGCAAGATTCTTGCGAGGCGAGCAAGCAGGTCAGGGTTGTGTGCACCGCCTCCGCAAACAAAAATCTCTTCGGTCGATGGCGCGTAATCCCGAACGTCGCTGGCTATTGTCCGCGCGGTCAGCTCGCAAAGAGTCGCCTGCACATCGACTGGTTTGTAATCCAGAACCTCGTGAGCAGTTAGCCATTCGAGGTTGAACTCCTCAAGTCCCGTGCTTTTCGGTGGTGATTTCTCGAAGTAAGAATAGTCGAGCAATCGCTCGAGCAACGCGTCGATAACCTTGCCCCGTGCCGCCCAGGCACCATCGCGGTCGAAAGTCTCGTCGCGGTCCTGCCTGATCCACCGATCGAGGAGCGTGTTCCCAGGTCCGGTATCGAATCCGGTTACAGGATCGCCGGACGATCCGAGCAAAGTCACGTTGGCGATTCCGCCTATGTTCAGGATGGCGCGGTGTTTGTTTGAATCGCCGAACAGCCAGTCGTGAAAAGGCGGCACCAGCGGCGCTCCCTGGCCGCCAGCCGCAATATCGGCACTGCGAAAATCGGCGACTGTCACAATCCCTGTGCCGCTGGCGATAGTCTCCGGGTTGCCGATTTGCAGGGAGTAGGGCGAAATTGCGTCCGGTTGATGGCGGACAGTCTGGCCGTGGCTGCCGATGGCTGTGATTTCTCGTGCATTGATGTCCGACGCCTGCAGCACATTGAGTGCCGCATCGCGAAACGCCCCGCCGACCTGCTTGTCGAGATGGCCGATATTCTCGATCGGGCAGTCAATGGGAGTGTTGGCTGCCTGGATCAGGTCCTGACGGAGTTGGTTTTCGTATTCCAGGCTCAACGTCGCGTGCAAATCCACGCGATTCTCATCGAACGAGGCGACCACGGCGTCGATGCCGTCCATGCTCGTGCCGGACATCAGACCAATGTAATACCCGGGCATCGACTCTACGGTGCGTCGAACGCGATGGAAGCTACCTGTGTGCTCTTGAAGCGCTCCAGTTCCTCGAGGATGGGCGCCGCTTCAGTGAGGAACTGTTCCCGGTACTGGTCAGCGATCGGCTCGGCATCGGGAAGTGAAACAGTGCGCGGATTACGATGCACACCGTTGAGCCGGTACTCGTAGTGCAGGTGGTTGGCCGTAGCGAGGCCGGTCATGCCAACGTAACCGATCGTTTGTCCCTGACGAACACGAGTGCTGAGTTTTGCCTTGGCATCATAGCTGGACATGTGCGCATACAGCGTCGTTATATTCCCGCCGTGCTGCAGGATGACAACCCGGCCATAGCCTGACTTGGTGCCGCGGAAGATGACTTTACCGTCGCCGGCTGCTTTGATAGGCGTGCCCCGAGGTGCTGCGTAATCGACACCGCGGTGCGCGCGAATCGTATTGAGAATGGGATGGCGCCGTTTCGGATTGAAGTTCGAGCTGATACGTGTGAAGTCCACCGGCGCACGAATAAATGCCTTGCGGACGCTGTCGCCCTCGGGCGTGAAGTAGTCCGTATTATTTTCGCCATCCTTGAAACGAACAGCCTGGATCTGCCGACCGTTGTTATTAAACTCAGCCGCGATAATCTCGCCGTCCGTCACGTACTCGCCGTCCTGCCAGATTTCCTCGAACTGGACGTAGTAGTTATCGCCCGTGCGAATGTCGAGTATGAAATCGACGTCCCACGCGAAAATACCGGCGACGTTCATAATCGTTTTGTCTGAAAGGCCAGCTTGCGCCGCGCTTTCAAACAACGAACTCTCGATGACACCATACGCATGCCGCTTGCGCCGCTCGACTGGCCGCTCGATTATCTGCGCCGTGAAAGTGTCATCCACTCTGCCGATTTGGAGCGCGGTTGTCAGGTCGAGTTTGGAGTACATGCCGAAGACCTGGCCTTCTTCGTGCTCGACCTCAAACTCGTCGCCAGGTTTGATACGGCGAAAGCGCTGCTTCGCTTCATCGAGCTGGGCTATTTGCATAAGGTGACTGATACTGAGGCTGTTCTTGCGAAACAGCTTCTCCATCGTATCGCCGCGCCCGACCGTAAGCGTTAGCCTGTCGTAGTCCGGCTCGGGTTCGACCTCGATTTCGGGCTCCAGGACATCACTGGTGATCGCCGCCGCGTCCATTTCGTCGACTGGCAATGCCACGGTATTCACCGACGTCATGACAGGGGTGTCTGAGATGGGAGGCAGCGGATCGTTGGTGCTAAGTCCGGTGACCAGGGCAATACCCAGTAACGGGATTCCGAGGCCAGCCACAAACCACCAAATAGCCTTGGATTTGGCGGGCTTTCGCGTGGCAGACGGCTTGTAATCGTGAAGAAGTGGACTTGCTGGACGATTCAAGTCTGCGTCCCCGTTATGTTGGATGCCGCTACTCTACCGTCTGGTATTTTGGAGGTCAAAACCGCGTGACAATGCTACAGTTCGCGCGTACTCAACGCGGCCAACGCCGCCACCAAGAAATGAAGGTCAATGAGCAGTATTAAGGAACAAATCGCGGAGCTTAGCCGCGGCACGGACGAGGTATTGCCCGAGGATGGGCTTGAGGCGAAACTCAAGGAAGGCAGGTCATTGGTCGTCAAGGCAGGCTTCGACCCGACGGCACCTGATCTGCATATTGGCCACACGGTGCTGATCAACAAGATGCGGCAGTTCCAGCTTATGGGGCACGATGTCGTATTCCTGATCGGGGACTTCACGGGGATGATCGGTGACCCCTCGGGAAAGAACGCCACGCGTCCACCGCTGTCGCCCGACGAGATCAAGGCGAATGCCGCAACTTACGAGGCCCAGATCTTCAAGATCCTGGACGCGGACAAAACACGCGTCGAGTTCAATTCGACCTGGATGGGTGACATGGATGCAGCGGGCCTCATCAAGCTCGCCGCGCGTCACACGGTGGCTCGAATGCTCGAACGCGACGATTTCAGCAAGCGCTACAAAGGCGGGCAGTCAATTTCGATCCACGAATTCCTGTATCCGCTGGTGCAGGGATACGACTCGGTCGCACTCAAAGCTGACGTCGAACTGGGTGGAACCGACCAGAAATTCAATTTGCTGGTGGGCCGACAGCTGCAGCAGGATTTCGGCCAGGCACCCCAAATTGTCATGACTACGCCGCTTCTCGAGGGGCTTGATGGCGTACAAAAAATGTCAAAGTCGCTCGACAACTACATTGGTATCACCGATGCGCCGGGCGAGATGTTTGGCAAACTCATGTCCATATCCGATGACCTGATGTGGCGATATTTCGAAGTTCTGAGTTTCCGCTCGCTCGAGGAAATCGCGAAGCTGAAGAAAGCGGTAGGCGATGGTATGAACCCTCGCGACGCAAAATTTGAACTTGGAATGGAAATTGTTGCCAGATTCTATGATGACACTGCGGCGGAGGGCGCGAGAGACGAGTTCATAGCGCGCTTTCAGAAGGGGGCCATGCCGGATGAAATTCCCGAGAAGGCACTCGACAGTCAGGATGGTCGGCTCGGCATCGCGCACCTTCTAAAAGGGGCGGGGCTGGTCAGCAGCACGTCAGAGGCGTTTCGCATGATCAAGCAGGGCGCCGTGAAGATCGATGGCGAAAAGGTTGAAGATCGCGGGCTGCTGATCGAGGCGGGCAGCACACATATATACCAGGTGGGTAAGCGCAAGTTTGCACGCGTCACCCTTGCCTGAAACTGCTGGCAGTGGCTGGATGGCCACGCGCGGGCTGGAGGGGAATGCAGTGAAAAGGCTTTTGGCTATCGTGATGGCGCTCTCACTGGTGACAGTGCCACTGCTGTCCGCCGCGCAATCGAACGATGAATATGCTCAGGGGAGTTTCCGGGCAGTCATCGACGATCTCAACAACAACTCGTTCAAGAGTTTTCAGGATGCGATCGACAAGGACGCCTTGCTGGGCCGGGTCACAGGGGCTTACCTGATCGAGGCGGAGATACGCGATCAGCTTAGTAGCTTGTTCGATGAGTGGGTTCAGGAACTGTTTGTCGAGTCCTTCCCGCCATCGCAAGGCGAGATAGTTGGCACCGTTGTGGCCTTCGAGAGCTATGGCGATTCGGCACGTGCGCTGGTGCGTTACGAGTCGTCCGGTTACCGCTTTGCCTATCACGTGTACGAGCTGACTGTCGAATCGAACGGGCGCATCGGCATCGTGGATTGGACTGACTACTATAGGGGTGAGCTTTTCTCGAAAGAAGCGGCTGAGTCGTTCGTGCGTACGCTGCCAACCCAGGAGGCCACTCGGCAGCTGCTCGAAAACAAGAGTGTCGATGACGGCCAGTTGTTCCAGGTTTCGGAACTCCTCAAAGCGACACGTGACAACTCCCATGCGCGGTTTTTCAGTATTTACGATGCGATGGAGGAACCCCTGAAGTCTGAACGCGTTGTGATCAGACTGAACCTCCAGATGACGCAGACATGGAACGATCGGGCCAGGCTGGGCCGTGCCATTGAAGCAGTGGCCACGAACTTCCCGAACGACCCCCTGTTTAGTCAGCCGCTGATTGAATTCTTCATAGTGACGAGTCAGTTCGATCGGGCGATCACGGAGCTGGAGACGCTGCAGAAGGGACTGGGCGTTGTCGATGGGGCGACGGAAACGCTCAAGGCCACCGCGGCCATGGCGTTGGGCGACATGCAGCGGGCAGAGGAATTTGCGCAGAACGCTACCCAGGTGGAGCCCGACCTTGAGCTGGCCTGGTGGTCTCTGCTCCGGGTGCGCACTGCGGCGGAGGACTACGCCGGGGCAACCGAAGCTATGACACAGCTTGAAGATCAATTTGGACACCTGCTGACTCCCCAGAAACTCCGGCGCGACCGATTCCTCAGGGGGCTGATCGACCAGCAGGAATACAAGGACTGGCGCGCGGCACGCGACGAGGCCTGACGCCGGCTGCTTAAGTCTCTGCGGGATTCCCGAGTAAATCCGGGCCAGAGCCCTGGAATACGGCTGCGGTCACATCGGCATGGCCGATCGCCAGGATTAGGTCAGAAGCCGGGAAAAGCCGCTTTTTCCCGGGGGAAAGTGCTACTTTTGCGGGCCTCCCGCCTGCCCGGAGCCCCCCTCCGACCCCCCGTTTCAGCTAATCGAAAAAAAACTTCAAAAAGGTGTTGACGGGCATCAAATCGCCCGTATAATGCGCGGCTCGCTGAGGGACACGGTGGACCTCAGTGGGCTCCCAAAAGAAAGTACAGGCGCACGAGGATTATTGCTTAGGCCTCCTTCGCCTGTATAATGGTGGGTCCGCCCTATTCAATCGGCAGCCAAGGCTGTCACGCTGACCGGGGCTCGTTCTTTAACAATTCAATCAGATAATTTGTGTGGGTGCTTGCGCTGGACTTTGCGAAGGCAAAATCAAGCGTAAGAACCAACCTAAAT
>JAACFG010000011.1 GCA_009937605.1 Gammaproteobacteria bacterium | reverse complement strand
ACCATTTGCTTTGGGCCGACATTCCCCCGTCGACGACCAGGTTGGTGCCGCTGATCCAGCGGGCGGCGGGGCTGAGCAGGAACAATACCGCGTCGGCGACGTCATTGGGAGTCCCGAGCCGCCCGAGCGGCGCTCGATCCTGCCAGCGAGCGACGCCGTCCGGCCACTCATCGCTCAGTCCTTCTTTGTCGATCAGGCCGGGCGACACGCAATTAATTCGGATACCGGCAGCACCCAGCTCAAGCGCCGCGGCACGCGACAACATGACCAGGCCCGCTTTGCTCGTCGCGTAGTGCCCGTGCCCTACTGCCGGATCCAGCGCCTCGATCGAAGCGATATTCACGATCGCGCCGCCTTTTCCCGCCCAGGCCCGCGCGGCACGTTGAGTGACCAGGAAAGCGCCATCGAGATTGGCGGCCAGCATCGCCCGCCACTCGTCGTAACCCATATCCTCGAGGCTTGTTAGCGGCTGCGCGGCCGCATTGTTGACGACCATGCTCGGACAGGACTTCGCATACATGGCATCGACATCCGCTTCACTGGCCAGGTTCGCCTGAACCACGGTCGCACCGCCGAGGCGGCCTGCAAGTTCTACTGCAGCCGGCTCATTGCGATAGTAATGCACAACAATGGTCGCGCCGGCTTGTGCGAGGCGCTCGGCAATAGCCTGCCCGATATTGCCGCTGGCTCCGGTTACGAGCACGGTCTCGCCCGTCAGGTCGAGCAAGTCCTGCACGGGCCTGTCTCTCGAGTTATTCATGCGGTGCTCCGGCCATTAATTAGGGGTATTGTCCTCTGATGGCGAAAAAATCGAAACCCGAAGTCTGGACGGGTGAGCGGTGCTTCATAGCCGAGCTTGTTAACGAGGAGCGCTGGCCGGAATTCTCGCTCGCGCGTACCCGCGTGGAGCCGGGTGTCACCACCCAGCTGCACGCCCTGTCCGTCCACGAAGTCTATGTTATCGAATCGGGTACTGGCCGGATGACGGTCGGCGACACCGCTCCGTTTCCCGTTGGTCCGGGCGACACCGTGACCATTCCCCGGGGCGTGGCACAGAGCATCGAAAATACCGGCGCGAATGACCTCATTTTCGTTTGTGTTTGTGCGCCGAAATTTTCGCAGGAATGCTACACCACTCTGGAGTAACGGCGGTATACTGCGCGAACGACTCATCAGGAGATATCCAATGTGTGGTTCAGACACAACAAACAAGAAGCGCTCCTCCCTTAACCTCGCCTTGAAAGGCGCCGCCGCGATCTCCCTCGCGAGCTTGCTTGCAGCGCCCACAATGGCGCAGATGGAAGGGGTTCTGGAAGAAATCGTAGTCACTGCGCAGAAACGCGAACAAGCGTTGCAGGACGTTCCAATTTCCGTTGCCACGATCCAGGGTGAAAATCTGCACGCGCTGTTCTCTGGCAGCGAGGACGTTCTCGCCCTGTCAGGACGCGTCCCCGGTTTGTATGCCGAGTCATCGAATGGCCGCGCCGCGCCGCGTTTTTACCTTCGTGGACTAGGCAACATCGACTTTGACCTTGGAGCATCCCAGCCCGTGTCGTTCATCATGGACGATGTTGTCCTGGAAAATACTGTCCTGAAGAGTTTCCCGATTTTCGACGTACAGAACATCGAAGTCATTCGCGGTCCCCAGGGCACGCTGTTCGGTCGGAACACGACGGCCGGCATCATTAAGGTCAATACGCGCCGCCCGGCGGACGAAACTTCAGGGTACGCCAGGGTATCCTGGGCCGAGAACAACACCATCAATGTTGACGGTGCGGTCGGCGGCAGTCTCGGCAGTACGTTTGCGGGACGCGCTTCTGTCCTGTACCGCACTCGCGACAACTGGATCACCAACGGCCAGACCGGACTGGAATCTCTCGGCGACTATGAGGACGTAGCCGTTCGCCTCCAGGGGCTCTGGGAACCAACCGATCGCTTCAGTGCATTGCTCAGCGTCCAGACGCGCAGCCTCGAAGGCACCTCGTCAATCTTCCGCGCGAACGTATTCACGACGGGAAGCAACGACCTGAACCAGAACTACACACGTGACACGGTCTGGTACGACGGGGGCGACAATAACCCGCAGGGCTATGATTCGACCGGCGTAACGCTGAACCTGACCTGGGACTTCGACGATACCAGTTTCAGTTCGATCACCTCGTTCCAGGATGCCGACGGTTCGAGCCGCGGTGATATCGACGGTGGTGTCGTCAACATCTTCTCCACGCCGACACCGCCCGATGGTCTCACGTGGGCGGATACCAACGTTCTGTGCCCTTTCCCATGCCTCCCGGCAAGGACCTGGCCTGGTGAGATCCTCGTACCATCGGTTACTGAGGACGGCGCCGAAACCGACCAGTTCACGCAGGAATTTCGCCTTTCGAGCGCCGACGACGGCCCATTCAACTGGCAGATTGGCCTCTTCTACTTCGACTCCATGCTCAAAGTCGAAACGGAGAACTTTGCGTCGTTTGATGACGATCTTAATTTCGTACAGAACAATATCGTTCAGTACGACAACACGGCCTGGGCTGTATTCGGCCAGGGCAGCTACGACGTGACCGATCGCCTGACCCTGGCGGCCGGCGTGCGCTACACGGATGATGAAAAAGGTTTCACCGTGTTACAGCAGGCTTACTTGTGGCAAAACCTGGGTATTCCGGTGCCCGAAGATATCCTGGTTGACGACAGCCAATCGAGCTGGGAAATCAGCGCGAACTATGCGCTGACTGACAACTCGAGCCTGTACGGACGAGTCGCCAATGGCTTCCGTGCGCAAACGATCCAGGGTCGTGATGTCGCCTTCGGCGAGAGCCCATCGGTTGCCGACCCGGAGACGATCACCTCGTACGAGGCCGGCTACAAAGCCGATCTCGCCAACAATCGCGTGCGCCTGAACATTGGCGTGTTCTCGTACACAGTCGACGATATGCAGTTGTCGATTATCGGCGGCGCATCCAATACGAACCAGGTAGTCAACTCCAAGGAAGGCGAGGCCGTCGGTTTTGAAATCGACGCGCAATTCCTGATCACTGACAACCTGCTGGTATCCGGCGGCTTGGCGTACAACGACACCGAAATCAATGACCCGAACCTGTTCACGGCGCCTTGCGGATCAGGCCTGTGTACGGTGCTCGACCCGGTCAACCCGGACAACACATCACAGGTTTCGGTCGACGGTAACCCGTTCCCGAGAGCGCCGGAGACCACCGCTAACCTGGAGATTCGGTACGGCAGGCCGATCGGCGCCGACTCGGAGATCTACTTCCTGACCGACTGGGTCTGGTACGGCGATATCAACATGCCTCTGTATGAGGCCGTAGAGTTCCAGACCTCGAATCAGTACGAGGGCGGACTCCGAATTGGCTACATGAATCACCAAAGCGGTCTCGAGGTCGCCCTGTTCGGCCGTAACATTACGGACGAGAACAACGTGCTCGGCTTTATCGATTTCAGCAACAACACGGGCTTCGTCAATGAACCCAGAATCTGGGGCCTGGAAGTCAGCTTAGAGTTCGGCGACTGATTCGCCGCGTAGTTCTACTAGTGCTGCTTGCCGGCTGCTCCAATGCGGAGCAGCCGGCAACGCTGGCATTCGAGGTCGCCGGACGCCTCGAAGACCCGAAGATCCGCGAAGCCAGCGGACTTGCGCGCTCCCAGCGCGAACCGGGCGTACTCTGGATCATCAATGACAGCGGCGCCAAGGAAATCCTGTACGCGATTGACCTGACCGGCGCGAGCCTCGGCAGGACCGAACTCAAGAAGTCGAACAACAAGGACTGGGAAGACCTCGCCTCGTTTACGCTCGACGGCGAACCCTACCTGGTTGTCGCCGATATCGGCGACAATGACCTTCAGCACAAAACCCGCACGCTCTATGTCTTCAAGGAACCGAAGGCTGGCGAGGGCAAAACCAAGGTCGACTGGGAAGTCCGGTTCAAGTATCCGAACGGAAGACGCGATGCCGAAGCCGTAGCCGTCGATATCGAAAATGAGCGTGCGCTGGTGCTATCGAAACGCGACATACCTCCATCACTTTACGAAGTACCCCTGCGGACTGACGATGACGACAAGGTAACCGCAACCTGGCTCGGTACGATCGACAGCCTGCCAAGACCCAGCCGCCAGGATGTCGAGTTTGCCCCCAAGACGAAGGACTGGCACTGGCAACCCGTTGGCATGGACATATCGCAGGATAACCGCGCCGCCGTCATACTGACGTACCGGGCTGTCTACTATTACCTGCGACGCCCAAACCAGACCTGGTTCGAGGCACTCAACAACAAACCGATTCGAATCGGGCTGGGCAATTTCAAGAATGCCGAGGCCGTCGCGTTCGCCGACGACCGGCGCACGATCATGGTAACCGGAGAGAACAAGCACTCATTATTGTTGCGCATCGATCTCGACATTCCGGTGGAGGCGCGAGCCGGGGGCGGCGTGACCGTCATGTCCTTCAATGTGCAAAACCTGTTCGACAATGTCGACGATCCTGGCAAGGACGACAAAGCCTATCTGCCACTGGCGGCAAAGCAGAACGCAGCGCACATCGAAGCCTGCAATGGCATCGAAGTCGAGAGCTGGCGTAATGAGTGCCTGTATCTCGACTGGAGCGATGCAGCGCTGGATCACAAACTCGGTGTGCTCGCGACGACCATTCGCCAGGTAAACAATGGTCAGGGCGCCGACATCATCGCGATGCAGGAAGTCGAGAACGTCGCGGTACTCGAGCGACTGCGCAATGAACACCTCGACGGCCTTGGTTACCTTCCAGCGATCCTGGTCGAGGGAACGGATACGCGGGGCATCGATGTCGCCTTTCTGTCGAAACTACCGCTCGTGGGCGAGCCACAATTACACCCGCTGCTGATCCCGGAGTTTCCCGACCGCCAGGGCGATACGCGCGGCGTGCTGCAGGCCGACTTCGAAATGCCCGATGGTTCCGTCCTGACCGGATTCAGCGTGCATTTTCCCGCCCCGTTTCATCCGACACCGATGCGGGTTGCTGCCTATGAGCACCTGGCGGCATTGCGAAACGCCCTGCCCGACGATCACCACGTGTTCGCCGCCGGCGACTTCAACACGACGAGTACCGAGGATGTCCGCGAGAATATGCTGGACGACTATGCTCGGCCGGTCTGGGTGGTGGCGCACGATCTCGGTTGCCGCGACTGTGAAGGTACTTACTATTACGGTCGTGACGACACCTGGTCATTCCTCGACATGATCCTGTTCTCGCCGGCCCGTGGTGAAAAAGCAACAGCAGGAATTCGCGCTGATTCGGTGGGGGTTGCAAACGACAACCCCGCGCAGGTGTCCGCAGACGGCGTGCCACAACGCTATCGGAGCGCCGAAAAGTCCGGCGTCTCCGACCACTGGCCAATCGTCGCAACGATCGAAATGACAGGAAAACAATAGCTTGTGGCCGGTTCGTGACACCGTTTCTGATGGCCATCGGCAGACTATCCACTAACCTCCCGATCGTCACGCAGAAACCCGCACAAACCCTTATTGCACAAGCATTTTCCCTGCGCTAAATTAGCGCCAACACCTAAAGATAATGTCCACTTTCGTGCCTTCGGCTCGAAATTGGGCGAAAAATAACCAGGCGAAACCCAGCTGTCATAGTCGGGCGCTGGACTTTCGCGTTTCTAAAAGTCGGGGATCAATAATGAATCAAAAATCTCGAGTCTTCAGGTCGGCGTTCGCAGCGATGAAACAGTTATCGCTTGTGGCCCTGGCCGCAGTTTTTATTGTCGCTCTTCCTGTTGCGTCAAACGCACAGGAAACCACTTCCGCCATACGCGGCAGCCTTACGGCTTCCGATGGTAGTGCGGCTGTGGGCGCAACCATTCAAATCACAGATACCCGAACGGGGCGCGTCAGTCGAGCGACCTCGTCCGCCTCGGGGCAGTACCAGGTAGGTGACCTTTCTGTTGGTGGCCCGTACACGGTCGTTATCACCATGCCCGATCATGCCAGCCACACGGTTACCGATGTCTATATCAATCTGGGTGAGACGTTTAATTCAGCGGTTACCCTGAGTCCGGCGGATATCGAGGAAATCGTCGTTACGGCCGCCGTTGTTCAAGTCACACAAGTGGCCCTTGGGCCGGCGACGAGCTTCAGTTTCGACGACCTGCAGAACATGCCGTCGATAAATCGTGACATCAATGACATCGTGCGCGTCGATCCCCGCGTCTATATTGACAGGGCCTTTGTCGATTCCGTGCAGTGTGTCGGTGCGAACCCCCGGTTCAACAGCCTGACGGTCGATGGCGTCAAAAAGAATGACAACTTCGGCTTGAACAGCAATGGCTACCCGACGCAACGCATGCCGTTCCCGTTCGATGCGATTGAACAGGTGTCTGTTGAGCTATCCCCGTTCGATGTACAGTACGGCGGCTTCACGGCCTGTAACGTCAACGCCGTAACACGCTCGGGCACCAATTCCTGGACTGGCAGATTCTGGGCAAGCTACGGAGACGACAGTTTCATAGGAGATTCGCTCGAAGGCGACAAAATCGATCAGGGCAGTTTCGATGACACGCGCTGGGGATTCTCGGTCGGCGGCCCAATTGTTCAAGACAATCTCTTCTTCCATTTCTCGTATGAGAAGAGAGACGCTGCGGACATATTCGATCGCTGCGCCGGCGATCAGACCTGCGGTCGTCCGGTTGCCGGTACCACACAGGCACAGCTCGACAGGATCGCCCAGATTGCCCAGAACGTTTACGGCTATGATCCAGGCGCCACCATCCTGAACAGGCCCTACGACGACGAGAAGTACCTGCTGCGTCTGGATTGGACTATTAATGACAATCACAATGCGGCGTTTACATACAACTACAACGACGGCTTCAATACATCGCAGTCTGATAGTGATTCCGACGAATACGAGTTTTCGAATCATTTCTACGAGCGTGGCGCTGAGCTGAAAGCCTATAACGTGATGGTATTTTCTGACTGGACCGACAGGTTCAGCACGGAAGTCAAGGTCGGCTACTCCGATCTCGACAACCGGCAGGAAACAATCAACAACCAAGGCTTTGGCGAAGTACAGATCGAGACCTATGCCGACAATGATGGTGACGGCAGCTTCGATCGGGCGATCGTCTATCTCGGTGGCGACGACTCCCGTCAGTCAAACGATCTTGATTACACCACCCTGAATCTCAAGCTCGCGGGCAACTGGTCCGCAGGGGACCACCTCTGGGGGTTCGGCTACGAGATGGAAGAAGTCGATATCTTCAACCTGTTCCTGCAGCACACGATCGGCGAGTATCGCTTCGACGAGGAGAATACGGACCTCGACGGCAATACGGTTGGTTGCAGCCGTGACGGCAATCCGGACGGTTGTATTGATCAGTTCGAAGCCCTCAGCCCGGACGACATCTACTACGGCAATGCGGCGCCGTCCCTGAATCCGAATGATGCGGCCGCCGAGTTCGCCTACGCGGTTAACACTGTTTACGTCCAGGACGAGATCACGTTTCCGAATAGCGACTTCATCCTGGTCGCAGGCTTGCGATACGACTGGTATACGAGCAGCGACCTGCCGACGGAGAACAGTAATTTTATCGCGCGCACGGGCTTCACGAACCGCAAGAATTTCGACGGTCTGGACTTGCTGCAACCTCGACTGGGCTTCAGCTGGGGTATCAACGAAGATCTGACTTTGCGCGGTGGTTTCGGTCTCTACAGCGGTGGCAACCCGAACGTGTGGCTGGGTAACAACTACCAGAACGACGGTATCACGCAGGTACAGGCGCGCGAAGGTGATGGTGACGTTCGAGACCTGAATATCAATCCTGATCGTTTCCTCGGTTCTCCAGGCGCTAATGGCGCAGACCCGGTACCTCTCGGCACAGACGGCAATGGCCAGCCGGTATTTGATGCGCCATCAACAATGATCGACTTCGTTGCCAATGGGACAGCAAACTCTGGTGTGAACGCAATTGATCCCAACTTCGAGATTCCGGCTAACTGGAAGCTCTCACTGGGTGCGAGTTGGAATTTCGGAGACGGGTACCTGCTCAATGCCGACCTGATCTTCTCGAGATCTGATAACTCGGCGGTCATCCGTGACGACACGTATGTGCAGACTGACACGGCACCTGACGGTCGGCCCATCTACTACCAGGCCGACAAGAGTGTTGCGGGCTGTGATACCGACCCTATTGGCACAGGGCCCGTGTGTGATCGTCTCTTCAATGGCGACTTCATCCTGGACAACGTTCAGGGTAGCGATGGCGAGCAGCTGAGCTTCTCTACAACGCTTAGCAAAGTCCATGACTTCGGTCTGGACTGGACCCTTGGTTACGCGTACACGGATTCCACCGAAGTCAGCCCGATGACGAGTTCGGTCGCATTCTCCAACTTCTTCAACATTTCCGTTGGGGATCCGAACGATCCAGGCGTCGCCAGGGCAAACTACGAGATGGAGCATCGGTTCATCGCGAAGCTCGGCTACCAGGCTGAGTGGTTTGGCAATAACGTGACGCGCTTCACCCTGTTTGGTTCTGCCAACAAGGGCCGTCCTTACAGCGCTACGTTCTCTGAGCAGGCGATGTTCGTCTGCGGGCCGTTCTTCTGCCCGGATGACGATCGCAGCTTGTTGTACATGCCTGACGGTCCCAATGACCCGAACGTCGTCTTCGATCCGGGCTTCGACCAGGACGCATTCTTTGCATGGGCAGAAGGAAAAGGCCTGACCAAGTACGGTGGCGGCATTGTTGCTCGCAACTCTCTGCAAAGCGACTGGTGGACCAAGTTTGATCTGCGTATCAGCCAGGAAATCCCCGGTTTCGCCAGCGATCAAAAGGCCAGCATCTACTTCACGATCGAAAATCTCGGCAACCTGCTCAATGACGAATGGGGCGTGCTGTACGAACGCAGCTTCCCGCGTGCCGCGCCGGTCGTTGAGGCAAGCCTGGAAAATGGTCAGTATGTGTTCGAGGAATACGTTCCTCAGAGCCAGAGCCGCTCGACACGAGCTTCGCTCTGGAGAATGCGTATCGGCTTCCAGTACAACTTCTAAGTACCAGCTCAGTCTGAGTAAGAAGGGCGGCCCTCGGGCCGCCCTTTTTTGTACATGGATGTACTTATGCCGCGAAGCACAGGGATGTGCGAGAGCGGCGTCCTGATCAATCCCTAAAGCAGGAATCCTCGCCTTCACCGGGCGAATGGTAGCGCCGGTTTTCCTCCGTTACCGGAACACCAACCGCCTGCCCAAGACCCTGGGCACGCAAGATCGCGTCAAGCACCAGGTACTTCAACTCGGAGCCCGGCCGGGATGCGAAGCGATCCTTCGGAAGCTCGTAGCCGTCACCTCCGCCATAAAGAAAGTCGGGTACAACGACCGTGTATTCACGCTTCTCGTCAACTTCACTCCAGCCGCCCTCTGTCGGCACCTGCAAGCTGACGATGCGATCGAATTCGTCGCGACTGCGATCGACACAGACCCGGAAACCCGAAATCTGTGGAAAATAGCCCTGAGCCTCGGGACCACCGCGATAACCGGCTTCAAGAACGCGCCTGAACTCTGCGCCTGTCAGGGTCGTATGCCTGAGATAAGAACTGAAGCCAAACGTTCTCCCGATGTCATCGAACAGGATGTCGTCCTCGATGTAGTCGTCGAGCCTCAGGGTACCGGAATTGATAAAGGCAAAATCCGCCTCGGGCTCGCCGAACGCAGAACGCATCTGATCAGTGATGAAATTTCCCCAACTGGTCTCACTGCTCCTGACGGTCTCCTCGCGAGCATCCATTGCAATTGCCGCAGTGCCTACGCGGGCATTGAGAAATGGAAATTTCCCGATCAGGAGATCGTTCCATTTGGCGGCCAGCACCTCGTAATCCGGATCAAGAGGTATCGACTCATCCAGATCGATACGCTCCTCGTTGACAACAAAGGCTCCCGAGGCATCGAACTCAACATCGATTCGCCAGATAACGCGCGCGTTTGATGCGCCTTTCATCACGAGGGCGGACGTGTCGCTGGCGGCGCTGTATTGCGGCTCGTGATCGTGGCCACCGACGATAAACGCCACCTTGGGATGCGCAGCCTTGAGGCTCGCAATCTCAACGTCCTGCCACATGAGCAGATGGGTAACGCCAATTATCAGGTCGACACCGCGGTCTTCCAGTTCGGCGATTGTCCTTTCGGCGACCGCTTTGTAGTCGCGATCGACCTCGAGGTAGTCCCGCTTGTTGCCGCCATCGTACTCATGCAGAGTCAATGAGAAGACGCCGATCGTTTCGCCAGCGTGCTCAAACGTGAACGCTGCCTGCAGGGCGTTGTCTGCAACCTCGTCGCCGGTCTTGAACGTGTAGTTGTCTCCGAGCCAATTGAACTCGGAGGCCTTGATTGCCGCAACCAATTGCGATGATCCTCGGCGATCAAATTCGTGATTGCCCGACGTTACGTACATTGGCGCGATCGCATTGACGAAATTCATGGCATCGACCATCTGCAGGCCATCCCAGAGATTGCTCTCCAGCGAGGGATACAGAAAATCGCCACCATGCAGGATGCGAACGTCGCGCCCCTGCGCCTGCAGTTCGTGTACGAGTGTGACCACGCGACTGAAGCCACCGCGCTTGCCGTCTTCGACCGCGCCGACTCGATACGTATCGTTGAGATGAATAAATGTCAGCCCGTCAGACGGCTGTTCGGACTGTTGGTTCGACGTCGCTGCGCAGGCCGAAAACAACAGGCCGACGGCGACGATTAGCGGAGTGATTTTTCTCATGTGGGCATGCTAACCTGAAATCATGAAAACGACACGTACGGCAACGCTTGCCATTTTTGCGCTCCTGTTGACGGCGTGCGCTTCACAAGCTCCCGATCCTGAAGATGACCTGGGCCTGTTCTGGGTGAAGAATGCTGCCGAGTACGGGGCAGTCACTCGGCAGGTATATGGCACGGCTACACGAGCGCTGCCCAGGTTCATTGACGACACGTCCTGGACGGCTCTGCCCGGGCAGACCGGTGCTGAGAAGCTTCCAGCTGCAGTCATCCTGGACATTGATGAAACAGTCATCAACAACGTTGATTTCCAGATCAGCTTTGAGCGGCCGTTCGACAACTACAAACTGGATTACTGGGATCGCGAGCACACGGCACAACCAGTCCCCGGAGTCGTGGAATTCGTCAAGGCCGCTCGCGCGGCGGGCGTGCAGATATTCTTCCTGACCAACAGGCCGTGCGAACAATACGAGGGCGAATCCGAAGCCTGTCCGCAGAAACAGACGGTTATCGAAGGTCTGCAGGAAATCGGTATTTCGACCGAGCCAGAGTTTGTTTCCCTGGCGGATGAGCAACCCGACTGGAAGCGCGAAAAACTGGTGCGGCGACAGCTGATTGGTGAGAGCCACAGAGTCATCATGGTCATCGGCGATGATCTCGGCGACTTCATACCCTGTGCCCGCAAGAAGGTCTACGCACCTTGTACCGAGGCAGGCACGCGCGCCTCCAGGGACGCGGCAGTCAGGAAATATGCCGAATACTGGGGCAACGGCTGGTACATCCTGCCAAATCCGATGCACGGATCGTGGTCCTCAGTGCAGTAGATGTCGCGATTTCGCTGCTATTATGGACGACTGTAGGTAGACGACTAACAACAAAATCCGTTGAGAGGGAAACTCATGTCCAAGGTTAAGTGTGGCCTGATCCAGATGGCGCTCAAGGGCGACGGCTCGATGCAACCCGATGAAATCCGGGAGCGTATGATCGAGGCGCATATTCCGTTCATCGAAGATGCCGGCAAGCAGGGAGTCCAGGTCCTGTGCTTTCAGGAAGTCTTTACCCAACCCTATTTCTGCCCCGGCCAGGACCGCAAGTGGTACGCCGCCGCTGAGAAAATTCCCGACGGGCCGACAACGCAGCTGATGCAGGAATATGCGAAGAAGTACAACATGGTGATCGTTGTACCGATTTATGAGGAACATATGACGGGCGTGTATTACAACACGGCCGCGGTCATCGACGCCGATGGCAGGTACCTGGGCAAATACCGCAAAACGCACATTCCCCAGGTCGATCCCGGCTTCTACGAGAAGTTCTTCTTCAAACCCGGCGATCTCGGCTATCCTGTTTTCGAAACCGCCTATCTGAAACTCGGCGTCTACATTTGCTACGACCGGCACTTCCCCGAGGGTTGGCGCGCGCTGGCACTGAATGGTGCCGAGTACATCGTCAATCCATCCGCGACCGTTGCGGGACTATCGAAGTACCTGTGGGAACTCGAACAGCCGGCATCGGCTGCAGCGAACGGCGTATTCATCGGCGCAATCAATCGCATCGGTAGCGAAGAACCCTGGGCCTCGACGCACAATATGGGTGAGTTCTACGGATCCAGCTATATCGTCAATCCTCGCGGTGCAATCGAAGCGCAAGCCAGTTACGGCGATGATGAGCTGTTGGTGCATGAGATCGACCTCGACATGGTGCGCGAGGTGCGCGACACCTGGCAGTTCTTCCGCGATCGACGCCCGGAGACCTACGGGCCATTAACTGATGACTGAACTACGGACGGTCAGCACGCTACGGACAGTCGGTGAACACATCGAGCTCGACCTCGGCACCGACCTCCTCGAAAGCCCGCGCTACAACGACGACATCGCGCCGACGAGAGCATCGCAGCGCACCTGGTCGCGCTGGAATGTGGCGTCGCTCTGGGTCGGCATGGCGATCTGCGTACCCACCTACACACTGGGCGGTGTCCTGACAGCCTATTTTGGCTTGTCCGTGTCGGAGGCATTGTGGACGATCCTGATAGCCAACATCATTGTCCTGATCCCGCTGACGCTCAACGCGTTCCCCGGCACACGCTACGGCATACCCTGCCCCGTCGTATTGCGCGCCTCGTTTGGCATCATCGGCTCGAATGTCCCCTCGCTGATTCGTGCCCTCGTGGCGTGTGGCTGGTTTGGCGTACAGACGCTATTTGGCGGCATCGCCATACACCTGTTGCTGTCCGCGATCTTCGATGGCTGGGCGGCACTGGGTGGCACCGGCGAAGTACTGGGTTTCTTCATCTTCTGGGTCGCCAACCTGACTGTCGTTATTCGCGGCTCTGAGTCGATCAAATTTCTCGAAGCTCTTGCGGCCCCATTGCTGCTCATTGTCGCATTCGGCCTCCTTGTCTGGGCCCTCCCGAAGATTTCGCTAAGCGAGGTCCTTGCAACTCCGGCAACGCGTCCCGAAGGAGAACCCGTCACAAGGTACTTCCTGTCCGGGCTCACCGCGATGGTCGGCTTCTGGGCAACCTTGTCTTTGAATATTCCGGATTTCAGCCGATATGCCCGCAGGCAGCGCAGCCAGGTCATTGGGCAGATTATGGGTCTGCCGCTTACGATGCTGCTGTTCGCAGGACTCGGCGTTGTTCTGACGGCTGCCTCGGTGGAACTCACTGGCGAGAGCATCTCCGATCCAATCAACCTGATTGGCCGCATCGACAACGATATTGGCGTTGTCATTGCCATGATCATGATTATTCTCGCGACGATTTCGACAAACACGGCTGCGAACATCGTATCGCCAACCAATGTCTTCCAGAATGTCGCGCCCAGGATCATCAATGAGAAGCGCGGCGTAATAATCACCGGCCTTATTGGCCTGGCCCTCATGAGCTGGGAGCTGTTGAAGAAGCTCGGCTGGCTGGAAACCGATGTCAGCGTCGAAAGCCTGTATTCCAACTGGTTGCTGGGGTATTCGAGCCTACTCGGGCCGATCGCGGGCATCATGGTGGTCGACTACTTCCTGATCAAGAATCAGGAGTACGATTTGCTGGCGCTTTACCAGGATGGCGCCGGCTACCCAGCCTGGAACAAGGCCGGCTTCATCGCTTTCCTGGTACCGGTCGCACTGACACTCATTGCTGTAACGACCGGCGCACTCTCATGGTTCTATGATTTCGGCTGGTTTACGGGTTCTATCCTGGGTGGCCTGATTTATTACTTCGTTGCGAAAAACGAACGGGGAGTTTCATCATGACGGTTCTGATCAAAGGTGGCGCGGTCGTCAATGCTGATCGCACGTTTAACGCTGACGTCCTGTGCAGCGACGGCAAGATCATCGACATCGGAGACAATCTCGACGCGCCTTCCGGAGCGATGGTCGTCGACGCAGGTGGTCAGTATGTCATGCCTGGCGGCATCGATCCGCACACGCACATGCAACTGCCATTCATGGGCACGGTTACGACCGAGGACTTCTACTCGGGGACGGCTGCTGGCCTCGCGGGCGGCACCACCATGATTATCGATTTCGCGATACCCAACCCACAGCAAAATCTGATTGAGACCTACATGCAGTGGCGCGAATGGGCCGAGAAGTCGGTCGCTGACTACAGCTTCCACGTCGCGGTAACCTGGTGGGACGAAAGTGTGTACGAAGACATGGGCACACTCGTACGTGACCATGGCGTCAATAGCTTCAAGCATTTCATGGCCTACAAGGGCGCGATCATGGCCGACGACGAGATTCTCGTTAACAGCTTTTCGCGCGCACTCGAACTGGGTGCAATTCCGACGGTGCATGCCGAAAACGGCGAGCTTGTGTTTCGCCTGCAGAAAGAGCTGTTTGAAAGCGGCATGACGGGACCGGAGGCTCACCCGCTCTCCCGGCCGCCCGAGTGCGAAGGCGAAGCGGCGAACCGGGCTATTCGGATTGCAGAGGTGCTCAAGGTACCGCTCTACATCGTGCACAATTCCTGCAAACAGTCGCTCGAGGCAATCACGCGCGCGCGTAATGAGGGTCAACGTGTATTCGGCGAGGTCCTCGCAGGGCATCTTCTGGTCGACGACTCAGTCTACCGGCATCCGGACTTTGATACGGCTGCGGCGCATGTCATGAGCCCGCCGTTCCGCGGCAAGGAGCACCAGGGGGCGCTCTGGCACGGCCTGCAGTCCGGTAACCTGCAAACCACGGCTACGGATCATTGCTGCTTCTGTGCTGATCAGAAGGCTATGGGTAAGGATGATTTCCGCCTGATCCCCAACGGCACTGGCGGCGTCGAGAACCGCATGGAGGTGTTGTGGCACCACGGCGTTGGTACAGGTCGACTGACGATGAACGAGTTCGTCGCTGTCACATCCACAAATGCTGCGCAGATCTTCAACATATACCCGCGCAAAGGCAGCGTGTCTGTCGGCGCGGATGCGGACATCGTCGTCTGGGATCCCGAAGCAACCAAGACGATTTCCGCGAAGACGCATCACCAGAAAGTCGACTACAACATTTTCGAAGGCATGGATGTCAAGGGCGGTGCGTCACACACGATAAGCCATGGCAAAGTCGTGTGGGCAGATGGCAAACTCGATGTGGAACGTGGTGCAGGACGCTACGTTGATCGACCACCCTATGCCGACTTTTACAGCGCAATGAAGATCAAGGCGGAACGTTCGCGACCGGAACCGGTGAAACGCTAATGACGGAACAGCCTGACATTCGCAGTAAGCGCCTGGAACCGGATGAAATTGCCGCCAATTTCAGCGACCTGCATCCAGCGCTGTCCCGATCAGAGGCGCTGATCGAGGCGGACCGCTGCTACTTTTGCTTCGACGCCCCCTGCACAGATGCATGCCCGACGGGCATCGACATTCCGGCTTTTATCCAGAAGATTCGCAGCGACAACATTAAGGGCTCGGCGCGAACCATCCTGAGCGAGAACATCATGGGCGGCATGTGTTCTCGCGTATGTCCGACCGAGGTCCTATGCGAAGAAGCCTGCGTGCGCAACACGCATGAGGAGAAACCCGTCGAGATCGGCTTGTTGCAGCGCTACGCAACCGACCCACTGATCGAAACAGGACAGCAGCTATTCGCGCGTGCAGCGCCTACCGGTAAGCGGGTCGCTGTGGTCGGCGGTGGGCCAGCCGGATTGTCCTGTGCTCATCGCCTCGCCACGCTGGGTCATGATGTCGTCATCTTCAACCGCGATGAAAAAGTCGGCGGATTGAATGAGTACGGCATCGCCGCGTACAAGACCGTTAATGATTTCGCCCAGAATGAGGCTGACTACATCCTCGCGATCGGCGGAATCGAGGTTCGCAACAATTGTGCACTCGGTGCTGACGTCAGCCTTACCGACCTCCGAAACGAATACGACGCCGTGTTCCTGGGTATCGGGCTGGGTCGCTCGAATGATCTTGGAATCGACGGCGAGGACAAGGACGGTGTCGTTAACGCCACCGACTACATCGCCGAGCTGCGGCAGGCCGGAGATCTCAGTGAATTACCGGTGGGCAGGACCGTGGTGGTCATCGGCGGTGGCATGACCGCGATCGACATCGCCGTACAGAGCCGTCACCTGGGTGCCGAGCAGGTTCACATGGTTTATCGCCGCGGACCGGAAAACATGAGTGCCAGCGCGTTTGAGCAGGCACTGGCGCAGACGTCCGGCGTCACGATTCACCACCGCGCTCCCCCAAAACGTATTCTCGGCGACGAGCACGTTACGGGCGTGGAGTTTGATGCCGATAGTGGCAAATTCGTCCTGTATGCCGATGTCGTTTTCAAGGCGATCGGACAACACCTCAACGGCATCGAAGGGCCTGCTACCGAAAATGGGCGCATCGTCATCGACGGCTGGCACCGGACATCGCTCGATAGAGTATGGGCTGGCGGCGATTGTGTCATCGACGGCGATGACTTAACCGTGACTGCCGTGCAGCACGGCAAGCTCGCGGCAATTGATATTGACCGCCACCTGGGGGAGCAATAAAGATGGCTGACCTCAAGTCCACATTTTTAGGGATAGAATCTCCGAACCCGTTCTGGCTCGCGTCCGCGCCACCGACGGACAAGGCCTACAACGTCAACCGCGCTTTCGAGGCAGGATGGGGCGGCGTCGTCTGGAAGACGCTGGGCGAAGAAGGGCCGCCGATCGTCAACGTCAGCGGGCCGCGTTATAGCGCGCTGCACAGCAACGAACGTCGCGTCATCGGCTTTAATAACATCGAGTTGATCACAGATCGCCCGCTGCAGACCAATCTCGACGAGATCCGGCAGATCAAACGTGATTGGCCGGATCGTGCGGTGGTGGTTTCGGTCATGCTGCCGATGAACGAAGAAGCCTGGGCAAAACATCTTCCAATGATCGAGGACACGGGGGCCGACGGGCTCGAGCTTAACTTCGGCTGCCCGCACGGCATGTCTGAACGTGGTATGGGCGCTGCGGTTGGCCAGGTCCCCGAGTACATCCAGATGGCGACCGAGTGGGCGAAGAGCGCAGCGAAGATCCCGGTGATTGTGAAACTGACTCCGAATGTTGCGAGTATTCTGCCGCCCGCCAAGGCCGCGCAGGCCGGCGGTGCTGACGCCGTGTCCCTCATCAATACCGTGAATTCCATCATGCGCGTCAACTACGACACGCTGACCATGTACCCCACGACCGGCGGCATGGGAACCCATGGCGGTTACTGTGGCGAGGCTGTAAAACCGATCGCATTGAACATGGTTGCCGAAATCGCGCGCACGCGGGAAACCAGCGCGCTACCGATTTCCGGTATCGGCGGCATTACCAACTGGCGCGATGCTGTGGACTTCCTCGCGCTCGGCGCATCGAATGTGCAGATATGTACGGCCGCGATGGTCTACGGCTTCAAGATCATCGATGATCTCGCCGACGGGCTCTCGACCTTTCTTGACGACAAGGACATGGCGCTCGATGAGCTGATCGGCAAAGCGGTACCGAGCGTCACCGACTGGCAGCACCTTAATCTTAATTACGTCGAAAAGGCAGTCATCGACCAGGACCTTTGTATCAAGTGCGGCCGCTGCCACGTTGTCTGCGAAGACACGTCGCACCAGGCAATTACGCACACGGTTGATGGCGAACGACGCTTCGAAGTTATCGATGACGAATGCGTCGGCTGTAACCTGTGCGTTAGCGTGTGCCCGGTAGACAGCTGCATTACTATGAAGCAGGTCAGCGACGACAATGACGCAGCGCTGGCCTGGACGGATCACCCCAATAACCCGATGCGCAACACGGAAAGCGAATGAGCGTAGCGAACGAAGACCTGATCAGCGCTGCCACCGACGCACGCCGCAATGCCTACAACCGCTATTCGAATTACAGTGTTGGGGCCGCCATTGTCGATGACCGCGGACACCTGCATGTTGGCTGCAACGTCGAGAACGCCGCCTACCCGCTCGGTAGCTGCGCCGAGGCCAGCGCTATTGGCGCCATGGTGCAACAGGGCGGCAAGCGCATCGTGAAAATCGCCGTGGTTGGCGGTGCGGGAGACATCGGTCCCTGCACGCCCTGTGGTGGCTGTCGCCAGCGCATCAATGAGTTCGCGGACAAGGAGACCGTGATCCTCGCTATCGATGACAGTGGCGACTGGCAGGAGTACTCGATAGACGATCTCCTGCCAGCCTCATTCCACTTGCCGTAGTCGCGGCTGTATGAGCGGCCATCGGCCGCGATCGCGGCGAGTCGCCGCTCCTACGGCTGAATCCCCCTCCCCGGCGTCCACGGCACTTTGGCGATATCCATCGCCTCTTTCAGGGCCGCGTAGTCACCATCAACCAACTGGGTTAGCTCGGCAACGGTTTCGTCGTAGAGCTTGCGAGCGATACGCAGAGATTCTTTTTGTGCCGCCGTCGGGCCGTGAGCGCTACTCGACGGGTCGAAGCGTGCATGCCATAAACGCGCCTGCACGGTCATGATCGGCAGATCGTTATAGAAGTCGCGTAGCTCGTTCCCCGTCAGCTTCTCACCCGATTCCTTGAGGCGTTGCTGGACGGAGTTCGCCAGTTCGTACAGCGAGCCGTCCGTCATCGAGCGATGGAGCGTCGCTTTGACTGCATCGAGTTCGCCGACAACAGCATCCACCGCTTCGGAGCTGCCCGCTGCAGCACGAAGCAGTTCGTTGACCTGGGCTTCGAATATCACACGCTGTTGCTGCGAGCTGCCATCGATCGCCGGGTCCGGGCGAATCGAAACCACGTTAAACGTCTGTTTCTGACCGAGATCGATCATCTCGCCATCGATGCGCTTGTGCATGGAAACCATGTAGCTACCCGGAATAGCCAGGATGCCTGTTCCCTCGTGGGGCTCCTCTCCCTCGGGCACCGGCGCCCATGGTTCAACTGACGGGTAGCGCAGATCCCAGGCGACACGATTGAAACCTGCCGTAGCCGGAGCGTCGACCTGATCGATGATCGTGCCATCCAGATTCTCAACGAGGAAGACGATGGCCGGCGCGTCCTCCCGCGATTCGGCAATGACCGTATCCCAGTCAGCCGCAACGACGTCCTCGTTCTTCGCTTCCTTCTCTTTCTCTACCTTGCGGCGCGCATCCTTGCTGCTCATGATTTCTTCGGCGAGATAGTACGTAAACGTCGCGCCAAAGGCCGGATTGGGAGCGGTATAGAAGGAGTCGCCCTGGCTTGCCTTACAGGTTGGTTCATCACAACCCATGGGGCGCCTCGGTACGTACCAGTCCGCCTTGCGAACCGGGAACAGGACGCTACCCGATTTCAGCATGCTGTCGTTCACATCGCGCAACGGCGTATAGTCGTCAAGCACATAGAAACTGCGACCGAACGTGGCTCCGACAAGATCATTTTCCCTTGTCTGAATAACCAGGTCACGGAACGAAATATTCGGTGCACCACCTTTGAGCTTCGTCCAGGAGCCACCACCGTTTACGGTGAAGAAAACGCCAAACTCCGTACCGGCAAACATCAGGCCGGGTTTGACGTGATCCTGCACGACACGCCACACAACGTGACGTTCCGGCAGATTGCTCGAGATGCTCTTCCAGCTTCTGCCACGATTCTCACTCTTCAGAATGTAGGGTGCGAAATCACCACTCTTGTGATCGTCCACGACAACGTAGACCGTATCGGCATCGTGCAGGTCAGCCTTTATGTCATTGACGAAGAAGCGATCGGGCACGCGAGGCAGTGAATCGATCTCTCGCCAGTTGGCGCCGCCGTCTTCACTAATTTGAATCAGGCCGTCATCGGTTCCCGCGTAGATGAGGCCCTCGACCAGCGGTGATTCGGAAAGGGATGTCACCGTATTGAACTGCGACATGGCCCAGAGATCGCGAGGTGCGTCATAACTCCACGTGCGACCCATAATCGGCTGGCGTACGCGGTTCTCATCGCGCGTCAGGTCGCCGCTAATCGGCGTCCAGCTATCGCCGTAGTTATCGCTTCTCCACACGCGCTGCGTACCAAAGTACAGCGTCTTTGAATCATGTGGACTGATAAGAATCGGCGAGTCCCAGTTGAAGCGGTCAGGCGGCTCGCCTTCACGGGCCTGTGGCTTGATGTACACCTGTTCGCCCGTACGGCGATCGAAACGCGTCAGGTTACCCTGCTGCCACTGGGCGTAAACAATATCGGGATTGTTCGGATCGACCGCGGACTGGTGACCATCGCCAAACATCGTCACGAACCAGTCGCTCGTGCGAATACCGACCATATTCATGGTGCGCGATGGACCCCCCTGGCTGTTGTTGTCCTGCGTGCCGCCATAAATGTTGTAGAACGGCTCGTCGTAATCGACTGCGACCTTGTAGTACTGCGTAATCGGCAGGTTCTTGACGAAACGCCAGGTCGCCCCGAGATCGAAACTCTCGTACACGCCGCCATCGGTGCCAATCAGCAGGTAGTTTTCATCGTCCTCACGAAACGCGAGCGCGTGATGATCGCCGTGCTTGTTTTCGGCTGGCTGTGGAAGAAACGTGTCGCCGCCGTCTTTCGTCATGCGCATCAACGCGTCCATCTGGTAGACGTGCCCTTCGAAATGCGGACTGGCAAAAATCTCCTGGTAGTAATGCGGACCGGTCGCGCTTGAGAGGTAGTCGTTCTTCTTCTCCCAGCTCTCGCCACCATCGTCCGATCGCCAGAAACCACCCTTGCGGTTGTTGAGCTCAATCGTCGCGTAGATCGTGTCGGGGTCTTGCGGGCTTATCGCGAGACCGGTCTTGCCCATCATTCCTTCAGGCAGACCCTTCGTGAGTTCACGCCAGGTCTCTCCGCCGTCGACAGATTTGTGAATACCTGTGCCCGGCCCACCGTCCATGACGACGGCCACGTTACGCATGCGCTGCCACGTGACCGCGTACATAACGTCCGGATTACGTGGGTCCATATGCACTTCATTGACACCGGTGTACTGATCGTCTTCGTCCGTGTTGCCGAAGCCGTCGCCCAGCACTTTCCGCCAGTTCTCACCACCATCGGTGGACTTGTAGAGACCGCGCTCGCCGCCACCCGACCAGAGGGGGCCCTGCGCAGCCACGAAAATCGTATTGGAGTCACGTGGGTCAATGCGAATCATGCCGATACGTTCTGAGTCTTCGAGGCCCATGTTCTCCCAGCTCATGCCACCGTCACGGCTGCGATAAATACCGTCGCCGTAACCAACGTGGCGACCGCTGACGTTCTCACCGGTGCCTACCCAGACCGTGTTCGGGTTGTTCGGGTCAAGGGCCAGGCAACCAATTGAATAAGAGCCTTGATCGTCGAACACCGGGGTCCACGTCGTGCCGGCATTGTCTGTCTTCCAGACACCACCGCTGCCAACAGCGACATACCAGGTACTCGGGTCCGTTGGATCGATAACGATATCGGCAATTCGTCCCGACATGAACGCCGGCCCGATGCTACGCATCTCAAGGCCCTTGAACGTCGCCTCATTGAACCCGGGCTCGGGCTTCTCATCTTCTTGCGCGAATGCGGTCGCGAAAATCGCGAGGCTCAACATTGCGATGGCTTTGATTATTCTCATGACGCTCCCTTCTTATTTGCGTTTCTTCTTCGGCTTCGGTGCCGGAAGTTCTCTCTCAGTCAGGACGAAGAGTTCAGTCAACCACTCTGCGTCCTCAATCTCGTCCTCGATGAGGAACGAATTCTTTGCCCCTGGATACGGGGGCGCCTCGACGACCATGCCGATGTACGTCCGCCCTGCCTCGGTCGGCTTGACGAACAGCCGATTGTCGCAGATTAGTGCAACGACTTTGCCGTTCAGGTACAGGCTGGTTCCGCCAAACATGTGTCGGTATGACACGTCACAGCCATTCTGTACCTGGTCAATGACGAAATCGACGAAATCCTGATCGTTAGCCATTCGACATCACCTCATCTCGCATTGGCAGCGATGGTTGCGCGCCCATTTTCGTTGTCGCGACTGCGCCGGCAGCACAAGCAAACGCGAGAGCATCCTGAGGTTTCTGCCCTTCGACAAGCGCGACCGTGAGCGCGGCGGTGAACGTGTCACCCGCACCGGTTGCATCGATCGACTCGACGACCGGTGGCTGCGCCTCGGCGACAAGCGTTCCATCTTGCTCCAGCGTAGCCCGCCCCGCGCCGCGCGTAGTCGCGACCATCCCGTCGCAAGCACCAAGTGACTCGCCGTACCAGGCCGACTCGGTCTCATTGACCACGACCAGGTCCGCTCGCTGGAGTACGGACACATCAATTCTGGCAGCCGGCGCCAGGTTCACGGCCAGGAATCCGGTGAACTCCGACGCCACTTTCGCCACGGTATCGACCGGCACTTCAAGCTGGCAGATCAGTGCGTCTGTCACCGGAATGTCTACATCATTCGGCGCCAGGTGCCGGTTCGCTCCCGGCGCGACGACGATCTGGTTCTCGCCGGACGGTGCCACAGCGATCAATGCCGTACCGGTTGGTACACCCGCAAGCGCTACGCACTGCGACAGCTCGACTCCGCCGTCGCGTAGCAGCGCGAGCGCCTCATCGGCAGCGCCATCCTCTCCAACACGCGCGATAAGAGTGACATCAGCACCCAGTCGACTCGCCGCCAACGCCTGGTTGGCGCCCTTCCCTCCCGGGTAACGAAACAGTTCGGCGCCGGTCACCGTCTCACCGGGCGCAGGCAGGCGCGCCGCCTTGGCGACGATGTCGAGGTTGACCGAACCGATGACAGTAATCGACGGCACTAGCTGTCTCCATAGCGACCGAGGCGGTCGATGAGCAGTTCGTAAAAGCCTGCGGCATCAATATCACTGGCCCAGTCAACATTGTGCGGCCTGTCGGTCACGTGCCAGAAATCCACCGCGGTGTGGCCGAGTGTCAGCTCGGATTGTTTTTCGACCGACAGGTTGCAGCGTCTTGTCTCAAAAAGCCCGGGCTGTAGCAACCACGCCACCGTACAAGGATCGTGCAGCGGCGCGCCTTCGGAACCGTACTTCTTGGTGTCGTAACGGTGAAAGAAACTCAGCATGTCTGCCGTGGCTTCGGCGACGCCATTGCCCAGGTCTCGAATGCGCGCAACGCGCTCGCGCGTCGACAGGACTTTGTGAGTGACGTCGAGGCCCATTGCTGTGACCGGCTTGCCGCAGTTGTAAACGATGTCCGCGGCATGTGGGTCAACCAGGATATTAAATTCTGCGGACGGTGAACGATTGCCGCCTTCACGCATCGCCCCACCCATCGATACTATCTCGCGGACGCCATTAAGAATCGCCGGCTCGCGCTCAATGGCCGTTCCGAGATTGGTCATCGGGCCTGTCGGGACCAGGGTCACACTCCCCTCTTCCGCCGCCAGCAATGTCTCGATGAGATAGTCGACAGCGTGCTGCTCCTGTAATGGAGTTTCGGGTTCAAATACATCCACGCCATCAATACCCGTGTTGCCATGAATGTACTCGGCCGTTATCGCGTCCAGCACCATGGGTTTTTCGCAACCGGCAAAGACGGGTAGCGCCTGCTGTTGCGCGATATCGCACATCATGCGCGCGTTGCGCTGCGTCAGTTCGAGCGGCACATTGCCTGCGACCGTCGTTATTCCGAGTATATCGAGCTCATCCGGTGACGCCATCGCCAGGAACAGCGCGACAGCATCGTCCTGACCCGGATCGCAGTCGATAATTATTGGACGCGGCGCCACGGTGCTAGAACGTCAGTAGCAAACCGGCCAGCGCAGCGCTCATCAGGTTCGAAAGCGAGCCCGCGAGGACGGCCTTGAGTCCCAGTTGCCCAATCAGGTCCCGCTTTTCCGGCACCAATACACCGAGGCCACCGAGCAAAATGGCGATAGACGAGAGGTTGGCGAAACCGCAGAGTGAGAACGTGACGATCGCTACTGTGCGCGGACTATAGCCAGCCAGGTATTCATTCAGGTTTGAGAACGCGACGAACTCATTGAGTATCAGCTTCTCGCCAAACAACGCGCCCGCGGCCTGCGCTTCTTCCCACGGCACGCTGAGCAGGAACATTAGCGGCTGGAATATCCTGCCCAGGATCATCTGCAGTGTCAGTTCGTATCCGAACCAGCCTGCGACCCAGCCGACGATCCCGTTAAACAGTGCGATTAGCGCCACGAAAGCGATCAGCATCGCACCGATGTTTGCTGCCAGGCGCAAACCATCGGTGGTACCTGATGCTGCTGCCAGGATCACGTTCTTGTGTTCACTGCGCTCCATGACCAGCTCTTCGTGCTCGCCCGAACGAACGACTTTGTCGTCGGGCATGACGATCTTTGCCATGAGCAGGCCGCCCGGCGCTGCCATGAATGCAGCGGCGAGCAGGTATTTGAGCTCGGCACCCATCATTGCGTAGCCTGCGAGAACGGTACCCGCGATTGAGGCCAGTCCCGAGACCATCACCGCAAACATCTGTGGCTCGGTCAGGTTCTTGAGGTAGGGCCGCACGGCGAGCGGCGCTTCAGTCTGGCCAACAAAAACATTTGCCGCTGCGTTCATCGATTCGACGGCACCTGTACCGATGACCTTGTGCAGGAAACCGCCAACCAGTTTTACAATCCACTCCATGACGCGCAGGTGATACAGCACCGACATCAACGCCGAAAAGAAAATGATGATCGGCAGCACGTTGATCGCGAAACTGAAACCGATTGTTTCGGTATCTGCGAGGGGCCCAAACACCATGTCGATGCCGGCTCTGGAATAGCCGATTACGGCCATCACACCGTCACTCATGATCTCGATCGCCCTGCGACCCCTGTCCCAGTAAAGCACGATCGTCGCAATCACGACCTGCAGAGCGAATGCCGCGCCGACAATGCGCAAGTTAATCGCTTTGCGATTGCTGGAGAACGCAAATGCAATCGCGAGGATTGCGACGATCCCGGCTATACCGATGAAATTGGTCATGGAGCCCCCGACTATTCTTATTCTTTGATCCGGCTAGTTTACCGCATCGGGGGCGTCTAGCCGGTCAAAATCTCGTGAATTACCGGGGTGGCTGGCGGTGCCTTATCTCCCAGACTGACAGCCTCGAGCAGGTGTTTCTCTGCCGCCGCCGCCGCGTCTTCCGACGCGGCATGTATGACCGCCAATGGCGTTTCTCCGTCGAGCTCGGTACCAATAGGCGCGATGTTGCTGAACCCGACCGACAGGTCGAGTTTTTCACCGACCACGTGCCGACCGCCGCCCAATTCGATAATCGCGCCGCCTACGGCGCGCGTATTCATGGCCGTTACAGTGCCGGTCGCATGAACCTGCCGGACCACTGGGGCGCGCGCGAGGTATTGCGAATAATCGGCAACGAAATCTGCAGGACCACCGAGCGCATTGACCATGCGATCGAAGACCTCGGCGGCATGACCACTGGTCACGGCTTCGTCACACATCCGTGCGGCCGCATCTCGATCCTCCTCAATCCCCCCGACAAGGAGCATCTCCGCACACAGGCCCATAACAACTTCGTTCAGGCGAGTCTCTCGCTGCTGATTGCGCAGGAATAGAACGGACTCTTCTATTTCCAGTGCGTTACCAGCCGTCGTCCCCAACACCTCGTTCATATCGGTAATCAGAGTATGGGTTCTCACCCCCAGGTTGGCTGCGGTATTGATTATGCTGGTCGATAACTCGCGGGCTCTCTCGATTGTCGTCATGAACGCCCCGGTACCCACCTTGACGTCCATGACCAGGCCGCCAAGCCCGGCTGCGATCTTCTTCGACAGGATAGATGCAGTAATCAAGGGAACAGACTCGACCGTGCCAGTCACGTCCCGTATTGCATACAAGCGCCGGTCCGCCGGAGCCAACTCTGGCGTCTGGCCTATGACCGCGCATCCGACCTCCTTGACGACCCTGCGAAAGGTCTCGAAGTCCGGCATAGCGTTGTAGCCCGGGATCGACTCTATTTTGTCGGTCGTGCCCCCCGTATGCCCAAGGCCACGCCCCGAAATCATCGGCACGTAACAGCCGCAGGCCGCAGCGATCGGCGCGAGCAGGAAGCTCACTTTGTCCCCGACCCCGCCTGTCGAGTGTTTATCGACGACAGGCCCATCCAGCGCTTCTGCGTTCCAGTCCAGGACGGTGCCGGACAGTGCCATTTTCGATGTCAGTATGGCCGCCTCGTCGAAACTCATTGAGTTCAGGCAAATGGCCATCGCCAATGACGAGACTTGTTCCGCAGGCAGGCTTTCGGTGGCGAGACCGTCGACGAAAATCTGGATCTCGTCGTCGGTCAGCTCCCCGCCGTCGCGCTTCTTGCGAATAATATCTTTGAATAACATGGTATTCCTTAGTCGAAGCCACGAAGCGGCAGGTCGTCACCGCGCTGTAACCAGTTTTCTGCCGGGTAATGGCATTTCTGATCAATTACATGCAGCGTATACGCGTGTCGGGACCTGGACGAGCGATTCGCAGCGCTCAGGTGGGGCGCACGGCCATCGAAAATAACCAGCGTTCCCATTTCTGCTTCGGCGGCCACCTTGTTTTCCTCAGGCCACGGCGTGTCATCGAGTATCTCCATAACGAGTTCGCCGTCAGCCTTGCGATAGTTACGTTTCTTGAGCGGTAGCTTGTGAGCGCCTGGAATGAACTGCATACAGCCATTCTCCAGTGTCGCGTCTTCGAGCGCGAACCAGAACCCAACACAAGACTCGGGTTCGGTGTAGATGTACGTGGAGTCCTGGTGACAAACCACTTCCCCGCCAATATTGGGTGGCTTGAAAATGTACATCGACTGCACGATTGCCGGATCGTCGACACCGAGAGCTCGAACGGCCGCCGCCAGCTCAGGTGTCCGTGAGAAGCGATCGAACACCGCGTCACAGTCGTGCATGGCGTGGCCCAACTTATTCAGACTGTGTTCCTTATCCTGGCGCAGTTCGCCACTTTCATCGAACGCATCCTGTTCCAGGAAGAATCGGATCTTGTCGCCGGAGTCAATAAAGTAACTGTCATTGTGTTGCGTCTGCATGGCTGACGAGAAGACGCTGCGTACTTCGGACGGATCGAACGTTTCAACCATTTCCATGGCGCGTTGGCGCAATCGCGTGCACGCTTCTTCACCCACGAAACCCTTCAGGACGATGACACCGGCGTCGCGATAGGCCGCGACCATGTCAGCTGAAAGGCGGCCATCGGGCGGAGCATCGAAGGTCGGAATGGTCTTTGGAATGTCATTTTGATGGGTCACAGAACATTACCTTAGAGCAGGCAGACGGGCCAAACAAGCTGGACATTGAGCTATAATCTGCTGCATCCGGATATCAGGCAAACCGCTATCCATTCACTGCACCATAACCTTTCCTTCGGGGGAAAAATATGAACAATCACAAGGTTAAGGGTCTCCTGTTCGTTGCTCTTGCATCCGCGCTGGCCGTTTCGCCAACCGCGATCGCGCAGAATGGTGACGACGCCCTTATTGAAGAAATCATGGTCACAGCGACCAAGCGCGAGGCCAGCATCTATGAGGTGCCTATCGCGATCAGCGCATTTGAGGGCGACAAGCTCGCCGAGCAAGGCATTATCGAAATCGTGGATATTGGCAAGTTCGTGCCGAACCTCAATATCACCCAGTTTTCCGCCGGCCATATCTCCTCGGCCAACCCGTTCATTCGTGGCATTGGCCTGCAGGATCACCTGATCACCACGGACCCCGGTGTGAGCGTCTACGTGGACGGTGTCTACCTGGGCCGCCAGGTCGGCCAGAACTGGAACCTGACCAACATTGAGCGTATCGAAGTGTTGCGCGGTCCCCAGGGCACCCTGTACGGCCGTAACTCCATCGGTGGCGCGATCAACATCATCACCAAGACGCCCGGCGCCAATGAAGGTGCCAAGGTTGGCCTCGAAGTCGGCAGCCGTGGACGACTCAATGGTGATTTCTACGCCGACATGAATCTTTCGGATACGGTCGCCCTGGCATTCACGGGCGGCTACAGGAGTCGTGATGGGCTCGGCGATTTCCTGAATCTGCCGAATGCCGGCATCGAAGTTGGCGAAACGAAGGAAGTTTATGGACGCGCTGCCCTGCGTTACGCTCCGAGCGACAATTTCTCGCTGGTCCTGGCTTATGACGCCAATGACGGCGAAGGCGGTCTTCGTCCCTACACGACATTGATCGACGAATTGCCGAACGGCGCTGTGTATGGCGCGGGCTACCGCAATTCCGACGTTTCTTCCGATCCTTACGATAACAACACCGGGCAAGCCAGCCAGACAATCGTGACCAACAAGGCAGAGGGCTTCTCGTTGACGGCGGACTGGAACTGGAATGACACCTACAGTTCGAAGATCATCGCCAGCACCCGTACGTCCGAGTACAAGGCAGGTCTTGATGATGACAGCTTTGTTGACGACTTCCTGTCATTCCCGGAGACCGGCGAGGCGGACCAGACATCACTTGAATTCCAGTTCAGTGGTGACATGGGTGCATTCGACTTTGTATCCGGCCTCTACTACTTCGAGGAAGACGGCTTCAACAACCAGGACCCGACCGTGTTCCTGACATTCCCCGGGACGTTTTTCCTGTCGCAGGATGTTACGAGCGTGGCCATCTATGGCAATCTCGGTTATGACTTCACAGACAAGTTTCGCCTTTCCGGCGGCCTGCGCTATACGGAAGACGAGAAGACGGCTTTCACCAATGTTGGCAGTGGACCTTATGACGATAGTCGCGACTTCGATGAGATTACCTGGGAACTGGCGGCAAATTATTCGTTCGATAATGGTCTGACAGGCTACGCGACCGTACAAACCGGTTACCAGTCGGGCCAGTACCCGGCACGTCCGTTCTGCCTGTTTGCCGATACCGACCCGGATGATGATGACGACTGCTTCAAAGCCAGCGACAACATCACGGCCACGAACCTTGAGGTCGGCATCAAGGGCCAGATCACTGATCATTTCTCGATGAGCGCGGCGATCTTTACGACGGAGTACTCAGATCTTCCGTACCAGGTTAGCACCACGTCGGGTGGCGGCTTCAGCACCGTGAACCTGATCGTCGACCAGACATCGACCGGCTTCGAGTGGGAAAACACGTATTTCTTCACGGATAATTTCTCGTTCCAGGCAACGCTTGGCTACATCGACGTCGATGTTGACGAACAGCAGGGCGTGAAACCGGTTGCACCATTGACACCGGAACTCACCTGGTCGATAAGCCCGATGTGGGCGATCCCGCTGGCAAGCGGCGCCGAAGTCAGGATGCGTCTGGACTACTCGTATCGCGACAATATGTATGGTGAGCCGAGTTCGGATCCTGGCCGTCTGACGGCGATCGACAGCCGTGCATTGCTGAACGTCGATATCGCGTACCACTCGCCGGATGGCTCATTCACGGCGGGTCTCTACGGTCGTAATGTGACGGACGAGCGCTACGATAACGCCCGCCTGAATACCGGGGACTATATCCTGCAGATTCTGAGTAACGATGCGAGCGAATTCGGACTGCGACTGGTCAAGAGCTTCTGATTCTCCTGATCAGATAGTCGCTAAAGAGCCGGCCTTGTGCCGGCTCTTTTTTTATACATGGATGTGCGCGAGCGGCGTTGGCCATCGCCTTAAATCCCGGTGCTACAATACGCGTCGGAGAGGGAACTATGACAACAATAAGATACTGTTTAATAAGCTTTTTTCTATTAGCATCAGTCGCCGCTTGCGGTCCTCGTGAACCAGCGTCCGGTGCCCCGGATTCTGCGGACGACGAGCGTATCGACCTGATCGTGAGAGGCGATCACATCGTCACGATGGACCCGGCCGGGACTGTTCTGCACAACGGCGCAGTCGCGATCGACGAAGGCCTGATCATCGCGATCGGCAGCGTGGCCGACATCGAAGCCGAATACAGAGCCAAAGAGACGCTCGACGGCAACAACCGGGTCGTCATGCCCGGTCTTGTCAACGGACACTCCCATGCGGCCATGACCCTGCTTCGCGGCGTCGCCGATGATCTCGATCTTATGGATTGGCTGCAGAACTACATCTTTCCGGCCGAAGTGGAATTCGTTGACTCGGAGTTCGTCCGCATCGGGACCGAACTTGCCTGCTGGGAAATGATTCGTGGCGGCACGACGACGTTCGTCGATATGTACTACTTCCCCGATACCATCGCCGAAGTCGTCGACAGCTGCGGTATGCGCGCGATGATTTCCGCAACTGTCATCGACCAACGTAGCCCCGATGCCGAGAACGCCGACGACTCTATTGCCAAGGGCGTCGGCTTCGTCCAACGCTGGCAAGGCAGGAACAGCCGTATCTCACCAATATTCGGACCGCACGCGAATTACACACTGAATGCCGAGCAACTTGCGGCGACACGGGCTGCCGCGATGGAACTCGGTGTGCCGATCAGCATCCATGTCTCGGAGTCCCCGTTCGAACTGCAGTATTCACAGGATACCTACGGGATGCCGAGCATCGAGTTGTACGAATCGATCGGCTTCTTTGAGGGACCGACGATCGCGGCACATGTCGTCTGGCCGACGAAGGAAGAAATCCCGATTCTCGCCGAGCGCAAGGTCGGTGTGATTCATAATCCGACATCCAATATGAAAATCGCCTCCGGTATCTCACCGATTACCGAGATGCTGGACGCCGGAGTGCGCGTTGGGCTCGGCACAGACGGCGCGGCCAGTAATAACGATCTCGATATGTGGGAGGAGATGCGCCTCGCTTCACTCCTGCAGAAGGTCGACCGTATGAATCCGGAAGTCATTCCGGCCACGACCGTGCTGGGCATGGCGACCAGCGGTGGCGCCACGGCAATCGGCCTCGGTGACACGATCGGTTCTCTCGAAGTCGGTAAGCGTGCTGACCTGATCCAGGTAGCATTTGAAGACGTGCACCACGTGCCGACATACAACGTCATTTCGCATCTTGTATTCGTCAGTGATGAACAGGATGTCGCCTCCGTTGTTGTCGATGGAGAAATTCTGATGAGGGAACGCGAGATGCTCACGATCGATACCTCGCGCGTTGCAGCGGAAGCCAGCGCACTTGCGGCGAGAATCCAGGCCGCGCTCGACAACAGAAACCGGGCGAAATAACGCATGACCGCCATCCAGGACCTGCTACCGCACAATCATTGCTATGGCTGTGGCGCCGACAATGACAAAGGGATGCAGATCAAGAGCCACTGGCACGGTGACGAATGCGTTTGTCGCTACACGCCAAGACAGGAGCAGTGCGCGGGCCCGGAGCACTATGTCTACGGCGGTACGATCGCGAGCCTGATCGACTGCCACAGCGTCGGGACGGCCCTGTCGAACTACTACCTGCAGGAGGGTCGCGAAATCGGCGCGGCACCTGAAATCTGGTGTGTGACAGGCCGACTGACTGTTAACTACCTCGCTCCGACGCCGATCAACAAGGATCTCGAACTACGCGCCACGATCGAGGAGTTCGGCGAGCGCAAGACGCTGGTGAAATGCCGTGTCTTCTCAGGTGATGTTCAAACTGCTGAAGGCGAAGTGATCGCGGTTCGGGTTCCGGATTCGTGGAAGGGCTCGGTCTAGTCGCACTCGAAATCGTTCCTGCCAACTGGCCGGCACTGAGGGGGAAAACCTGCGGCCTGCCAATACTCAAATACGCCGGATTCGCGAATGTAGGTCTTGAATTCGCTGGTCTGACGATAGTGTTTCAAAGATGCATCCCAAAGAAGCAGCGTGTCAGGGATACGCCAACCCATGCCGAGTGGTTGCACGACAAATTCTGCGATTTCCTCATACGCTCCTTCTCTATTGTCCACGTAGTTACGAACGGACTCGATCAACTCAGAGTGATCCTGCTCCGGATTCTGGTAGGCGAGCCACAACTCGTCATGCCGACGCCACCCCTGAAGTAGATGCTCGTTGTTCGTTGCCGACTTGAACGCTATTTCTTCGCCATTTCGCGCAAGCAAGGGAAGGTGGGAATACCCGACCTGCACGGTGCTCGTGTTGAGGCCTTCCAAATATGCTGTAATCGCTTCCTCATCGCGACCCATGGCTGCCAGGGTGGTGTAGTAGTTCTCCATGCAAGGCGTGTAGTAGATCTCATACTCCAGGCATTTCGTAAAATCCTCGAGTGAGGCGTCAAGATCACCGATCGCAAGATAACGCAGCCCGCGCCAAAGCAGGGCCGATGCGTTTCGCGGCTCTATCTCCAGAGCCTTGTCGAAATCAGCGATGACGCTTGCCAGGTTCACCTTTCTCCGGAGAGCCTGAGCGGCATTGCCGTCTACCTTTGCAATAACTGCCATGGCCGTTGCACTTCTCGGTTCCAATGAAAGCGCGCGCTCTGCAAACTCGTTGCCCAGCTGATCAGCTTCATCAATCGCCAAATCGGAATAGCCATACTCAAACTTCAGAGTCTGAAGCGCCGCTCTCATTTCCCACACTTCTGAAAATTCGGGATCCCGCTCAAGGGCCCTGGCCAGCAACTCGTCGGCAACATCGAGATCCAGTCGTGCGAGGAACAGGGGCCGTGCCTGCAGGAACAATTCGTACGCGGTCAGGTTCTCTGTAACAGGTACAACTTCAACAGGTTCGAGGCGCCCGATACCGAGCGTGTCACTCAGCGCCATAACGATCGATTTCGCAATCTCGTCCTGAATTGCGAAGATGTTCTCTGTGGTGAGTGGACGATCAAATGTGTCCGACCACAGATGCTTGTCGTTATCGGCGTCGATGAGCTGTGCTGTGACTCGAATGGTCTCACCGGACTTGCGCACACTGCCCTCGACGACGTGCCGTACGTTCAGGGATTTCGCGATAGCCGGAATGCCCAGATCCGCACCCTTGAACTGAAACGATGATGTTCGTGACGTAACTTCCAGTCCTTTGACACCAACAAGAACGTTGAGTATCTCCTCGGCAATGCCATCCGAAAAATACTCCTGATCACTCGCCGGAGAAAGGTCAGCAAATGGCAATACCGCGATCGAGGTGTCTTCTGCCGCACTCCCGGTCGTCAGTTCGCTCGCCGTGTCGACTTCATTATCAACAACAACCACATCAGTACCGCTGCTCTGCCAGAGAACTGTGGCCACCAGCAGCACCAGTCCGAAGACGATCGCATAGTCGAGTTTCCGAGCGGTCTCCGCCGTAATGCTCTCACCCTCGGGCACAGCCTCCGTCTTCACCATGCCTTCCGGGGTTAGTTCGAAAGCCCACGCGAGTATCAGTGCGATTGGAAACCCGATAAGCAGCAGGGCAACGATAAGGCCATCGAACCAGGCAGGGAGCCCCATGGTCTCCTCAAGCGTCGTCCCGATCTGAGCCAGCACCCAGCCAACCACCGCATACATGCCCGCAACTCGAATGACGTTACGCCGCTTGAGCTCTGCGAAAATACTATTCACTCAGAAAACTCTTGCCGTAATCCATAGGCTCGAGGCCGAAATGCGCGGCCAGGCTCTGCCCGATATCGGCGAAGGTCTCGCGCTGACCCAGTGAGCCAGCCCTGAGTCCTGCCCCGTATGCGAGCACCGGAATGTGCTCGCGCGTGTGGTCACTGCCCGGCCACGTCGGATCGCAACCGTGATCGGCACACAGGACGAGCAGGTCGTCCTCTTTCATGAGTTCAAGCACTTCGGGCAGACGTCCATCAAAATACTCGAGCGCGGTCGCGTAGCCTTCTACATCGCGGCGGTGACCGTACAGCATGTCGAAGTCGACGAAATTCGTGAAGACAATTGTATCGTCCCCAGCCGTGCGCACGGCATCGAGCGTGGCATCGAACAGTGCCGCGTTGCCGCTTGCTTTGACCTTTTGTGTAATGCCCTGGTGTGCGTAGATATCGGCGATTTTCCCGATGCTGATAACGTCACCGCCATTGGCAACCAGTTTGTCAAGCACGGTCGGCGCGTGCGGTGGCGTCGTCAGGTCCCGGCGATTGGCGGTACGAGCATAGGTATCAGGGCCATCGCCGACGAACGGCCGGGCGATGATACGACCGATGTTGTAGTCATCGACAAGTTCGCGCGCGATATCACAGAGTTCGTACAGGCGCTCGAGACCAAATGCCTCCTCGTGGCATGCGATCTGGAAGACACTGTCGGCCGATGTATAGACAATCGGTTTGCCGGTGCGCACGTGCTCATCACCGAGTTCGGCGATGATCGTCGTGCCCGAGGCGTGACAATTGCCGATAACACCCGGCAAATCCGCCCTTTCAATCAGTTTCTCAAGTAATTCGGGCGGGAACGTGTCGGTCTTTCCCGTGAAGTAACCCCAGTCGAACAGGACCGGCACTCCCGCAATCTCCCAATGGCCACTGGGCGTATCCTTGCCGCTCGACATTTCCGCGGCGTGTCCGTACGCACCGATGATCTCGACGTCGGTATCAACGTCGGTGGCGAATTTTCCCGTGCTTTCCTGCCCGGCATGGAACAGCCCGAGTTTCGCCAGGTTCGGTAATTGCAAAGGCCGGCCGGCGCTGGCTCGCTCCCGGGCTATGTTGCCCAGCGTGTCCGAACCGGTGTCACCAAATGACTCAGCATCGGCCGTCGCGCCAATGCCGAAAGAGTCGAGAACGAGAATGATTGCTCTGGCCATATTCCTGTTTATCTACTGCAGGGCGAAAAAGAACCCGGCAAGCGATGCGTTTAAAAGGTTGACCAGTGTACCTCCAATGACCGCCTTTAGACCAAGTCTTGCAATATCGTGGCGCCGGGTGGGCGCAATAGCGCCCAGTCCGCCAAGGAGAATCGCGATTGATGCGAGATTGGAGAATCCACACAGTGCAAACGTGACGACGAGCTGCGTGTACGGCGAGAGCGTTTCCTTGATTTCAATGAAGCTGACAAACGCGTAGAACTCATTGATAACGAGCTTCTGACCGATCAGGCTGCCTGCCTGAATGGCCTCCCCCCAGGGTACGCCGATCAGGAAAGCGATCGGTGCGAACAGCTTGCCCAGCACCCACTGGACGGTCAGGTCATCGACACCGATCAGCCCCCCGAAGAGGCCAAGCAGACCATTGATCAGATAAATGAGACCGACGAAAGCGACCAGCATCGCCCCGACACTGAGCGCGACGTTCATACCGATTATCGCGCCATTGCCGATCGCTTCGAAAATATTGACGGGCGGATCTTCCTCTTCGATCTCTTCCTGCTCCGGTGCCTCCTCGTGTGCCGCGGTCTCCGGCATCATGATCTTGGCCATCATCAGCCCACCCGGCGCTGCCATGAAACTGGCGGTGATCAGGTACTTGAGCTCCACACCCATCTGCGCGTA
>JAACFG010000226.1 GCA_009937605.1 Gammaproteobacteria bacterium | reverse complement strand
ACGATCGACACCATTCCTGCCAATACGGTGAAACCGATAATCAGTACGGCGGCAATGATCATGCCGGTTTCCGGTGTGATAGATCCTTCCGAGAGAATCGCTATGAAACGACCGCCGCCTTTGAACTGGTACCCGGCGATCACCATGTAGGCAATAATGATCGTGATCGTGCCCAGGACTTTGGCAACCTGGGAATAACGCTTCTCTAGCAGGTCGGTCAGCGTGTACTTGGCAATTCGGCGGACGCGAGCCGCGATTGTGTAGACTACGAGAATGCCTACCCACGCACCGGCGGAGAACCAGAGTTCCGAGATTCCGGTCCTGAATGTCAGGCCCGCCGTTCCGAACAAACTGCCAGAACCGATCCACGTACATACGAGCGTGGCAACGAGCATGTACACAGGCACGCCGCGACCGGCGACCATAAAGTCTTCATCGGTCTTGACGGTGCGACTCTTATATACGCTGATGCCAAGCAGCATCAGCACATAAAGGGATACAACGGCAATATAGATCATTAGCGGTTGGCCGCCCTCCATGAAGAGGGCGGACTTGGCATTGTCCTCCGCGTCAGCCGCCTTGGCTGTATGAAAGTGACCGGCGATCTCGTCAGCCCAGCTCTTGAGCAGGCGATCTGCCTCCCGAATATTGCTCGACTTGGTTGCGTACGTCATACCCGGTGCGGTCCGACGAGCGGATTTGGCGTCCAGTACCTTAGCCTGCAGTGCGCCGCTAACACCATCGTAGAGTTCGAGGTACAGAGTCATCTGCCCTGCATCGGCCGTGTAGGTGTAGGACCGTGTCGTTCCTTGTATGTCCGGTGCATTAACCTGCAGGTTAACGATAGCAGGACGCAGCACGACCACGTCAGAACCAACTTCAGTTACAACTTCCAGACCGTGATCGATCATTGCCTGGGTGAAGACCTCTTTGAACTCGGCGGACAGCTCATTCTTGATGCGTTCTACGTCTTTGTCCGAGACCTTTCTGGACAGGTCTCGCTCATTCCGGTTGTAATCACGCTGCCAGTTCTTGGCGAACGCGACGGCAGCGTCGACGATATATACCTTGGTATAGACACTGAAATCAGCGTCATCGGCCAGGTAGACAACCCGGTGTTTTTCGTTCTTAACGAGTTTAAGACCTTCCGGTGTGGTCTCTGGCAGATCTCCGGCCGCTGTGGCAATAGTTGCGCCGGTTAAAAGCAGCGCCGTCGCCAGAATCGTGGCCAGGCCTTTCGAAAGCGAGCGGGCGCTCACGGGATTAGAGGTCATTGGGGTATCTCCTGTGGGATTGTCGGATTACCGGGTCTTTGAGTGCGTCCGGCTCGGAACGTTCAAAGTTTGGAAGCACTGTCCAAAACTGGCAAGATGATAAGCGCAGTACCTATTTATATCAAGAATCGGGGCCCCCATATGACCTCCATAAAGTGCGTCATAACCCTAATAACACTGGCGTTCCTGGCAATATCTGCGCGTGCCGAGGTTAGTGAATCACCGGACCCGCTTTTTCAGACCAATGACCCGCTGAGAGTGTATCTTTCCGGTCCTTTCTCCACACTTGTAAAAGAGCGGTCAAAAGAGGACTACCTGCCGGGCACAATCAGCTACGAAAACGATGAAGGAACTTCAGTGCCGCTGGACGTCCAGATCCGAACGCGTGGGCACAATCGACATCAGAACTGCAAATACCCGCCGGTTCTGCTGAACTTTAAAAAGAAACAGACTCGCGGAACAATCTTTGAGGGACAGAACAAGCTCAAACTCGTCATCCCGTGTAAGTACTCCTCGCGCTACGAGCAGCACGTTCTGCGCGAATACCTCACGTATCGAATATTCAATGCCGTCACAAATTTAAGCTTTCGAGCGCGCTTGCTGCAGGTTAGTTTTGAGAATATCGAGAAGGATAAAGAGCCAGAGGTTCGCTATGCGTTTCTGATCGAGCACAAGAAACGCTTAGCAGACCGCTATGGCATGAAAGAGTTGAAAATAGAGCGAGCAAAGGTAAAGGATATCGCCCCTGATCGACTCAATCTGACGTCGGTATTTCAATACCTGATCGGCAACACGGATTTCTCACCAGTTGCGGGCCCGCCTGGCGACAACTGTTGTCACAACTACGTGCTATTCAACCGGGAAGATACCGATCCGATACTGCCTATTCCTTATGATTTCGATCAGTCGGGCTTTGTTGATGCTCCGTACGCGAGTCCGGCGCCACAGTTCAAGATACGAAGTGTGCGAACACGCCTGTACCGCGGTCGGTGTGCCAACAACGCATACATGGACCAGTCACTGCAACGATTCCGAGAAAAGCGGCCTGAGGTCTATGCACTGATCAATGAGCAGGAAGGACTGACCGATGGTACGCGCAAGGCGCTCACGAGCTATATGGATGCGTTCTACAAGCTCATAAATAACCCGGACGACGTTAAGCGCTACCTGCTTAATAAGTGTATCTAGTGTTCCAGCCCGCCTGGGCCGGGATTCTCTGGACATCCCGCAGGCCGATTCGGAGAGCCCTGAAAGGGTCGAAATGAATGGTCCAGAGGGCATTGCGCCTGCGCTCTCGATTGCCGTATAATCCCGCCCGCGCACCAGTGGGGCTGCAGTTTGGACCCATCGCTACCAGGACCCTGGTAGATAAAGGCCCCGCTCAGGGGTTTTTTGTTGTCTGAGGACAACGACAGAGCGCGGAGTACGAATGGGCCATTGGCCCATTTTTTGTTTTAGAAACAAATGGTTAGATGATGAAGAGCGACGAACTCGCGAAACTGCTCGAGCCGACGGTTGAGAGACTGGGCTACGAACTGGCGGACCTCGAGGTTCGGCTGGGAGGCAAGGGTGGCCTGGTTCGAATTTTCATCGACAAACCGGAAGGCATCGATCTCGACGATTGCGAAAAGGTGAGCCTGGCAGTTAGCGCGCTCCTCGATGTAGAGGATCCGGTGCCGGAGAACTACAACCTGGAAGTATCGTCGCCAGGATTGGACAGGAAGTTAACGAAAGTTGAGCACTTTCAACGGTTTGAAGGCGAAACCGTGAAGGTTCAAATGCGATTCCCGATTGAGGGGCGCAGGCGATTTCGCGGCACCCTGGTGTCGTCGAATGACGATAATATTGTGGTTGAGGTGGATGGAGAGTCACACAGCTTGCCGCTGAAGACGATCGATACAGCTCGGCTGGTGCCCGAGGTGGCGTAAAGCCTTAGGGATAGTGGAGTTTTAGGAAATGAGCAAAGAGATCTTGATGGTCGTTGATGCCGTCTCTAACGAGAAAGGCGTTGAAAAAGACATCATATTCGAGGCAATCGAAGCCGCGCTGGCGTCTGCGACTCGCAGGAAGCATGGCGAGGATATCGAGGTTCGCGTCGCCATCGACCGCGAGACGGGCGACTATGACACGTGGCGCCGTTGGCTGGTATTTGAGGACGAATCCACCGAACTTGAGGTGCCGGATCGTGAATTGCGGATGATCGATGCCGTCGATATCGACGAAAACGCCGAGCCGGGCGGGTACGTCGAGGTTCCTATGGAGTCAGTCGAATTCGGTCGCATCGCCGCCCAGACCGCGAAGCAGGTCATCGTGCAGAAAGTGCGGGAGGCCGAGCGCGAGCAGGTCGTCGAGGAATACAAGGATCGGGAGGGCGAGATGCTCTCTGGCCTCGTCAAGCGTGTCGATCGTAACGGCGTCTACATTGATCTCGGCGGCAATGCCGAGGGCTTCGTACCGCGCGAGCGGATAAAGGCCCTGCTGACGGAAGTACGTTCCGAACCACGCGGACCGCAATTGTTCATGACGCGCACGTCGCCCCAGTTCCTGATCGAGCTCTTCAAGATCGAAGTGCCCGAAGTTGGCCAGGGCCTCATCGACATTCTGGGTGCGGCCCGTGATCCGGGTCTGCGCGCCAAGATTGCCGTACGCAGCAATGATTCGCGCATCGACGCGGTTGGTGCGTGCGTTGGTATGCGCGGCTCCCGCGTCCAGGCCGTATCGAATGAACTCGCCGGCGAGCGCGTGGACATCATCCTCTGGGACGACAATTCGGCGCAGTTCGTGATCAATGCGATGTCGCCCGCCGAAGTCGTTTCCATCGTCGTTGACGAAGACAAACACAGCATGGATATCGCAGTCGACGAGGACAAGCTGTCACAGGCTATCGGTCGTGGCGGCCAGAATATCCGCCTTGCCAGCGAACTGTCGGGCTGGGAGCTCAATGTCATGACAGCGGCCGATGCTGAGGAGAAGAGCGAGTCGGAGATGAAAGAACTCCTTGGCCTGTTCTCCAAGCAGTTGGACGTTGACGAGGAAGTCGCTCTCATTCTCGTACAGGAGGGCTTTTCGACGATCGAGGAGGTTGCCTACGTGCCGACCGCCGAACTGGTCGCGATCGAGGAGTTCGACGAGGATATTGTGGATGAGTTGCGGAGTCGCGCACGTGATGTGCTGCTGACGCAAGCCATTGTCCAGGAAGAAAAGATTGATGAAGTTGAGCCTGCTGAAGACCTTTTGAGTTTGGAAGGTATGGAGAAAGCGCTCGCGTTTACGCTGGCCAGTAAGGGCGTTGTGACGCGTGAGGATCTCGCGGAACTGGCCACGGACGATCTCCTCGAAATCAGTGAAATGGACGAGGAAGTTGCGGCAGCGCTGATCATGAAAGCGCGCGCGCACTGGTTCGAAGAAGAACAGCAGGCGTAATCGCCAGGAATGCGGAGTTAATGTATGGCTGATGTGACAGTTGCACAATTTGCTGAAGTACTGA
>JAACFG010000091.1 GCA_009937605.1 Gammaproteobacteria bacterium | reverse complement strand
CGAAGCGGCCATCCCTCACCCCGAAGCGGCCATCCCTCACCCCGAAGCGGCCATCCCTCACCCCGAAGCGACCATCCCTCTCTCCGCCAGACCCCAGAAATAAGGTGACTGACACCTTATTTTTGTTTTGCCGGCCAATGGGGCCGGGACTTGCCAAAGAAAAGGGCTCCTGAAGAGGAGCCCTTATTTGTTCTGCAATTCCTAATTACGGAAGATAGGTGTTGATCCAGTCGAGAGCATTCGCTCTGTCAATTCGGAATACGCCACCCGTACCCGCGCAATTGCCATTGATACCGAAGGATGTCACACCGCCGATCACATTGGATGTTCCGATGAAATTCGGGCCACCTGAATCACCAAAGCACGTTCCACCGGTAGAATGATTGTTCGACAAGAGAAGCGAGAAATCGCCCGTGAAACCCGGTACGTTAATCTGGATCAAGTGCGGATATGCCACCATTCTGGTTCTCTCAGCCTCGACAAACACTGGATTGATCCGCTGCAGGCCATAGCCGACGGCAGTGAACATCTGGTTCTGTTTGCCACGTCGCGTCTTCATCTGGTCAAGTTCATTAAGCTGCGGCAGCGCGCCGTAATCTTCGGCATCAAGAATAACGGGTTCACTCAGAATCACGATGCCTACATCGTTGACGAAAAATGGAGCGGTCGGGTAGAGGGGATGCGTTGCAACCGTCGCAAACTCGATTGCACCCGCGCCCCCGAATGGGTAACCCTTGGCAAGAATATCTGCCTCATCGGCATCGAACCAAACCCTGCCGCCTACAGCACCATCGGTGCAATGCCCGGCGGTCAATATCACTGTCGGTGAGATCAGCGTACCCGAGCAGCGCCAGCCAGGCTGTCCAGGGGCGACATCAAAGATCAACAAGCCGACTGCAGGATGTCCTTCTCCATCCAGTTCGCCGTCGGTCACTGCTAACGCCGGTGCGGACGCAAACAGTGCCAGTGCGGCAACCATATTCAACAACTGTTTCGCTATTTTCATTTTACTATCCCCTGATTTTAGTGAATTGTTTTCGCATAAGACCTGCAACATTGCGCCAGTTGACCGGCCAGAAGTGCTTACGGACATTCGTCAATCTAAGTAGTTAAGCGGTAGTCAAGCTACCGGAATGCGTGCGGCCTTTATTGATGGCGTCTTTTTATCTTTTCGTACTGTCAGAATATATACGTGGTTCAGGAATTACACAATTTGACAAAATACTTCTAAAGTACATCGAGATTACTACATTGATTCCTCGCCGGAGGGCTTGCTCCACTGCCATGGATTGGAAATAGGTTCCTGGCAGACTCATTACTTGAATTCCAGTGGGGTACGGTTGGGTGTACACATGCTGACCCGCGCAATACTTGGTTGAAATGTGTGACGTGGCGGACCGAATTCCTCGAAAATGAGAGTAGGGGCACAACTCGTGTGATAACACGATATGTTAAACAGGGCCTACCAGACACCTAAGTTGTTATCGTAAAGAATGCTCTTACATTCTGATATACAAGCAATTTGTCTTTGTGGGCTTTTTCGTTAATCTAAATAGGAATTAAATAAAAGTCGCTATTCTCGGGTGGCGCAAGGTGTCAGTTACTTGACTGGTATTTGCTCCCACTTTCGAGGGTCATCATTCCAGGTGAGTAATCGGATGCGCCATCCTTCCTCGTGTCGAACAGCGACCATCACGTAATTTCCATTCGGAATCGTTGTTCGTGTGCCGTCGTATTCCCAAACCAATCGCGCAGTACCCCGAACCACTCCCACATCTTCCAGTACAAAGACCTCGACCGGGTTCCTTGTCCATTCTGGAACGGTTGTCGGCGGGTAATCGGGATTGAACCAAAAGTTGCGAATTGCCTGATGCCCTTTTATTGGATCGTCGCCATGATGAGGTACCAGAGTGGCGTCTTTCGTGAAAAGAGCCATCACGCCGTCAGCGTCTCCCTCAATCCATTCTGCAGCGTAGGCCTGATCCAGCTCTCGCAAGGCGGATATGTCCTCTTGCTCGCCCGCATGCAGCGGGACCGTGATTGTCAGGATAGCGACCAGGAAAAATGTGACTACGATCCTCATTCAAACCTCCGGCTGCCTCCAGGCAAACAATTACTGGTTCTTGAACGGTCGGCGCAGGTTCCTTGGCAGACGCTCGCTGGCGGGTGAGTGATGGCCGAAAGTGGTCCTAAGCGCCGGATTTTTGCAGGTGCTCGATCGTGTCGTTCGTCAGTTCGATGAAGATCCGGAAGCTCTCATCCGCCGCCAGTTTCTCGTCCACCAATTGTTCAAACCCGTAGTCCTGCAGTTCCCGAATCTTCGCGATCGCCGCGTCGCGCTCAGCGCCACTGCTTTGTGGCGTAATGGAGTTTCGAATGTCGATAACCTCGATCAGGAATTTGTCCAGCCGGTTCTTTCGGCGTACCCGGTAGACCTTGATGAGCGCAACACTGGCACTGACAAGAGCGACCACGAGCGCGACAACTACCTCTCCGACACCCGAATAGCGTTCGATCAGCGTCGGTTCGTCTCGCTTGATGTATGCCAGCGCGCCCGGGTGCAGACTGAACGCAAGATTGGCATGTGCGAGGTCATCATCGATGGGCTGGAACAGTTCGGGCCGCACGCTGAAAAGAGCGGGCCGTAATCTCAGCATTTCCCGGTAGAGATCGTAGATCACCATGTTGTCCATGTCCGCCCTGGCCACCAGCAGCGTATCGACAGCGACCGTCAGGACGGGCTCGGGCGTAAGCTCGCCAAATGTCCCGACCGGAATTACGAATGGACGTAGTCGCGGGTTCAACAGAACTGCGCGGTCGACTTCATTGCCGAGCCCGATATCGGCAGGATCACCAAACGTGAACAGTTTCATGCCCTCAAGGAAAGGCTCCCTGATAAGCCGTTCTCTGTCGATCGGCGCATACACGATGATCACATTGGGCTCTTCATCGAATGACTCGACAAACCTCGCGTCAACATCGGCATATTCAAAGTCGTTAATGAGCTGTTCTGTCAGAAGCCGCGACAAAGATTCCTTCGGGCCGGCGAAGATAACCGCATTCGTAAGAAACTCACGCAGACTACCGGCGGGTCGATCAACGTCGGCAATTACCTGCAGGACACTCGGGTACAAGGGCATGACCGTCGAGATACCCTCGCGATGCTGTGCGTTATTGAGTGTAATGCCGATATCCGCATAGCCCTTCTCGAGGGCATCGAGTGTTGACTCGGCGTGTTCGGGTCGGGGAACCAGGTTGATCCTGATTCCCGAGTCCTCGCCGACCAGCTCCACGATTTGCTCCGCAATCCTCTGGTTCAGCAAAAGGTTCGGAACGAGCATGTCAATCTCGGCGGTCGGCTTGGCGGCGGCGAGCGCGCCGAGCAACGCCAATGTCGCGATCAATGCCAGTGACCGGATAAATTTCATAAACCGGATGTTACACGAACGCGCGTAGGCATAGGATGGTGGGCACAGCTAGTGCAGAGTCTTGTCGCACTCGCCCTGGCGGCCGCAACCGCCACATTTCAGTGATCGTCGCTCGGCATCCGGATCGTGTCTGGACAGCCACAGCTGGAAGATTGCCCAGAATGCACACAATGCGACGACGGCGAGAAGCGGAAGAATGTAGGTCGTTAGCACGTCACCACTCCTCAGGTCGAACTGAACAGTCCGGCAAATCCCATGAATGCCATCGACAAGATACCAGCAATAATCAGGTTCATCGCGGTGCCCTGGATCAGCTTGGGAATGCTGGATAATTCCGCTTCCTCACGCAGACCCGCGAGCAGAACGAGCGCGAGCGTGAAACCAATTCCGGCACCGAGCGCGTACACGATGCCTTCCCAGAATCCATAGCCGCGGTTGGTTGCGAAGATCGCGAGCCCCAGGATGGCGCAGTTTGTCGTGATCAGTGGCAGAAAGATCCCCATGGCACGAAACAGCGCCGGGCTCAGCTTCTTGATCAGCATTTCGATGAATTGCACGGTGCTGGCGATAACAACGATGAAGCAGATCAGCCTGAGGTACGGCGCGTGAATCAGGACATAGGTGTTGAGAATCCAGGCGCAAACGGCGGTTACAAGCATGACGAAGGTCGTCGCAAGCCCGAGTCGCGCCGAGGTCTCAAGCGAGTTGGATACGCCGAGGAATGGACACAGGCCGAGAAAGTAGGTCAGCACGAAGTTGTTGACCAGCACGGCGCTGACGAAGACCCAGAGGAGGTTTTCCATCAGTTGCCACTCCTTTCTGCTTCGGCGACGTCTTCCAGGAACTCATCCTTCTTGAACTTGATCCAGTTGAAGAACAGCAGGATGACTCCCAGCGTCAGGAACCCGCCTGGTGGCAGGATCATGATGACCCAGGGCTCGAAGTTCTCGCTGAACAGCTTGACGCCAAAGAGTGCTCCGTCACCGAGGATCTCGCGTACAGCGCCAAGCGAGAACAGTGCGAGCAGAAAGCCGGCCGCCATTCCCAGGGCATCCATAACTGCGAGGCGGGTCGGGTAGCGTGATGCAAACGCTTCCTGCCGGCCCAGGATCAGGCAGTTCGCAACGATGAGCGGAATAAAGGCACCGAGTTCCTTGTGCACCTTCGGTACGAGCGCGAGCAGCGTGTAGTCCGCGATTGTCACGAACGTTGCGATGATGATAATGAAACAGGATATGCGCACTTGCTTGGGAATCCAGTTGCGGAAACTCGACACCAGGAAGCTTGAGCCCACCAGGACGAAGAACGTGGCCATTCCCATTGCGACCGCGTTGATCGCGGAGTTGGTGACGGCGAGCATTGGGCACATGCCAAGCACCTGGGCGAATACCGGGTTGTCTCTCCAGACTCCCTTGATGAATTCTTCGTAGGACTCGTTTTTCTTCATTGTCCTGCCTCGGTGCTCGCCGTTTCTGCCACCTGCATTGCTGGTTCGGATCCGGGGGCCGGCAACTTCGTCGCCCAGGCGGTGTGCGCCTCATTGATGATCCGAACGATTGCCTTGGATGAGATCGTCGCGCCCGTAATTGAGTCAACCTCGTTGGGGTTACTGCCGGTGCCTTTCTTGACAGAGACAATCTCGGGCTCTACAGACAGCGCGCTGAATTCGGCGACAAATTCGAGGTCCTTGTAGATCTTGTCGCCGAGCCCTGGCGTCTCCCGGCTTTCGAGGACCTCCATGCCGACCACCAGTTTGTCTCCGGGAATGTAACCGTAAAGGATTGCAATGGTGTCCTGGAACCCTGGGCCAGCCGCCGGAATCGCATAGCCCACAAACTCACCGGATTCGTCATAGCCGCCGTAGATAACCGGTTCGTCCTTGCCCTGCGACTCGACGACAACGAGTTCGTCATCCCGGTATACCAGCGCCTGCATCTGGCCGACGCCAGGCAGTACCTTGAAGACCGCTTCGCGCAGTTCGCGAGCCTTGTTTGCCGTGATCGTGGGCAGCGTCGATTCATAGATACCGATGATCGCGATTCCCGAAACCAGTCCCGCGATGGCCAGCGTCAATACGAGGCGCATCGAACTCGGACCTGAAGTTTCGTTGTTCACGCGTGTGTTCATTCGGGATCGTCTCCGCGACCAAACACCCTGGGTTGTGTATATCGGTCGATCAGCGGTGTCGCCGCGTTCATCAGGAGGATCGCGTACATCACACCTTCCGGCAGACCGCCGAATACGCGAATCAGCATGACGAGCACACCCGTGCCAATGCCGAAGATCCACGCACCCTTTGGCGTGACCGGGGACGTGACGGGATCGGTTGCCATGTAAATGGCCCCGAGCAACAGGCCACCCGAAAAGACCGAGAACAGCGGAGCCGGAAAACGCGCATCATCGAAAAAGCCCAGGCAGGCTGAAAACAGCACGACCGTTAGCAGGATGCTGACCGGAATGCGCCAGTCGAGGTCTCGCCGGAGCCACAGATACAGGCCGCCGAGCAAGAGCAGGAGTCCACTGGTTTCGCCGAGTGAGCCACTGACGTTTCCAAAAACCAGGCCGGCAAGCGGCGTGACTTCCTGCTCGAACTTCAACATGCCCAGCGGCGTGGCGGCACTCATGGCATCGACCTGTGCCTGCATGAAAGGCAGCGCGAGATTGCCCGGATAAATCTGCAGGAATCCTCCGTCCGCCAATGTTGGTACCCAGGTCGTCATCGCGATGGGGAAGGTGGCCAGGAGAAACGCGCGACCGAGCAGGGCGGGATTGAAAAGATTGTGGCCCAGTCCGCCCCAGATGACCTTGCCCAGTGCGATGCCGATGAATCCCCCGAGAAATGCCATCCACAATGGCAAGCCGGGCGGCAACGTGAGACCAAGCAGGAGTCCGGTCAGAAGACCGCTGGCATCGCGCAGGGATTCTCCGCGGGCCTTTCTGTCGGCGAACAGCCATTCAGCCGCCACCGCACCGCCAATACACGAACCCAGTACCAGGATGGCACTAAGCCCGAAAAACCACACGGATGCGACTGTAGCCGGTGCCAACGCGACCAGGACGTCGCGCATGGCCTTCGGCGTAGTCATGCCCTGACGCAGGAGCGGCGCGTGAAAAAGCAGCAGTTCCGGATCGCGTTTTTTCACGCCTCGGGCTCCTTGCGATGAGCCAGGTCGTCTTTTGCGGTCCGTATGAGTTGGACGATCGGAATGTTGGAAGGGCAGGCAAACGTGCAACAGCCGCATTCGACACAATCGAAGACGTTATACGCTTTCATCTCGTCGAACATGCGTGACTTTGAAAGGCGCGCAAGCCGGGATGGGTTCAGGAAATACGGACAGGCTTCCAGGCAACGTCCGCAACTGATACACGGATACTCCTTGCGCCTCGCGGTTTGTTCCTCGGTAAATACCAGTACGCCGGAGCAACCTTTCAGGATCGGGACATCGAGACTGGCGATCGGCCGGCCCATCATCGGTCCGCCCATGATAATTTCGCGCGTGCCTGGTTTGAGGCCACCGCAGAACTTCACGACATCCCGTACGGGTGTCCCTAAGGGGACGATGAGATTGGCGGGGTAGGTTACGCCTGGACCGGCAACCGTCACGACCCGTTCGATCAAAGGAACGCCGCGCAGGAAATAGTCTGCGACTGCGACAATCGTACCGACGTTGTTGACGTTGACGCCGACGTCGCGAGGAAGTTGCCCGGCCGGCACTTCTACGTCGAAGACAGTCTTGATCATCATTTTCTCGGCGCCCTGGGGATACTTGACTTTCAGGGGTACGACGCGGACAGGATCGCCCGGCTGAATATGTTTCCGGACGATTTCGATGGCGTCGGGCTTGTTGGCTTCGATGCCGATAATCGTTTCTTCGGCGCCAAGCTTCTGCCGCATGATTTCCGCGCCTTCGAGTAATGCTTCCGGTCGTTCGAGCATGAGCCGGTGATCGGTAGTCAGGTAGGGCTCACATTCGGCGCCATTGATCAGGAGATGTTTGATCGTGACGCCGTCGGGGACCGAGAGCTTCACGTGCGCCGGAAACGCTGCGCCGCCCATGCCGACGATACCTGCCATTTGCACGGCTTCGATGAATTCTTCGAGCGACAATGCTTGCCAGTCGATGCGGGTGCCCGCATCGACCTGCTGGGTCGCAAAAGCGTCGGCCTCAATCGCGATGGCTGGCGCGAAGCGCCCATCGACACCACGAAAATCGCCGATTTCCCTGATGGTCCCTGTCACCGGGCTGTGCAGGCCCGTGGACACGAAACCGCCTGGTTCGGCAATCAACTGACCGCGTTGTACGCGTTCGCCGGCCGTGACAACGGCTCGGGCCGGGACACCAATGTGCTGGCCGAGGGGCATGATGTAGTTCTTGCCGAACGGAACTCTCTGAATCGGCAGATTCCCGGTCTGTTCCTTGTGATGAGACGGATGGACCCCGTGTTCAAAACTGCGGCGCAGGCGACGTAATACCTTCATCGCGTCAATCCTGCTTCTTCGCAGCCAGTTGCAGCAGGCGGCTGCGAATCTTGCTCGCGATCTCCGCCTGGGTCTCTTCCCGGATCTTCTTTATCTCAGCCTCGAAGGACTGTTTCTGCGCGTCGAGGTCGGCCTCGTGTTCTTCCGCGAGGGCAGCCCGAATTTCCTGCTCAAGTCGTTCCGTAAATGGTGTGACGAGGCCAGCGAGTTCCTGCAGGGTTTGCCAGTTCGCGAGGCACTCATCTGCCGCAGCGGCAAGCGCCGGCGATGCGGTGTAGCGCGGCTCTTCATCGTCATTGGTCGTGAGCGTCTCGAAGTGCTCCGCAAAGCGATCCTGGCCGCGCGCCCAGTCTGCGAATGTGCAGCTACCTTCGTCTTCCGGGTTGCCGTCCAGCGTAATGCGTGACCCGAAAACGCCCGCGGAGTTGGGGTCATAGCGGAATAATGGCAACGCGCGGCAGTCAACGGCGAGCTGTGCCTGCGCGAGAGTTTGCCGCGTCGCGAAGCCGTGTCGCGAAGGGCTTGGTGCATAGACCTGAATGAGAGCAGGGCCTTCATGGGCAAGCGCACACAACATGCTTTCGCCGAGATGCTCAGCATTGGCGATCGAGGTTTGAGCGACATAGGCCTTGCGCTGCGCCAGGGCGAGCAGACCGAGACTGCTCCTGGGATTATTGGGCTCAGTCAGGCCGAAATCGAGAGCGCTCATGACCAATATCTTGACCGGCAGACCCGAGTTCAGGAGCCAGATCAGTTGGCTCAGACCTTGTCCGGCGAGCATCTCGTCGCTACCGAGTAATATGAGCGGTGGACAAAGCGCCAATTCATCGCCGTTCAGATCCTGCCAGCGCAGCCTTTCCAGTTCTTCACGTTTCCAGTCGGCGCCATCGGGTTGATCGACTTCAATCTTTGCAAGACGCAACAGGCGTACAAGTTCAGTCGTTTCTTCGAGGTGACCTTCGACAAGTCCCGCTGACAACTGTGCTGCATCACCGCTCATGTCGATAAGGACCGGGACCTGGAACGGGTTGTGCGGGAATGCGCCTGCCCATTCCGCGGCGCTGCCACCGGAGACGGCGAGGCCGTAGCGAGCTCGGCCAAGTCCGTGTTCTCCCGCAACGAGTTGGTGATGCGAGGACTGGATTCGATCCGACAGGTCGATGAGCCTCAGGAGGTAGTCAGTGTCTATCGAGTGATCATCGGCAGCATCCCCGATGCCTTCGGCGAGATCCTGCAAGTCGACGCGCGGGCTCGATGTCGTCTTCAATTTCTCAGTGACAGCGGCGAGATCCTCGGTTGCGAGTGTTGCCGAGAGCGTCTCGTTGATCAGGGCCGATACCGATTCTCCGGCCTCAGCCAGTGTTTCCGCATAGCGTTGAACGATTGGTTGTTGGTGAAACTCGGTAGCCGACAACGCGAGACGTACGGCGATCTTCTCTCCGGAGCCTGCTTCTGCAGGATCACCGCCGGGCATTGCGAACTGGCAATAGCGTGACAGGAGAATGGCTGCCATTGCACCAATGTCCGGGTCTTCCATCACGCGTTCCACGGTTTCTGAGGCCGTGTCGGGTGTGGATGAAAATGTGGACCAGAGTACGCGTGCATTGCTCAGGACGGCAGCGTCCTGTTCGATTCCGCGAAGCGCCTCGGGCTCACAGTTACTGACGCAAAGTCCGCAGGACTTGCAGGCTTCCGGATTAATAGCAATTGACAGCAGCTCGGCACCGTCCTTCTGCTTTGCCTCCGCATCGTGGAAGAATGGTTGAGTGACGGCGACTGGCAGTGCGCCAAGCTCAACTCGGATCTTTCCAATACCGTCTTCGATAGCCTTCTTGCGATCATCGGGCAGTGGCATCTTTTCACCAAGCCATGCATAGGAATCGTCGAGCATCTCGCCGAATGTCGACGGCACCTCGCTTGCTTTCCTGTTGCTCGAGATGATGCGCGATGCGAGCTTGCTCGACACTTGCCGCACAGCGTCCGCGCCGCAACGGTTGATTCCAGCATCGATCAATGCGGCCGGTTTCGATGCGACGACGCCGATCGCGCTCTCGGGGCAGTACGTCCAGCACTTGCCGCACCCAGTGCAAAGGTCGGGGTCGAATGCCGGCAATTTACTTCGGCCACCGCTCGTGTCATGAAACGTAGAGCTCAACGGCGGCATGGTTCCGGTCGCAAGGAACGGCTCAGCAGTCAGGCTGTCGCTCTGGTTATCACGGTACAGGACGCCGGCCTGGTCCCAGAAGCGGGGAAGGCTGGCGAAGTGATCGTCATCGCGTGCGAGGTGGCGTACCGCTGCCGGAGCCTCGCCTTTCCAGGGTTCGCCGGTCTGTATTGCTGCGACAGAAATACCATCAGTCTCGGCAACTTGTTCAAGACCAGATTGGAAAGCCGCCATCACCTGTTCAACGTGCTCTGATGCGGCATCCTCCAGCAAAGACTTGCGTGCGGCGACGATTCGACGCGGTTTGTGATCGAGCAGCCCGGCGCCCTGCAATGCGCCGAACAAACCGCCGACCAGCTTCTCCGGAGCATCGTCGCTGCCTGGCTCGAACGGAATACTGAATGTCCTGGCGCCGTCGGCGAGCAAGATTTCGTTTCGTTGAGCAAACACAGTAACATCGGCCTCGAGCGCGTCGCCAGGGTCCTGCAGAGAGTCATCACCGTGCGTTAGCCAATCGACGCGCGTAGCGGACCAGTGATTCCAGGAAATCGCGGGACGGCTGCGAATCCGACCTTCTTCGAGTTGCTGCAGGAGGGCGCCCACAGTTTCGAGCATTCTTTCCTGATCACCACCATACGTCCTGTGTATCGAAATGGTCAGCGCATTCTTCTGCGTTGGCGCTGAGATTTCTTCGGAGGCTCGAATGCCGAGTTGGGCGACGTCCGGGTAGGCGCGCCTCAGCGTGTCGAGCATGGCTTCGCGTTTAGGTTGCTTCGCCGACGTGTCGTCGAAGGCTACGCCCAGATACACGGGCGTCGCAGGCGATGTTTGTTTCCGGGCGGCAAGTTCGACGAGGTCGGTAACGCGAAGCGGTAGTCCGCCCACCCCATAGATGGCCGTCGCAATGGCCGGCCGCTGTTTGTTCGAGTGACGTTTGCTTTGGTCAATGGCAAAGCGAATCTCACGGCTCAACGGCGGCTCGCTGGAAAGCGGCGAATCCATACGTTCCAGGACAAAAACCTGTTTGCAGTCGGCGAGAGCCTCAGCAATTGCGGTTGCCGGAAACGGTCGTAGCGCGTGGATGCCCAGGACACCGACCTTGATCTTTTGCTTTTCGCGCAGGACATCAGCAGCCAGTCTCGCCGTCTCTATCGCAGAACCCTGTGCGAGTAATACGGTACTTGCACCATTCACCCGGTAGCTGGAGATGGTTTCGTAGTGCCGGCCCGATACGCCGTCGAACTGCTCAAATGCGTTCTGTAAGGATTCCGCGACGAATGTGTCGAAAAACGGTCCACGAGCGAGCGCGCCGAGCGCAAAGCTGTCCTGATCGAACAGGGCGCCCGTGAGCGCCGGCTCGTCGAGATCATGCCAGGCTGGTACACGCCGCCGCGACTCGCCAAACAGGAGTTTCTGCGCGGCCGTAGGTGATTCGACGTGTTCCTGCGCGTTGCCCAGAAAACCACTGATCTGAGCGGGCGACAGGAGTCGTGCGTTCTGAGGGGCGAGGGCCGTCTGCTCCCCGTCCATGATAACCATGCCAGGTACGAGAGACTCTTCGACGACGCGCCTCGCGATATGTGTAAAGTCCACGGCCTCCTGCACGTTCGCCGCAAATAGCATGAAGAAACCGGAGTCCGCGCTGAGATGAACACTTTCATGTCCACTGCCGAGCGTGGCGCCGTGGGCAGTAACGGCACGGGTGCATAGATGCAGGACGAGCGGTGCGTGCTTGCCGGCCGCCGAACTCAGGAGGTCCTGGGTTGCCGCGAGTTCCGTCCCAGTCAGGAATGCGGTCGCGCGCCGGCCGGCCAGCGCCAGGCCTGTTGCTGCCGCGACCACGCCGCGCGGGCCTTCGGCTGCCTGTATCGGGTGGCTGGCGATTGCTGACTCGGACAGCGCAACCGCGGTGTTGCCATCGAGCACGGTGTCCAGTCCTTCTTCACGAATGTCCGATCCCGCAGGCGCTCCAAACGCCTTGCGGTACCACTGAATCGCGAAATTGCGCAGGCCCGCCATCAGAGCGCCCTCACTTTTCTGGATTCCTGATCCTGAAACTGTTCACGTTCCAGCCAGACGATCGACCGGGTTGCGCAGCGAAACACAGCGTCAGGCTTCGGCTCGCCGCCCGAAGAATAGTCAATGACAGGCAGGTTACCTTCCATACGAATCAGTCCCGGGGTCGCGTCGGCGACACACTTTCCACAGGCGTCGCAAGCTACCGCACAAAGCTGAGTTGCGGCCTCGCCGGCCAACGGAATATTGCATTGCACGTACAGGTTCTGGTTGAGCGGCACCAGCTCGAAAAGATCCTTCGGACAGGCGGCAACACAATCCGGGCAGGCGCGACATTTGTTGGTATCAACCTGGGGCAGCCCATTCTCGTTCATGTGAATCGCATCGAATGTGCAGGCGCGCTCGCAGTCTGCCAGTCCGAGACAGCCCCAGGCACAGCCTTTGCCGCCGCCCGAGACGACCGCCGCGGCGCGGCAGCCTTCGAAGCCACGGTACTCGGCGATCTGGTGTGCCTGCAGTCCGCCGCCCCCGCAGCGCAATCGTGCGACCAGTTTCTCGGCCCGGCCCGCGTCGACCTCGAGATACTCAGCAATCTGTTCGAGACTTTCGTCGGTGCTGACTGTGCACTGGCCCGGGTCGACGTCGCCGGCAACCAGCTTTTCTGCAAATGGCAGACACCCCGGCTGACCGCATGCACCGCAGTTCGTGCCCGGCAGCAGCTCATTGGTAGCTTCGATACGTGGATCTTCATCGACC
>JAACFG010000090.1 GCA_009937605.1 Gammaproteobacteria bacterium | reverse complement strand
AATGATTCGTATTCTCATTATCTGCCTGTTTTTCCTTTGTACGCCGCTCTTCGCATCGGAGCCGCCCGAGGGCTCGGTTCTTATCGAGCTACTCGAGTATCGATTCGCCAATGACGTCGCACTGCTGGATGCCGAGGCGGAATACGGCACTCAAAAGAACCGGGTGGCGCTCAAGTTTGTTGGCCTGTCCTCGAGGGAGGAAACTGAGACAGCCGCCGCGTTGCTCTACCGGCGAGCGATCTCGGAAACATTCGACCTGCAGGCTGGGGTCGAGTTTGCAGGTGACGTTAATAACCTGGTTATTGGGTTCCAGGCGCAGGCACCCCACCATGTCGACACCGAGTTCGTGACGCTTTTGGACGAGCATGGCAATGGCTACCTGATCGGAAAAATCGAGCATGATTTCGCATTGTCCGAAAAGCTTGTGTTGTGGCCAAGATTCGAGGTTCTGGCGGCGTTTCAGGATGACGAGGCCAACGCAACCGGATCGGGTCTGAGCATCGCCCTGACGGACCTTCGCCTGCGCTACGAAATGCACCCCAGCTTCATGCCCTACTTGGGAGTGTCGTGGGAGCTGGCCCTGGGAGACTCGGCCAGAATGCTCGAGGCTGCCGGAGAAGATAAATCCGTGGTCACGGTCGTAGCAGGAGCATCCTTCCTCTTTTAGGCGCCTAGGCGGCGTCTGTGACCGTGAGCGACAGAATACTGTGGCGAATTTCCTCTCCCAGGACTAAGCGTGCATCCGCACCGATCGATTCGATAGCGTCGTCAAACTCGATGCAGCCATCGGAATTACGTCGCAGGATTCCCTGCTCCCGCAGAGTCTTAATGAAGTCCTGGAACAACGACCTGTTGAAGAAGTCCGGTGAGTGCAAGCCGTAAATCATCGACAGTCGTTCGGCACTCTGCTGACACATGGTTTCCAGCCCGCCGCGTGACAATGCGCCCGACCCATTGCCCACCAAAATTGCGATAACGAGGTAGAAGCGTTGCAACATAGGCACCATCGACTGACCGAGCATCAGGAGCTGAAACGCTTTTTCTGAACCTGCGCGCGGCCTGACCAGGGTCTTCTTGCGTTTGCCCCAGCTCAGGATGCCAAGATCGATGAGGGACTTGATGGCCTCGGTCGTGACGTCGTCAATCTCCTCGATATCCCATTTCAGGTAGAGCTCTTTCTTCATGAACGGGTAGATGAGTCGGATCAGGCGCTGTAGTTCCGCATGTGCGAGTTCCTGTCCCTGGATGAAACAGCACGCAACCGATGCCGGCACCGCCAGGAGGTGCAGAATATTGTTGCGGAAGTAGGTCATGAGAACGGCGGTGCGCTCTTCCATGTGGATGACTTCACCCATGGGGTGCGAACTCCGGCTGATTACATCCAACTGTTCGCCATGCTTAATGATCTCGTCGGGGCTCCAGTCCGGCATTGTGACCAGCTCCGAGTACCTGAAGCGCTGTAACAGATTGAGAGTCATTTGCAGCTGACGTCTCAGCTCGTCGATGCCGATCTTCTGTTTTGGTGTGGCGAGAAGCACGTAAGCCAACAGGCTGATCGGTGTAACCGCAGCCGCCGCGTTAACGTTCTCCATGATCTGGCCGCCAAGCTCGTCGACGACGCTGGCCAGCCAGGCCGGTCGATCCCCGTTCTCCGATTTGTAGTCCCGCCAGTCCGGTTGTTCGTTATCGAGGATCGGTGCGAGTTCGATGGGCTGTCCCACATTCACATACACTTTGCCGAAATGATCGCGCAGCGATTTGATTGAGCGGACCAAGCCACCAAGCGACTCTTTCTGTTTCTGGGCGCCGCCAAGTTCACTGATGAACGAATCCCCTTCGATAAGCTTTTCATAACCGAAGTACACCGGGACGAAGACGACTGGTCGTTGGGGATTCTTGATGAAGGAGTTAACCGTCATGACCAGCATGCCGCCCTTCGGCGCCAGCAATCGCCCGGTGCGACTCCGGCCGCCCTCGACGAAATACTCCATCGAGTGGCCTTTCACCAGGATCTGGTGAATGTAGGAATCAAACACGGCCGCATACAGTCGATTACCCTTGAATGTACGCCGCAGGAAAAACGCGCCACCGCGCCTCAGGACTCCTCCTACAAAGGGAAGATTGAGATTGATTCCGGCGGCGACATGCGGCAATTGCAGGCCCGCGTGGTAAGTCACGTAAGCAAGCAACAGATAGTCGAAATGACTCCGGTGACAGGGGACGTAAACAATCTCCTTGTCCTTTGCGACCTCGTGCACCAGCTCCATGTGGTTAAGTTCGATGCCGTCGTAGATTCGATGCCAGAGCCATCGGAGCACTCGGTCCAGAATTCGAATGGTGGGAAATGAGATGTCAGCCGCGATCTCGAGTGCGTATTTTTCCGCCTTTCTTCTGGCGACCTCCTGCTTGCGGAAATCATCACCTGCTTCAGCAACAATCACGCGCCGCACGCTTGGCGCCCTGAGGACCTCTTTGATCAGAGTACGGCGGTGCGAACGATCCGGCCCGACCGTCGCGACGCGTCGTTTGCGAAAATGCACGCGCAGGATGCGCGACACTTTTCGAAAAGCGATTTCGGGACTACTTCCCCGCTCGTCTATTGAACGCAGCGGTAGTGCATGACTGAATCGCAGCAGCGTGTTCCGCCCCTGGAATATGGTCGTGAAGAACTTGCGCGTTCGACCCATGATGTCCCAGTCTTCAGAGAACATCAGTTGCAGCATTGAACGTTCTTTCCCCGGCGCGCGTCCCCAATAGAGCGCAACCGGAATCAACAACAGCTCCTGATCACCGTTCTCGGCCGCCTCAATGAGGCGCTGCAGTCGTCGCGAGCCTTCCTTGCGCGGGCGGCGATAGAGAAACCCTTTGACCCTGCGCAGAACGACATAGCGCCGGTACTCGCGATTCCCGCAGAATTCGAACGGCTCGGTAGGCGAAGGCATGCCATGTTCTGCGCAGGCGCGTTCCAGTGCGAGGACGTCAGCCAACCCGCCTGTTTCGAGGACGTAGCAAACAGCCGCTTCGGGATCCGTAATGTACTCGGCCGGCACCTCCGGACGCACGACTGGCCGTGCCCAGATGGAAAACACCTTCCCCGCCAGCCAGTACAGTGGCCGGAAAATGAAACCTGCAAAGTACATGCACACAAGTCTACCCAAAAGAACGCGCCGGCAGGTCGTTGACTTTCGGGATTTACTATAATGGGACGATGAAGACGAATTTAATACCTGCACTCCTTCTGGCTTTTCATCCGTTGACGTCTATCGCGCAGGAAGCGCATATTCAAGTATTGGGCGTAGCGCAAGACGCGGGCTATCCGCAGACTAATTGTTATCAGCCTCACTGTATGCGCGCATGGGAAAACCGCGACCTGCGACGCGCAGCAAGCTCGATCGCGGTCATCGATTCCGCCGGCAAGACGAAGCTCCTGTTCGACGCGACACCCGACATGCGCGAGCAGCTATATGAACTCCATCGCGTTGCGCCTGATGGTGAGTTTCTCCTCGGTGGCGTATTCCTGACGCATGCCCACATGGGTCACTATACGGGGCTGATGCATTTCGGCCGCGAGTCTGCCGGGACCAGCGAGGTTCCTGTGTTCGCGATGCCGCGCATGCATGAGTACCTGTCCACAAACGGCCCATGGAGCCAGCTCGTGCAGCTGCAGAATATCGAGTTATTCGAGCTGACCGACGGCAAGCCGGTCCAGGCAAGTCCCAATATCACGGTCACGCCCATCCTCGTGCCGCATCGCGATGAGTACTCGGAGACGGTAGGCTTTCGTATCGACGGGCCAAACAAGTCAGCAGTGTTTATTCCCGATATCGACAAGTGGGAAATGTGGTCGACCGATATTCGCGACGTTGTGAAGTCCGTCGACTATGCATTGCTCGACGCAACGTTTTTCAAGGACGGGGAACTGGTCGGTCGTGACATGAGCAAAATCAAGCATCCATTCGTCTCCGAAAGCATGGATCTATTCGACTCACTTAGCGACGAGGAAAAGAAACGCGTGATCTTCATTCACATGAATCACACGAACGCTCTGTTGATCGACGGCAGCCCGGAACAGGCCGAGGTGCAACGGCGCGGCTTCCGCTTCGCGCGGGAAGGCATGCGTCTCGAGCTTTAAATCACGTACTCTATTCTTCGTCGCCTTCTTCAGCCGCCTCGACCGCCGCATCAACATTGTCCTGTGCGTCCTGCAGCACGTTCTCAACGTTGGCGGCAGCATCCTGCGCATCGTTCAGCGTATCAGCTATCTCTTTGCCGGCACTCTCGCTGGCCTCGTCATCATTGCCACCACTGCATCCCAGTAAGAACAGGCTCATGGCCAGTATCCAGTACTTCATATCTACCCCTCCCAATCGAGAAAATTACGCACAGACTGTCTTTATGAACTGAACCAGGTACTCGTTGATTTCGCCAATATTTGCGGTCAGTCGATGATCCCCATCGACGATATGCAAGGTCGCGCTACAACTGCTTGCATACCGAATGCTGTTATCAACGGGCACCACATCATCGTGCCAGCCATGCACGATGCACAGAGGCATCGACGGCGGCGCCGGTGTCAGGTCTTCATACCCTTCCATGAAATAGGCCGGCGCGAGCACAAACAGGCCTGCGGCATCGAGTTGCTCCGCAGCGGCTGTCGCCACGTGCCCTCCCATGCTCGAACCAACCAGGATCAGCTCGTCACTGATGTCAGCGCACTCGCGCACACATTTCTCGACACGCTCCGTGGGATCCGCGATCCCCTGGTAGTCGATACTGTCTGCCTTGCAGCCCAGGCTCTTGACCACTTCGGCCATCGCGCGAATCTTTGTGCCCCAGGGCCCGCTTTCCTGGCCATGTGAAAAAACTACCGTCGTCATACGAGTATCCCGTCTCCCGTGTCACACAATTCTTCGATATGCCTGGCGAGTAACCAGTCGCGGTCCTGCCCCCAGAACACGTCGTCACCGATTCGCATCGTCGGAACCCCCCACGAGCCCGACGCCATCATCGACTCCCGGTTTTGCTCGATCTCGGGCCGCCATTCATCGGACTCCATAGAGGCGAGCACGTCCGGCCAAAACAAGCCCGTACGTCCCGTCACCTTGCGCATGCCCCTGTCCGTCGATACATCGACAGCCTCACTCCATATTGCGACGCCCGCGCTGGCAAGAAAGTCCCGACCTTTGTGCTCGGACTCCGCGTATCGAAACACCGCAAGGCACCGTTCAGCGCCTTTACCTACCGGGTCGGCAATCTTTCCAAAAGGTATTTGAAGACGTTCCGCCTCGCGTACCGTGTCCTTCGCGATATAGAGGAGCTTCGAACGCGGCACCTGCATGCCTCGCATCGCCATTGGCAGCACAGGCCGTAACCTCAGTTCCAGCCCGAAGGCATCCGCAATTTCATACACGCGCTTGAGTGAGAGATAGCTATACGGACTGCGAAACGAGTAGAACAGCTCAAGAGGCGGTAGTTGTTTGGCAGTGGCTGGCGGGGTGACGGGCAAGGCTAGCTGCATCGCTTGTCGTATGGATGCGAGAGAAGCACCTGTTGCTCCCTCGTGCGCCAGGTCCATGTCTTTCAACCTGTCAACCAGGTAATGCAATCGATCCACGCCCCAGTACCACTCGCCACCGTAGTACAGCATGCCGCTCTTGTAATGCCCGAGCCGCTCCTGCAAATCTTGCGACCTGGCGATCACATCGTCTGCCTGCCCGGATTCGCCCGTATCCGAGCGGCGCGCTGCGGTTTCCGAATCTCCACGCCAATAGATTTCGAGTACCGCGGATAACTCCTCGGCAAAGTCGTCGCGTTCGGCCCTGGCTGCCAGGACGTCGAGCAAACCGCGCCGGTGTTCAACCGGCGGTGCCGCTCCTTTGTCGAGAAACGGAATTCCGAGTTCGCTCGCGACGCGCTGCGCATCCAGCGCCGCATACTCCGCTGCCATGTCGGGAGCTGGTTCATACTCACCCCCGCGGGCCTGGGACAGGTACACCTTCAGCTCGATGTTGTAGCTGGAAGCCAGATCGGGCAGGTACCTGGACAGCAAGTAGGAATAGGGATCATCGAGTTGCAGGAACACAGAGACGACATGACCTTGGCGTCCGAGCCTGCGCCGCAGCTCGAAATACGATCGCTGCAATCGGCGCGAGCGTTTCGAGAGAAGCGCATTGAGGAAGACCGATCGTATTGCGTTACTCAGCTTCAATCTTCGTCCCAGGTCGATGTCGGTTTCCACAATAACTCATCGAGGTCAGGTTCCCACCGATAGTTACTCATGTTGACCTTACCGTTCAACATCACGACGCCTTCATCGACGAGGCGATCGCGCTGTGTCCTGAATGCCCGGCCGTCCGGATCGAACGCGCTTTTCCCCGACGCCTGGACTACCCGGTGCCAGGGCAGCTCAAGCCCGTCAGGCGTGTGGCGCAACGCGTACCCAACCTGCCTTGCACCGCGCGGAATCCCGGCGATCTCCGCAATCTGCCCATAGCTCGCGACATATCCCGGCGGGATGTCCTGGATGGTTTCCCATATGCGTCGCATGCGAGTCTCGCGATCCATCTCAGCTGAGCCCGAGGCGCGCCTGGATTTCACGTTTGGCGTCGCTCAGCACCGTGTCGCGATCGAGCGAGTCGAGAATCTCCTTGACCACTTTCTTCGGCCCACCCTCGCCCCAGGACTTGCCATCCGCCAGGTACTTGCCGGCGGCCTCACCAACCAGGTACGTGCTGTAGTAGGCGATTGCGCCTTGCGCGCCCGCCGTCAGTATTGTCGATAACCCCAGTGTTCCGACTTTGAGTGCGCTCGAAACGAGGTGCAACGCCCACACGGTCGTCATGAGCGCTGCAGACTCGGCGATGATGACGCGTACGATCGAGCCCGCCTCTTTGCGAGTCAACGGCAGGTCGTAGACCCGGGACAGGTGCACGACCATGCCAACGTCGATGAACGCCGCGGCGAACAGGTCGGCTACCGGAACCGGGTTCAAAGCCACCGCGACGCCTTTGCCGATGCAATACGTGCGCACCAACTTGTCGCCGAGTTCCTTGCGTGCTGCGAGGATTCGCCGGCCAACCTGGTCCGACAAGTCTGCGGCGAACAGGCTCGCGTTTAACGCTGCCAGTGTCTTCCCTTCCGCTTCGAGAATCTCCCAGAGCTTGAGCCGCAGCTCGGCGACATCGGGATCGCGCGTTCTTTCGGATGTGATTTCCTTGCCGGATGCGTCGACCTCAACGACTGTTTGCCCGCGTGGCTGAGCAGCGGCTACGATGACGTGCCCTGGCTCTATGAGGCCGTGCGTTTTTGCTCGAATCGAGCTCAGCAATGCATCCACTTCACTGCTCGTATACAGGTCGCATTTGTTGAGCGCGACAATGACCGGTCGTCCCTGCGCGAGCACAGCCTTCAGCGCTTCGAGTTCTGTCTCCGTGATGTCACTGTCCAGCACGAAAACAACAAGGTCCGAGCGACCCGCCACCTCTTTCGCCAGCGCTTCACGATCTTCACCGCCCGCTTCGTCGAGTCCGGGTGTATCGATCAGGAACACACCGCCCGCATCGACCTCTTCCCAGGCCTCCATTGAGGAATACCGGGTTTCGCCATGAATCGGGCTGACCGAGAAGCGCTCTTCGCCAATCAATGCGTTGAGTAATGACGACTTGCCGGTACTGACGCGGCCGAAAACCGACAGGTGCAGATGCCCGTGCTCGATCTTGTCGAGCATGCCCTGCACAGCCTCATAATCGTGGATCAATGAATCACGAACACCGGCGGGCAGACGTGTGTCATGAACAAGCTCGCGCAGGCTCTCACGCGCGAGACCGAGGTGGTCCACCCGGTCGGCACCGCCGTCCCTAGTCTTTCTTTTCGTCCAGGGCCATTTTGGCAATGCGGCGTACGCCCGCTTCCAAATGCTCACTGATTCCTTCCTCGAATTCCTTCGCGGCCACGTCCGGTAACAACTCGCCATGACGCGACAACGTCAGTACGAGGCTCCGCCCCAATGCATCGAAAATTAGCCCATAAGCGACCGCGTGCACAACGCCGCCTGCGACTGTTCCCAGGCCCGGAAATGCTTTCAGGCCGTTGCCGGCCACAGCCAGTGACAATGGCAAAGCCCGTCCGACGCGACTTTGGCTCAAACTCAGGAATTCTTCTATATCGAGATCTCGCGGCGTAGCACCATAAAGCCTGCAAAGCTCCTGCGTCATCGTGGTCCCGATATACCCCTGTATAAGAATATCCGTGCCCGGGCTGATGGCAGCCATCGCACCGACAATCGCCTTGCGCGTGGAGCTGCGGATGATTTGCTCGGAGCGTTGCAGGCGATACTCGCCCTCAGCCTCCGCCAGTCGCGCCGCGGCCATGCGGAACACGGCTCGCTCGCGTCGTGCGTCCAGCGATTCACCTTCTTCGGCAAGCATCCGGTTGATAGCGACCACCAGCACGCCAATATCCGCGGGCCGCGTGCGGCGGACACTTTGCTCGCTGCCATCATCGCTACGTTCGATAACGTCAATCTCTCCGCCGGCACTGACGGCGACGACGTGGTCGCGGTCGAGCTGGCCGCCGATTCCTTCAACCCGCTCCAGCAGCTTTTGCATAAGCGCGGCCTGTTCGTCGGCAGAAAAACGGTCGACCTTGTTCAGGACGATCACCAGCGGTTTATCAAATGTAAGTAATGACTTGATCGAAGCGGCTTCGGAACGTGTGAGGTCGCTGTCGCAAACGAACAGGACGACACTGGCCCGTTTAGCCTCTTCTGCCGCGACCTTAGTGTGTCCATCCGCACCACCGCCAATACCCGGGACATCCGTCAGCAGAATTTCGGTACCACTATCGTCTCGCCAGCGATAGTGGCGGACGTCGCCGGTTGATCCGCCGACCACGTCGACAACCACGTTGGCCTCAGGCACCAACGCCTTGATGAGTGAACTCTTGCCCGAGCTAACCTCGCCGAAAAAACACAGCTGGACACTGTCGCTGCGCGCCGCGAGTTCCTTAAGCTCGGCCTGCGCCGCGCTAACATCGACACCGCTTGCCTCTGCTTCGCGCAAGCGGGATTCGATATCGTCTCTCGATAGTGGTTCCGACGAGAGCGTCTTTGCCGGTGCGATACTGCGACGAACGACGAGGCGCCAGATCAGCCACAGAGCCGTGACCGCCAGGAGCAGCATGACGCTCACATAGGCGTAGAGCAGCGCCGGGGGTCCCGCTTTCAGCCGGTCCCAGACGTTAAGCGCCGCTTCCGAAATAAACAGCAGCGCGCCCGTCGCCACGATGAAGACGAGCAGAACGACGACCGCAATCGCGACCCGGATGAACCGATCGAGTTTCATGCCGACAGGTTACACGAATGCCGCGCGCTGCGGCGCGCCTAGATCTGTGTGTCTATCCAGCGATCGATCTTGGTTTCCAGCATCGAAAGCGGCATCGGCCCGTCACGTAGTACCTCGGTATGGAAGGCTTTGACATCAAACTGGTCTCCGAGCCTGGCCTCCGCGTTGTCACGAATTTCGCGAATCTTCAACTGGCCAATCTTGTAGGCAAGCGCTTGCCCCGGGATGGCCATGAAACGCTCCGCTTCGGAAACGGCACGTGCCTCCGCAACCGCGGAATTCTCATACATGTAATCGAGTACTTGCTGACGCGACCAACCTTTGGCGTGAATCCCGGTATCGACTACAAGCCGTATCGAGCGCCATAGCTCGGCATTGAGGCCGCCGAAGTACTGGTAGGGATCCGTGTAGACACCGATTTCCTTGCCCAGCGATTCTGCATACAGGCCCCACCCTTCAGAGAAGGCTGTAAAACGGCCAAAGCGGCGGAAGTCGGGCAGATCCTCATTCTCGCGCTGAATCATAATCTGGAAATGATGCCCGGGAATCGCCTCGTGCAGGAACAGCGACTCCATCGCCCAGTTCGGACGAGCGCTCAGGTCATACGCGTTGGCATAGAAAATTCCGGCACGGGAGCCATCCGGCGTACCCGCCTGGTAGGAGCCGCCAGACGCCGATTTCTCTCGGAACGGCTCTACGGCTCGGACTTCAAAATCGGACTTCGGAAAGATCTCGAACAGTTCCGTGGACAGCTCCGCGATATGATCAGACATGTCCCGGTAGCCTTGGATCAACTGCTCGCGCTCGTCGAAGAAGAATTGCGGATCCGAGTTCATGTACTCGAAGAAGTCCTTCAGGTCCCCTTCGAATCCAACCTCTTTCATGACGCCGTGCATTTCGCCGTGGATGCGAGCAACTTCGTCGAGGCCAACCTGGTGAATCTCTTCCGGTGTCATGTCGGTAGTGGTACGCAGGCGCACCATGAACTCATACCACGACACGCCGTTCGGCTGCGCGTAGAGACCAACCGTCTCACGGGCGGTAGCAAGATAGTCATCACCAACGAAGTTGCTGATCCTCTGGTACGACGGAACGATCGTGTTCATGATCTTGTCTTCGTACGCCGCGGTCAGGCGCACGCGATCCTCGGGACTGAAGTCCTCGGGCATGTTCGTAACCGGCTTGTAGAACATGCTGTCTTCAACATTTTCAACAATGTGTGCGTCGATCTGCGGTTGCAGCTTTTCCATCAAGATACGGGGCTGTACGACTCCCTCACGCATCCCCTCTCTCATATTGACGACGAGCTGATCGATGATGACCGCAAAATCGTCGGCGCGGGACAGGAAATCGTCATAGTCTTTAACCGTGTCGAACGGATGCGCGCCCGCACCACTGCCCAAGCGCACAAAGGAATTCGTGACCGAACGGAACTGGTTGATCGGCTGCAGGTGGGACGGGTACTCGTAACTCTCAAGCGACTGTTCGCGGTTGATGAGGAATAGGTCATAGCTCAGCTGGTCCTGGTAGCCAAGCTGCTCGCGATCGATTTCGAGTAGCCGCTGCAGGAACTCCCTGTCCATGGCCTGGTCCGCAGCCCGGTATTCCGGACCGTAACTGTTCGCCATGCGATCGTTGTAACGATTGTCGCCGACGAATGTAGCCCTCATCGGGTTCAACTCAAGATTGCGTTCGAAGTGTTCATCGAACAACGCGTGCAACTGTGCGCCTGCGTCGACGGTCTCCGTGGTGGCCGGACCCTCACTGCCACCACAAGCAGCCAGTAGAAGGACGGCAGCCAGGACGGATGTTCCTGTTAGTTTCATCTGGATTCCCCGGATTAATCGTTTATAGAGAGACCCGGTCGGGCCCCGTTGGTTCAGGCGCAATTCTCGATGGTCGGTGCAAACGCAGTACTGCCGACACGGCAGCCGGCCGCGGTCAGGTGCAGCGTCAAAGAGACAGGCTCGTCGCACGCCAATGGGTGAAATACCAACAAGATTGTCACACCATGCTCTTTACTATCATGACGCTTGCTGACACCGGCGTCGCACTCAACGACGAAGCGGTTGTCGGCGAACGCGCCGAGATCGTCAAGGCAATGGAAATAGGTAGTGATCTGCGCACAAACGCGTCTCGCAAGATCTCGATCACCGGGCTCGAACACTGCCCATTTGGCGGCACCGGCGATGGCGTTGATGATCTGCAGGCAGAAACGGCGCACTGGCAATTGCGCGAACTTGCGGTGTGCCTCACTACCCCTGCCCATCGTGACGGCGCCCATCAGCCGGGCACGACCAGCCGGCCCGGGCGTAATTGCGTTGAGGCCGGCGCGGCCGAGCTGCAGAGCATCGTCCTCGTCAATCGCAACCGCTGGTAGCCAACGGCGGTGCAGCCCCATGCCCTGCTGATTAATGTCGTGCCAGGGTCCGTAGGTTCGATCCTGTTTGCACAACAGGCCTGCAAGAGCGCCACCTGCAGGGCGCGCAATGTCGTCGCTGCGATGTTTCAGTACTCGTGGATAGTAGCCGAGCATATTCGGGCTCGCGTAGCCAAGATCCCGAACACCCTGGATCGCCGCCTCGGCCGTCGTCCACTCTGCGCGTGGATCGACGATCAACATCGCACGTCTCTCCCTGCAAAAAAGCTCGGCCGCAAGTATGGCCGCCGGACCGGTATCGATACCTTTTCCGGGCGGTGGCAGGTACAGGACATCGAAGCGTTCAATCTGTTCCAGCGCAAATAGGCCGAGACGCTCCGGACGCGAACCAACCAGGTCGTAATCCGATAGCTCCGTGCCATCCGTCCCGACCTGCACTGGCTCGATGTACGCCGATCCCTGGCCGCCGTTGTTATCCATCGTGCTTTCCGGGCGATGCGACGGGTACGGATGCTCGACCCGCGCCAGCGTCGATGTCAAAAGGGCGTCGCCGACGAACTGCTCGGAGCCCTCCACATACGACAATCGGCGAAACAACTCCTGGTCGTCTACCAGCCCGTTTACCGGATTTATGCGCTGGAGAGTGAGATTGAAATATTCGTCGTCACTTTCATCAATGCCGTCGTAGTCGACAGCCGCCCGAATGAGTTCTGTTGAGCCGGGCTCGAGGGCGCGCAGGACCAGCGCCGATCCGCTCGCCGGCAGGCAGATCATCGCACCTCGCGCATTATTCGCGACACGCACAACGTACAGGCGTTTTCCACCGTGTTCGAAGAACTGCCTTACGGCCGGACCCAGGCTAGACCGCGTCCATACATCGCCAAAGCGACGGCAGAACTCGCCAAAACTTTTTACGAGAACGGGAGTGTTTAGGGGTCCACGAAGCGCACGGCCGACAAATGCGGCCGTGGTTTCTGGCGACACATCGATGGGCTGGCCCATCGCTGCTATCTCTGTGACCGTAATACCTCGGTCGACTGCATCTGACAAACCTGTCTCCGTACCTGGTCAGATAAGCGTGTCCCGATTCTAAAGCAATAGCGATCGACAATGCACTTCGATAGTCTCAGTAAATGACCGATGC
>JAACFG010000089.1 GCA_009937605.1 Gammaproteobacteria bacterium | reverse complement strand
GAAGCGGGGATGAAGACTATTGCTGAGTACGTCCAGGATGCCGAGTCGCTGGCCCTGCTCGAGGAGCTCGGAGTCGATCTCGCGCAGGGATACTTCGTCGGCAAGCCTGTCAGGGAGCCAAAACAGAAATCAACGCCGATCTCCCTGGGTAACCGCCGGCTCAAGCGGACGTATTCCTGACCCCCCCCTTGCATTCTTGACCGATCAGTATTATATTCACGACCGTTCGTTCATAAATTGACGTGGATATGGCACAGAAGTCGACATCGCGGTCCGTAGGACGGCCTCGTGAGTTCAACGAGGAAGCTGCTCTCGAGGCGGCCATGGATGCGTTCTGGGCCAAGGGCTACGAGGCCACATCGATGGCGGACCTGTGTTCCTGCACGGGCCTGCACAAGGGCAGCCTCTACCAAGCCTTCGGCGACAAGCATTCCCTGTTCATGAGCGCACTCAAGCATTACGCCGACTCGGAGTTTCACGAGACGGCCGCGGTGATGAACGAGACGAATACGCCGCTCGAGAATATCCGGGCGGCGATCGACAAGATCATGGAGGACGCGGGAAGCGAGAAGGGCTGCATGATGATCAACTCGATGGTCGAGCTGGCCCCGCACGACCCCGAAGTGCGCAAGACACTGCAGGGATTCGCGGGACAGCGCCTGCACGTGATGGCTGATTTGATCGACAAAGCACAAGAGTCGGGCGAGATCAGTTCAAAAACAGAGCCGCACAAACTGGCGCAGCAGCTCATGATGTCCCTGGCCGGGGGTGCCGCGCTCGTGAAGGGCTTCGTGCCCGCCAAGGATATACGCGAGGCGCTGCACGACATCATCAACGCCTGGGTGTGACATTTTTTTTGTCCTATTTATGACCAATCAGTAAAGAATTGTAACGAAGAGTAATGACCGGAGAGAGAGCAATGGGTACGTATTTCAAGGCGATAGACCGATTCGCGGCGCGACTGACTCAGCGAGTTATTCGTCACCGGGGCCTGGTTCTGCTGGCCGCGGTGCTGATCGCCGTGTTGATCGGATCGGGAGCGCGGCATCTCGAGTTTTCCACCAACTACCGGGTGTTTTTCTCGGAGGCCAACCCCGAGCTGCAGGCGTTCGAAGAGCTGCAGAATACCTACACGAAGAACGACAACTTCTTCTTCGTCGTTGAGCCACAGGCCGGCGCCGCGTTCGATCGCGACACGCTGGCAGCGGTTGAAGAGCTGACCGATGCGGCCTGGCAGATTCCGTACACGATTCGCGTCGATTCCGTCAGTAACTTCCAGCACACCTACGCGGTCGAGGATGACCTCGTCGTCGAAGATCTCGTGCGCGACTCCGCGGGCCTCGAGGATTCGATTCTCGATAAACGCCGCAACGTGGCGCTCGATGAACCGCTAATCCGCAACCAGATCCTGACTGCCGATGCCGACGTCACGGCGATCAATGTCGTGCTGCAGTACCCGGAGAAGGAATTCACCGAGGTACCCGAGGCCGTGGAATACGCCCGTGGGCTCAAAGCCGACATCGAAGCGAAGTACCCCGACCTGGAGATTCACCTGACGGGCGTTTCGATGCTCAACAACGCATTCGCAGAAACCGGCATGGCCGATGGCGCCACGCTGATGCCGCTCATGTTCGTCGTTATCTTCGTGCTCACCTGGTTGATCATTCGCTCACTGACCGCGACGTTCTCAACGCTGATCGTAATCATGCTGTCGACGATCGTCGGCATGGGTGCAGCAGGCTTCGCGGGCATCAAGCTGACGCCCATCGCTATGTCGGCGCCGATCGTCATTCTCACGTTGGCCGTGGCCGACTCGATACATATCCTGATGTCGCTCAAGGGCCTGATGCGCGACGGCATGTCCAAAACAGAAGCGTTGGTGGAGGCTGTACGCATCAACTTCCTGCCCGTATCGATCACGTCACTAACGACGATCGTCGGCTTCCTGTCGCTCAACTTTTCCGATTCGCCGCCATACTGGCACCTTGGCAATATCACGGCCGTGGGCATCGGTGCCGCGTGGATCTTCTCGCTGACCGTATTGCCGGCGGCACTCAGCCTGTTGCCGTACCGCGTGAAGAAAGACGCGGGCGCCGAATGGTCGCAGCGCACGATGGACCGCCTGGCCGAGTTCGTGATTCGCCGTTACCGCGGGCTGCTCGTTGGCGTAGGCTTGCCCGCGCTTGTCCTGATCGCGTTTATCCCGACGCTGAACTTCAACGACCAGTGGGTCGAGTATTTCGATGAGCGTATCGATTTCCGCGTGGACTCGGACGAGGCGCAGAACCACTTTGGCCTGTACCCGATCGAGTTCTCGATCCCGGCGAATGGCCCCGGCGGCATCAGTGAGCCCGAGTACCTGGGCCATCTCGAAAACCTGACCGCGTTCATGCGCGAGCAGGAGCACGTGACCCACGTCTACTCGCTGTCGGACATCATGAAGCGCCTGAATCGCAACATGCACGGCGACGACGAGAGCTACTACCGCATTCCTGCGGATCGCGAGTTGTCCGCGCAGTACCTGTTGCTCTATGAGCTCTCGTTACCGTACGGACTGGATCTCAACGACCGGATCAACATCGACAAGTCGGCTACGCGTGTAACCGCCACGATCGAGGAAGCGACGTCCGCCGAGACTCGCGAATTCTTCGACAGCGTCGACGCGTTTATGAAAGACAACCTGCCGACCTACATGCACGCCAAGCCGACCAGTGCGGCCGTGATGTTCACGTACATCAGTGAACGCAACATGCAGAACATGGTCGTGGGCACGCTGCTCGCTATCGCTGCCATCGCGTTCATCATGATGTTTGCGCTGCGCTCCGTGCGGCTCGGCACCTTGAGTCTCGTACCGAACGGTTTGCCGATCCTGACCACGTTTGGCGCCTGGGCACTGCTCGTGGGCGAGGTTGGCTTCTCGGTGGCAACGGTCGCGTCGATCTCGCTCGGCATCATCGTCGATGACACCGTGCACTTCCTCTCGAAGTACGTGCGCGCCCGTGACGAGAAACTGCTCACCGTCGAAGACTCGATTCGCTACGCGTTCCGCAATGTCGGTGTCGCCATTGTTGTTAACACCATCATCCTGACGGCCGGCTTCCTCGTAATGACCACGTCGGCATTCAAGATGAATGGCGACCTCGGCCTGATGACGATCCTCTCGATCGTTGGCGCGTTGATTCTCGACTTCCTGTTCCTGCCGGCCCTGTTGTTGCTCGGCCGCAAGAAGGAACAACCCGAACTGGCTGACGACACCAAGCTGTTGTCGTCACCCGCATAGACACTTTTGTTTAAGGAGATAGAACAATGAACTGCAAAAAGATTGTTATCTGGTCACTCGTCGTCGGCGCTTTGCTCGGCGTCACGGGTGCCGTATACGCCGCTGACGACATGCGCGGCTTCGAAATCGCAGCCCGCTCGGACCGCACGGATGTCGGCTTTGGCGACAGTGAAGTGGAACTGCAGATGGTCCTGCGTAACGCGGCCGGGCAGGAGTCTTCGCGCTCCCTGCGTATAGCGACGCTCGAAAAGCCCGACGAGTCTGTCGGTGACAAGAGCCTGGTCGTGTTCGACACACCCCGCGACATCGAGGGGACGGCATTGCTGTCGCACGCCAAGATTCTCGATCCGGACGACCAGTGGTTGTACCTGCCAGCATTAAAACGCGTGAAGCGCATTTCCTCGTCCAACAAGTCCGGTCCGTTCGTGGGCTCGGAGTTCGCGTTCGAAGACTTCACAGCGATCGAGCTCAACAAGTTCGACTACACCTACGTTGGCGAAGTGCCGTGCGGTGACCTGACCTGCGACGTACTCGAGCGCGCACCGCGCTACGAGAACTCGGGCTACACGAAGCAGGTGTCGTGGGTTGACCAGACGGATTACCAGATTCGCAAAGTCGAGTTCTACGATCGCCGCGGCGATCTGCTCAAGGTGCTCGAGATGAGCGACTACCGTAACTACGAAGGTATCTGGCGCGCCCACAAGCTGACGATGAGCAACGTGCAGACCAACAAGCAGACGGACCTGCTCTATGGCACCTATGAATTCGGGACCGGTCTGGCCGAGAACGACTTCGTCAAGGGACGGCTCAGCCGCCTGAGGTAAAGAACATGCGTATCTTCACAATTTTCCTCCTCCTCGCCGCACAGTTCCTCGCAGTCTCCCCCGCGCGCGGCGAGGAGGTGGACGTTTCGGGCAGCATCGAGCTGCAGGTGCGGGCGTTCTGGAACGACCCTGCCTGGATAGGTCAGGATGATCAGGCCCTGCAGGGCACGCTCGTCTCGACGACCGAGTTTCGCTGGCGTAGTGAAGAAGGTAACCAGCGGGCTTCGCTTATTCCGTACCTGCGCTGGGACGCCACGGACAGCGACCGCTCGCTCGTCGATCTCCACGAAGCCTACTGGGCCTACGAGGGCAGGGACTACGAGATTCTCGTTGGCAGCAACACCGTGTTCTGGGGTGTGACCGAGTCGGTGCACCTCGTGGACATCATCAACCAGACCGACTTTGCCGGCGACATCGATGGTGAGGACAAGCTCGGCCAGCCGATGGTCAGCCTCGCGCTGCAACGGGACTGGGGTGAGATCAGTGCCTTCGTCATGCCGTACTTCAGTGAACGTACGTTCGCCGGCGTCGACGGACGGTTCCGGCCGCAGTTGCCGATCGACACCGACCGCGCGCAGTACGAGTCGTCGAGTCGAGAGAGTCACGTCGACTTCGCACTGCGCTACAGCCATTACTTCGGCGACGTCGACATTGGCCTGTACGCGTTCTCCGGCACGAGCCGCGAACCGCGATTTGTAGCGGCAGATGACGGGCAGTCGCTACTGCCGGTCTACGACCTGATCGACCAGGTTGGGCTGGACCTGCAGTACACGTCAGAGGCGTGGCTGTGGAAGCTGGAAGCCATCGCACGCGATGGCTACGTGAGCACATTCGCAGCCGCCGTAGGCGGGTTCGAGTACACGTTCTACCAGGTCAGTGAATCATCGGCCGACATCGGACTACTGCTCGAGTACCAGTACGACGGACGTAATGAACTGGAACCCATCACGATCGCCGACAACGACGTCTTTCTTGGAACGCGTTTCGCGTTGAACGACGTGCAGGACACCGCGGTGCTCGCCGGCGTTTCCTATGATGTCCGGACGGGCGAAACCTTCGTCAATATCGAGGCCGAAAGGCGCTTTGGCGAGGACTGGTTCGTGGAACTGCGTGTTCGCGCTTTCTCCGGTGCGGAGCAGGGCGATGCAACGTACTGGCTGCAGCAGGACGACTACGCGCAGTTGAGTATTGCGAGGTTCTTCTAGCGCTTAAGCCGCCAGGCGCGCTGCCTCACGGTAGGTTACGGTCTGCTGCCGGTCTTCGTCCCAGAGGCAGCAGCGGAAGGACTCGAGAATGTCGCGGGGTTTCAGTGATGTAATCACGGGTGACTGCAGTTCCGGGATGGCGTCCATCGTTTCGGGCAGACGGTAGAACGGTATCCGCACGTTGAGGTGATGGACATGGTGAAAACCGATATTCCCGGTGAACCAGTGCATGACCTTGCTGAGCTGCATGAAGCTCGACGATTCGAGCGCTGCCTCATGGTAGCTCCAGGTCTCTTCCGGCAGGATCTTCATTCCTTTGTAGCTGTGCTGGGCAAAGAACAGGTAACTGCCCAGCGTCGAAGCGACCGCTATCGGCAGGAACATGACGAAGAAGGCCGTGCTGAAACCACCGAAAATCCATAGCGCCGCAATAAGGCCCACGTGGCCGGCCAGCGAAACCAACCCGCCCCAGTTGCGTGCCGGATCCTTAATGAATGGCAGCAGTGTGAGGCTGAAGAGGAAGATGGTCAGGTAGCCTGCCAGCACAGTGAGCGGATGCCGCGTGATCCGGTAGTTGGCCTTCGTCGTCCAGGATGCTTGCGCCCAATCCTTCGTCGTCATGACAGGGAACGCGCCGGTACCCGAGTCATCCAGCTGGCCAACGTGGCCGTGATGATAGTTGTGCGTGTCCTTCCAGGACCTCGGCGGCGTCAGCGACAGGGCCGAGTAGACTCTGAACAGGAACCAGGCGACGCGCGAGCGCACCAGGATCGCCCGGTGCATGTAGTCGTGGTAGAAAATAAAACTGCGGACCATCAACAGGGCCGAGAGCAGCGAGAACATCAACTGCAGTGGCCACCAGGGAGCGAGGCCGGCGCCAAGCAGCGCCGCGACCAGCATCGTGAAGGTTGAGCCGACCTGCAGCCAGCTGGTTCTGACCGATTCTTTCGCGAACGGTACGGTCGCGTTAATCAGGTCCTTGCCCGTGCGTGGTTCTTCGCGTGGATTGGAATTGAGCTGTGACATTTGCGCGAATTTTAGCGCTGTCTATGTGCCGACGATTGTCAATTCGTGCCAGATTTCAATCCCGTCTGGACCCGGTCTAGCCTTCGATGCGGGTCATTGGTAACCCTTCGCCTGCAACCTGAACAAACCAGCGTACTGGCCGTTCTCTGCAAGCAGACTTTCGTGATTGCCCTGTTCCAGTATTTTGCCATCGTGGATGACGATGATTCGATCCGCCGCGCGCACGGTCGAGAAACGATGCGAAATCAGGATCGTCATCTTGGTGCCACTCTGGGACTGAAAGTGATCGAAGATCGCCGCCTCGGATGCCGCGTCCATCGCCGCGGTAGGCTCATCGAGTACCAGGATATCGGCGTCGCTGCGCATGAACGCGCGAGAAAGTGCAATCTTCTGCCATTGACCTCCTGACAACTCCCGACCTCCCTTAAACCAGCGACCCAGCTGTGTGTCGTAGCCTTCGGGCATGTCTTCAATGAACGGGGCTGCCATGCCGGTCTCGGCGGCTTCCGCCCAACGATCGGCGTCATCGATGTGGCGGACATCGCCGGCGCCGATGTTCTCGCCGACCGAGAACTGGTACCGACCGAAGTCCTGGAAGATAACGCCGGTCCGCTGGCGCAAGGCATCGACATCCCAGTCCGCAAGATTCAGTCCGTCGAGGATGATGCTGCCTTCGGTGGGTTCATACAGTCGAGTAAGCAGCTTGATCAGGGTGGTCTTGCCCGAGCCGTTTTCGCCAACCAGGGCCAGACTCTGGCCCGGCTCGATTTGAAAACTGACATCGTTGAGCGCCTTGGTCTTCGAGCCCGGATACGCGAACGACACGTTTCGGAATTCGAGGCCGCGCTCAGGCTCCGGCCCGTGCGTCGCTTCGCCCTGGCGCGACGGTACAGCTTGTCCCAGGTAGTCGTATAAATTGGAAAGATACAGGTTGTCCTCGTACATGCCGCTGATGGCCGACAGGCTTGCGCTAACCGCGGCCTGCCCCTGGCGAAACAGAACCAGGTACATCGTCATCGCGCCCAGCGTAATGCCGCCATTGATCGTCGTGATGACAATCCACGCGTAGGCGCCGTAGAACGCGCTTGTCGACAACAGCCCGAGGACGAATCCCCAGCCATCGCGACGCAGGGTCAGGCGACGGTCCTCTGTGAACAGTTTCCTGAAGATGTCCCGATAGCGTTGCAGAAGTCGTGGGCCGAGTCCGAACAACTTGACCTCTTTAACACTGTCCTCGCGAGCGATAACGGTTTCGAGATACATCTGCATGCGCGTGTCCGGGGAGCGCCAGCGAAACAGTCGAAACGCGTCGCCGGAGAACTTTGCCTCGGCAAGAAACGAGGGCAGGCCGGCCGCGATCAGGATAACGACTGCCCACGGTGAGAACGCGAACAACAACACGGCGTAGCTGGTGAGGGAGATCGCGTTTTGCACCAGGCCAAACGTTCGATTCACAAGGCTGAGCGGGCGGCTTGAAGCTTCGCGCCGCGCCTGCGTCAACTTGTCGTAAAACTCCGAGTCCTCGAAGTTGGCAAGCTGCAGGGTCAGCGCCTTTTCCAGGATCATGACATTGACACGCTGGCCGAGCAGGGCACGCAACAACGATTGGCTCACCGACAGTCCGCGCTGGCTGGCGGCAACCGCAATAACAACGAGTGCCTCGAGACCAATCAGCGACAGGACGTAGGACTTATCGGGGTCAGTTTCCGTCATCGCTGCGACGACACCATCGACGATGAGTTGCCCAATGTAGGCAATCACGGCCGGTAGCACGCCCGCGATCAGTGTCAGAACAGCCAGGGTTATCGTCAGGCCACGACTCGTCGTCCACACCAGCTCCAGCGCCCGCCGGCTATAGACGAACACGCCAAGAAAGCGCGTGAAGAAGCTGGCGTTGGATTCCTGTTCAGTGGCCATTGGGCAGCTCTAGCGTTTGGGCGGCTTGCGTTTCCTTGCCTTCGGGTTCTTCGACTTTGGGTTCTTCGGCGTAGGGTTCTTCGACTTGGGCTTTCCGATCTTATCGCGTTTGCCGGGTTTCTCCGGCTTGCCGGCCAGGCTGATCCTCATTGGTCGGCCGCAGACCCGGACCTTCTTCAGGTCCATGAAGATGTCCTTGGGCATACCCCGCGGCAGATCGACCAGGCTGAACTGCTGGTCAATCTCGATATGACCGATGTGCTCGCCGTCCAAGCCCGCCTCGTTGGCGATGGCGCCGACAATGTTGCCCGGTTTCACGCCGTGTTCGTGGCCAACCTCGATGCGGTAACGCTGCTTATCGGCATCAGGCTCCGGCAGTGATTGGTCGCGACGACCCTTGTTGCGCGGTTTGCCATCTTTGGCGCGGGTTGCTTTCTCTTCGAGACGTCGTGCCTTGCGGTCCTTGTCCGCGGCTAACAACAACGGTTTGTCGCCGATGGACAGCTTCGCCAGCGCTGCCGCGATGTCGAGCGCGGGTACGTCGTGCTCGTTGCGGTACTGTTCGACCAGGTTCTGCATGAAAGCCAGCTCACCAAGCGCGAGTGTATCGGTGATCTTTTGTTTGAAATCGGCGATGCGCTTGTTATTAACAGTCTCGGTTGTTGGCAGTTCGAGCCGTTCGATCTTCTGGCGCGTGGCACGCTCGATCGCGTACAACATGCGGCGCTCGCGTGGAGCTACGAAGAGGATTGCCTCGCCCTTGCGTCCGGCACGGCCCGTTCGACCGATGCGATGAATATAGGCTTCGGTGTCGTAGGGAATATCGTAGTTGACGACATGACTGATGCGATCGACATCAAGGCCGCGAGCAGCAACGTCAGTCGCAACCAGGATATCGAGCGAGCCCTTCTTTAGTTTTTCCACCGTCTGCTCGCGATGCGCCTGCGCCATGTCGCCGTTCATGGCCGCGGCCCTGTAGCCGCGTGCTTCCAGCTTCTCTGCGAGTTCACTGGTCGCTGTCTTGGTACGCACAAACATCAGGATCGCGTCAAAAGGCTCGACTTCGAGAATTCGGGTCAGCGCGTCCAGCTTGTGGAAGCCACTCACCTGCCAATAGCGCTGCCGGATAGTCTCGGCGGTCGCCGTTTTCGCCTTAATCGAGACTTCGCGCGGCTTGTTCAGGTGCTTCCGCGCAATGCGTTCCACTTCCTTCGGCATGGTTGCCGAGAACAAGGCCATCTGGCGATCGGCCGGCGTCTGCTCGAGAATCCACGAGACCTCGTCGATAAAGCCCATGCGCAGCATCTCGTCCGCCTCATCGAGCACGAGTGCCTGGAGCTTGTCGAGTTTCAACGTGCCTTTGCGCATGTGATCCATGACGCGCCCGGGCGTGCCCACAACAACCTGCACCCCACGGCGCAGTTGGCGAATCTGCCCGGAGTACTCTTGTCCGCCGTAGATCGGCAGGACGTGGAATCCCTTGATGTGTTTCGCGTAGCGCTGGAATGCCTCGGCCACCTGGATCGCGAGTTCGCGCGTCGGTGTGAGCGTCATTATCTGGATGTGCTTGCTCTGCATATCGAGTCGCGAGAGCAGTGGCAGGGCAAAAGCCGCGGTCTTGCCGGTACCGGTTGGTGCATGGCCGAGCAGATCGTGCCCGTCCAGCAGGTGCGGTACCGCCTGCGCCTGGATGGGCGAGGGCGTTTCATAGCCAATCTCGTCAAGCGCCTTTACCAGGGGTGCGGCGAGCTTCAGCTCACGAAACGACGGGGTTTCGGACTTGGGTTTGCTCATGGGAGTGGCCAGTGGCGCGAAGGGGCGCGAACTGTATCACTTACTCGGACATTTCCCATATTTTTGTCGAGCGAACACCGGATGCAGAGAAGATGAGGAGGGGCCTTTCAAGTTCACTACAGACCTTCGCGAACTCCTCGGCGGCCTCTTTGCTGACGGATCTCGATTCCACCGGAAAATGCACGAAGGTCATGCCGAGCTCCTCGGCGGCCTTCGCCAGATCGGCCGACGCCGGCTGGCCAGGCATTTCCCCATCGGGACGATTGTTCACGATGCTGCGGACATCCTGTTTCGCAATAAGCTTCAGGTCGGTCTCGAATAACTGCCCGCATACATAGACTTGTGGTGCCAATTCGAGCACCCGCATTTGTAGGTAATCTTGCTGCAAACTCATTGTTCGACCGTCCGTAATGTTGGTTACGCCAGTATAGCGCCTGTCGCCCGGACCGGGCGTGACCTATAATCGCGCCGGTCATGCTCGCCCTCACCAACATCGCGCTTCGGCGTGGCCGCAAGGTTCTGATCGAAAACGCCAGCTTCCAGATTCATGCCGGACAACGCATGGGCGTGATCGGTGCCAACGGCAGTGGCAAATCATCCCTGTTCGCAATGCTCCTCGGGGAGTTGGAGCCGGACGATGGTGAGCTGGCCATCGACCCCAAGGACGAGATCGCACACGTCGCGCAGGAAAGTCCCCACGGCAGCGGCGCTGCTGTCGACTATGTCATGGACGGCGACCGTGAATTGCGCGATGTGCAGGCTGCCATTGCACAAGCGGAGGCCGACCCGGATAAACCGGACGTACACCTTCTCTATGAGCGCATGGAGACGATCGACGGCTTCACCGCCGAGTCGCGCGCATCGCGCTTGTTGCACGGTCTTGGATTCGCCGCCGACGAATACACCAAACCTGTTAAGGAGTTTTCGGGTGGCTGGCGCATGCGACTCAACCTCGCACGTGCGCTAATGTGCCGCTCGGACATCCTGTTGCTCGACGAGCCGACCAACCATCTCGATCTGCCAGCCATCCTGTGGCTGGAGCGCTGGTTGAAACGCTACGAAGGCATCTTGCTCGTGGTCTCGCACGACCGGGACTTTCTCGATCAGATCTGCACCCGAATCGCGCACATCGAGAACGAGTCGATCAGCCTGTTCACCGGCAACTACAGCCAGTTCGAGAAGCTGCGCGCGGAACAGCTCGCGCAGCAACAGGCGATGTACCTCCGGCAACAGAAAGAGATCAAGCATATTCAGAGCTACGTCGACCGGTTTCGTTACAAAGCATCGAAAGCACGCCAGGCACAGAGCCGCATCAAGATGCTTGAGCGCATGGAGCACATAGCCGCCGCACACGTCGATTCGCCGTTCCGCTTTCACTTCATGGAGCCAAAGAAGCAGCCGCAGCACCTGCTTGGACTGATGGACGCAGCGGTTGGCTACGGCGACGACGTGATTCTCGACAAGATCGAATTGAATCTCTCGGCTGGAGATCGCATCGGGCTACTCGGCGTAAACGGCGCCGGCAAGTCGACGCTTGTCAAAGCGCTATCAACCGGTAGCACCTTATTAAAGGGTGAGCGGATTCTGAGCAAGGACACGAAGATTGGTTACTTCGCCCAGCACCAGCTCGAGCTGCTGCGACCGGAGGAGAGCCCGATCGATCACCTGCGAGACTTCGCGCCTGACGACCGCGAGCAGGACCATCGCAATTATCTTGGTCGCTTCGGTTTCAGTGGCGAGCGGATTTTCGAACCGGTTGCACCGTTCTCGGGGGGCGAGAAGGCACGGCTGGTTCTGGCACTGATGATTCGCCAGGGCCCAAACCTGTTATTGCTGGATGAGCCGACCAACCACCTCGATCTCGAAATGCGCCAGGCCTTGAGTATCGCGCTTATAGAATACACAGGCGCGCTCGTCGTGATTTCGCATGATCGCCACTTGTTAAGAAGCGTGTGCGACGAACTGCTTATCGTTCACGATGGCATCGTCGACCGGTTCAATCGCAGTCTCGACGACTACCCGGCGTGGCTGAAGGAACAGGAAGACAAAGCAGACCAGGCCGCCGCCAAGTGGCAGGACGCGCCGACAAAGAGCCTCAACAAGAAGCAGCAGCGACAAGAGCAGGCCAGGCTGCGACAGCAACTCAAACCACTGCATGACAAAGTTCGGGAAATAGACAAAGCGCTCGCCTCAAGCCGATCCGAATTGGCGAAGCTCGAGGCGCGCCTCGCTGACGAGTCGATTTACACTGACCCGGACCGAAAAGATGAAGTCGCCCAATTGGTCCAGGACCAGGCCACCACCAAGTCAACCATCGAGTCGCTCGAATGGGAGTGGCTCGAGGCGAGCGAGAAGCTGGAGCAAGCGACCCCGTAAAAACGCGTATGATCGAGGCATTAATTAGGGGACAGTGACCTAAACTACCAGCCACACAGAAGGCTCTGCACGATGAATTCAACCACCAATGACAAGCTCGCCGTCCTGATTGACGCGGACAACGCCCAGGCATCGCCCATTCACGAGTTGCTCGAGGAAGTCTCTCGCTACGGCACGGCCAGCGTGAAGCGCGCGTATGGCGACTGGTCGACGCCGCAGCTCAAGAAGTGGAAAGAGGAGCTGCATACTCACGCGATCAAGCCGGTGCAGCAGTTTGCGTACACGAAGGGCAAGAACTCCACGGACTCCGCATTGATCATCGACGCAATGGATCTCCTGCACACGGGCGACCTGAACGGCTTTTGCCTGGTCTCGTCAGACAGTGACTTCACGCCACTCGCGGCCCGTATTCGTGAGGCAGGTCTGGTCGTCTACGGCTTTGGCGAACGCAAGACGCCGCAGCCCTTCGTTGC
>JAACFG010000088.1 GCA_009937605.1 Gammaproteobacteria bacterium | reverse complement strand
GACGCCCAGGGCGTGCAGCTCGATTGCATAACGCTGCAGCTCAGTAAACGTCCACCCCTGGTTAACGTCGACAACGAGGCGTGCTTCCGGTCTTGCTTCGCGGATCGCGGCTATACGCTCCACCGGGCGATCCGCTCCGAGCTTCACTTTGAACAGGGAGATGTCGGCGGCCGCTGTTGCCTTGGCAGCCATCTCCTCGGGTGTGTCTTCGAGACCGATGGTGAAAACCGTTTCTATCGGGCCGGCGTCGACCCCGGCTATCGACCAGGCGGTGTGGCCAGTGAGCTGTGCCTCAAGGTCCCAAAGCGCGGCGTCGGCGGCCATGCGTGCCCCGCCGGGAGGAAGCAAATCGAGCAGGCCTTGGCGATCCGCGCCATTGGCAATTTCGGGAGCGATCGCTTCGAGCTGGGCGGCAATCGACTCAGGCGTTTCGTCGAGGTAGTACACGCCAAGCGCTTCGCCGCGACCGACGGCGCCATCCTGTTCTGTCTCGCAAATTACGCACGGGAAATCGTCCCACGTGTTGTTGCTAATGCGAAACGGTGTGATCGCGGGCCATGACTCGGTATGTATGGATATCTTGCGTTTCATCACGCGTGCTTCAGAAGGAAATTCACGATGGGCGACATGCCGGTGGCAACCGGATCGACACAAGGCAGACCGAGGTGATCCTGCAGTTTGCCGAGATAAGCTTCTCGCTCAAAGTCGGTCATTGTCGACGTGTTAACACTGACGCCGGCACAGAAGCATCTCGGGCGAGAGCGGCGTGCAAGGCGCAGCGCGTCGTCGACGACCTCGTCGAGTTCCGGAATCGGGTAGTCGCCGAACACGTCAAGAATATTGGTGCGGGCTGCATCATGGCAAACAACGAGCGCGTCGGCCTGCGAGCCGTGCAGCAGGCCCAGCGTGACGCCCGAGTAGCTCGGGTTCCACAATGAACCCTGGCCCTCAATCACGTCCCAGTGATCGTCATCGTTGTCCGGTGACAGGACTTCGGCAGCGCCGGAGATGAAATCGGCAACGACCGCATCAATAGGAATGCCTTCTCCGGCAATCATGATGCCGGTCTGGCCCGTTGCGCGAAAAGTCGCCTTGAAGTCGCGACGTTCCAGTTCACGATGCAGTGCCAGCGCACTGTATTTTTTGCCGACAGCGCAGTCGGTGCCGATCGTCAGGATGCGTTTTCCGCTACGCGGCTTCCCCTGGCCGACCGGGAGGTTTGCCGGCGGCACTCGGACATCGGTCAGTGTGCTGCCACCCTTGTAAGCCGCGGCGACAAGGTCCGGCATTGACTTCAACTTGCTGTGCATGCCCGATGCGATGTCGATACCGACTCGGGCGAATTCGATGAGCTGTGGTAGCCAGTGGTCGGGAATCTGGCCGCCAAGTGGGGCAACCCCGATAATGACCGTCTTGACGCCGGCATCGACAGCATCGGCGACCGACATCTCGGGAAGGCCGAGATCTACGGGACAGTCTCCAAGTCGCATTTGGCCAGCGCAGTGCTCGGGGCGCCAGTAGGCGATCCCGTGACCGGTCTTTGCATGATCATCGTCGGGCGTGTCGCCCAGGTACAGCAGGTAGGGAGGTTCGAGCCGAACAGAAGTGAGTTGCATCGTCAACGTATCCCCTGATCAATAAGGTGACTGGCACCCTTCTGATTATGGCAGGAAAATCGTCGCCGGGTGCTCCAGGTACTCCTTGATGCGCTGGATCATCGCCGCTGCATCGTAGCCGTCGACGAAACGGTGATCGAACGAGGACGACAGGTTCATCATGAGGCGGACCTGGACCTGGCCGTTCAAAACGACGGGTCGTTCAACCGCGCGATTGACTCCGATGATCGCGACCTCCGGGGCGTTGATCACCGGCGTGGACGCGATGCCGCCGAGTTTGCCGAGGCTGGTGATCGTGATTGTCGATCCTGTCAGCTCTTCTCTTTTGACCTTGTTGGTGCGTGCGGCATCGGACAAGCGACGAATTTCCGCGGCGAGACCATCGAGCGACATCATTTCGGCATGCCGGATCACCGGAACCTTGAGTCCATCCGTCGTTTGCGTTGCTATGCCCACATGCACAGCTTCGTGCTGCAGAAGCAGGTTGCGGGCCTTGTCGTGCGTGACATTGCACTGTGGGAAATCCCTCAGCGTCCTGATCAGGGCAAGGCCAAGGAACGGCAGCACCGTCAGGCGATCTGCGGCATCTTTCCTGGCGTTCAGGTGCTTGCGCAGCGACTCGAGTTCGGTGATGTCGATTTCCTCGACATACGCGAAATGCGGAATCTCGAGTTTCGCCGACTGCATGCGCTCGGCAATGATGCGCCGCACACCGATGATCTTGATTTCCTTAACCCGGGTCGATGGTAAGGTCGGGGCCGCGACGACCGCGCCAGCAGCGCGAGCTTTCAGGTAGCGGTCAAAATCCTTACGAACAATTCGGCCACCAGGGCCGGTACCCGGCACCATCGCGAGATCGATCCCTGCTTCCTTCGCGCGCCGACGAATCGCCGGCGAGGTCATCGTGCGGGCACGTTCGATCGGCTCGGGGGCAGCGACCGGCTCCGTTTCCGCCGTTTCGGGTTCCGGGACAGTGACCGTATCTGGCGCGGACTCAACAGCTTCAGGGACTTTCGCCGAACTTGACTCGGATTCAGCAGATACGGCTACTGTCCCCGAATTGCCGGGCCCGGTTGTGCGACCTTCGTCTGCTGTGCCCTCAGTATCGATAACAACCAGCATGGCGCCCACGGCGATGATGTCACCGGGTTCGCCGGCAAGCTTCACAACCTTGCCGGTGACCGGGCTGGAAACTTCAACCGCGGCCTTGTCTGTCATGACCGTGCCGACGATGTCTTCTTCCTTGATCGGGTCTCCGACCTTGATGAACCACTCACCAATCTCGGACTCGACAGTGCCTTCACCGAGATCGGGTAGTTTGAAAATGTACTCGCTCATTCCGCCTCCATGACGCGTCGGATGCCGGCTGACATGCGTTTCAGCCCAGGGAAGTATTGCCACTCAAAGGCATGCGGATACGGCGTATCCCAACCGGCGACACGGCCGATGGGTGCCTCGAGATTATAGAAGCACTCTTTTTGTATCGTTGCAGCCAGTTCCGCGCCGTAACCGCCAAAGCGCGTCGCCTCATGCGCGACCATACAGCGCCCGGTCTTGTTGACCGAGTCAGCGAGCGTCTTCACATCGAGCGGTGCCATCGTGCGAACGTCGATAACCTCAGCGTCAACTCCGGTCGCCTGGGCGGCCGCAATTGCAACGTGTACGAGCGTGCCGTAAGTAATGATCGTCAACTCATCGCCGGGTGACACGATCTCGGCAGTGCCGAGCGGCACCGTGTAGTAACCGTCGGGAACTTCGCCTTTGGGGTGCGATGCCCACGAAACACCCGGCTTTTCCGGGTCGCCATCGAACGGTCCGTTATAGATGCGCTTCGGCTCGAAGAAGACGACCGGGTCGTCCGATTCGATTGCGGCAATCAGGAGGCCCTTCGCATCGTAGGGGTTCGACGGCATGACCGTCTTGATACCGCTGATGTGCGTAAAGATGCCCTCAGGCGACTGCGAGTGTGTCTGACCGCCACGAATACCACCGCCGCACGGCGTACGGATTGTCACGGGGGAGTAGAACTCGCCACAGGAGCGATAGCGAATACGCGCGAGCTCTGACACGATCTGGTCGAATCCCGGGTAGATGTAATCGGCGAACTGGATTTCGGCAACCGGCCGCAGGCCATTGACACCCATGCCGATCGCAGCGGCGACGATGCCACCTTCAGCGATTGGTGCGTCAATGACGCGGTGTTCGCCGAACTTGCGTTGCAGACCGTCGGTGCAGCGGAACACGCCACCAAAATAGCCGACGTCCTCGCCGAGAACGACAACAGAGGGGTCGCGTTCCATCATTACATCGTGAGCGGAGCGGATGGCTTCGATCATGTTCATCTGTGCCATGACTTACTCCTCGTCCAGGATTTCGAGCAGGCGACGACGCTGCGACACAAGATGGGTTGGCACCTCCGCGTAGACGTCGTCAAACATCGTAGCCGGATCGAGCCACGGACCCTCGGTCATCGTGCCGTATTGTTGTGCTTCCTTCCACGCGCTCGTGACCTCTTCGCGAAGCTCCGCTTCGAGTGCTTCGTGCTTCGCGTCGCTCCAGTTCTTTTCCGCGATAAGGTGCTGCTTCAGGCGTTCCACAGGATCGCCCAGCGGGAACTTGTCCCACTCGTCTTTCGGGCGGTACTTGGATGGGTCATCACTCGTCGAGTGTGCGCCGCCACGGTAGGTGACCAGTTCGATCAGCGTCGGTCCGCCACCGCGCCGCGCGCGATCGGCCGCCCAGAGAGTAGCGGAGTAGACCGCCAAAAAGTCGTTACCGTCGACGCGAAGCCCCGGGATACCGAGGCCGAGTCCGCGAGCGGCAAACGGGCGGCGCTGGCCGCCTGCTGTGCCCTGGAACGTCGATATCGCCCACTGGTTGTTGACGACATTGAGAATCACGGGGGCCTGGTAGACCGCCGAGAACGTGAGCGCCTGGTGGAAGTCGGCTTCGGCTGTGCTGCCGTCACCAAGCCACGTCGCAGCGATGTCGTCTTCGCCCTTGATCGCCGACGCCATGGCCCAGCCCACAGCGTGCGGAACCTGCGTCGCCAGGTTGCCCGAGATAGAGAAGACGTTGCCTTCCTTGCTGTGATACATGATCGGCAGCTGCCGGCCTTTACACATGTCGCGTGTGTTGGAGAGGCACTGGCACATCATGTCAACCAGCTTCATGCCGCGGTACATGTACAGGCCCTGGTTACGATAGGACGGGAAGCACATGTCGCCCGCGCGCAGGGCCATGCCCTGGGCGATCGAAATCGCTTCTTCACCCAGTGCCTGCATGTAAAAGGAAATACGGCCCTGCCGCTGGATCTGCCACATGCGCTCATCAAACACGCGATTGAGCATCATCCAACGCAAGGCAATCTGAAGCTGCTCCGGGTCGAGGTTGGGATCCCAGGGGCCCTTGGCGCTGTGATCGTCGTCCAGAACGCGAACGAGCCCACTGCTCAGGTACTCGATATCGCGCGTACGTGCGCCAATAGCCGGTTTGTCCACGGCACCGGCTGCCGACAGATCCAGGTAGCTGAAGTCGGGCTCATCGCCGGGCCGAGCTGTAGGTCGCGGTATTTGCAATCGCGATTTTTCAATCATTCGGAGCGCTCCGTTGTTTAGCGGGCTGCCGCAACCATTTTGCGAGCGAGCTCATCGGCCAATTCGTGCGTCGGCCTTCCAGTTTCTTTTGCTTCTTTGAAAATTCCCTGCAGTCGATCCCTGATGCGGCCTACGTCGCTACGAACGTCCTCTTCGGAACCTTCACCGTAGTACTCGGCTGCAACGCTGATTATACCGCCTGCGTTGATGACGTAGTCAGGTGCATACAAGATATCGCGCTCAGCCAGGCGAATGCCGTCGGCCGGGGTGGATAGCTGGTTGTTGGCCGCACCGGCGACGATCTTAGCCTTGATTTTCGGGATTGTGTGCGACGTCAGGATGTTGCCAAGCGCGCAGGGAGCCAGTATGTCGACGTCGGCGAACAGGAGCTCGGATGGCGCAACGACAGTTGCCGGCACGGCGTCCGTCGTCATATTGAGGTTATCGCCGTTGACGTCGGCGATGACGAGCTCGGCGCCGGCCTCATGGAGCAGGCGGCAAAGATACAAGCCGACATGACCAACGCCCTGAACAGCGACGCGCAGGCCCGCGACCGAATCCGCACCGAGACGAGCCTGTACGGCGGCTTCGATGCCCCCAAAGCACCCGAGTGCGGTCCAGGGTGATGGGTCGCCACCAGCATCACCTGCGTCCTGCGGGAGTCCGGAAACGAATTGGGTAGCTTCGCGCACGTAGCGCATATCGTCGGTGGAACAACCGACGTCCTCGGCAGTGATGTACCTGCCGCCAAGGGAGTCAACGCAGCGGCCGAAAGCGCGGAACAGTTCGGGAGATTTTGGCGTTTCCTCGCTCGCAAGAATGACAGCCTTGCCGCCACCGAACTTGAGACCGGCCACCGCATTCTTGTAACTCATACCACGAGACAGTCGCAGTACGTCGGTCAGGGCGTCAGACTCATTGCTGTAGCTCCAGCGCCGCGTGCCACCTGCGGCCGGCCCGAGCGCGGTCGAATGGACCGCGACAATGGCCTTCAGGCCCGTCGATGCGTCGTAGAAGTAATGCAGAGATTCGTGATCATCGAATTCGGCGTGGTCGAAAACGCCCATTGTCATCCCCTTTGTCAGGCTGCATTCAATGACTAATATACAGCGATAAACCCCGATAAAACTTGCAAAAACTTTTATGTAAGTCCAAAACAGAGCATAATCTATGCACTTTTAATTAAATAAGTGCATAGCGTATGCAAGCTATTTCTCTCGATCATATCGACCGCAAAATCCTTGGTCTATTGCAGACTGAGTCCGGCATCAATGCGTCGGCGGTCGGCGAGCGCATCGGCTTGTCCCAATCGGCATGCTGGCGGCGTATCCAGCGGCTGCGCGAAGAAGGTGTCATCAAGGACCAGCCCGTGATACTCGATCGCGAAAAGGTCGGGCTGACAACCATGGTCTTTGCCCATGTGAAACTTACCTCACATGGGCGCAGTAACCTGTCCGCATTTGCCGAAGCCGTGAAGAGCTTTCCCGAAGTGATGGATTGCTACGTGCTGCTCGGCAATGTCGATTTCCTGCTGCGGATCGTGGCCGAGGACATCAAGGCCTACGAGCAGTTCTTCTTCGAGAAGCTGTCGCAGTTGCCGGGCATCCAGGAGGTCACGTCGAGTATCGTACTGTCGGATACCAAGCACACGACGGCACTTCCCATAGAGTAAGCCCGGACAAGGCATCTGAAACCACCCGACAAGAATGCTGGTTCCAGGTATTGCCATTGTTGCTGGCCGCCGAATTCGGGGCCGGCTTCCGGTCACTGCTTCGCTAGCCAACGCTCGATATGTGCTCGCAGGGCCGGAAGCGGGATGGTTCCGTTTTCGAGAATGCGGTCGTGAAACTCGCCGATATCGAAATCCTCACCGAGCGCTTCCTCGGCTTGCCGGCGTAAGGCGAGAATCTCGAGACCGCCGGAGTCGTAGGCCGTCAACTGGCCAGGCAGTATCGCGATTCGATCCACCATCTGGTCACCCATCGATTCGGGGAACCGACCGGATTCCATCATGAACTCGATGGCCTCTTCACGGGTCCAGCCGAACAGGTGAATACCCGGGTCCGCGACCATGCCGCGAGCCGGCCAGGCGCGGCGTTTGATCGGGCCGGTCGTTGTCGTATACAGCCCCATTTCCTCGGCCAGTGCTTCGGAGTAGCGAGCCCAGCCTTCGCCGGGCCCGGAGAACCAGATGATTTCAGTGACCGGATGCAGGCCCTCAATGCCCTTCGCGAATGCGACCTGCAGGTGGTGGCCGGGCCAGGCCTCGTGGAACGCTGTTGCTTCGGCGTTACCGCGAGACTGATCTTGTGGATTGTAAAGAGGAATCCGGTATTCGCCAGGCCGCTCGTCAGTGCCGGGCCGATAATGAGCGGAGCGGCCCGTGCCTTCTTCGTGTTCTTCGAACGGGACCACGAGGACCGGTTGCTGCGGCATCGTGCTAACCCAGTTCGGCATTTCCGCTTCCGCGCGTTCCACCATCTCACGTGAGAATTCGAGCAACTCGTCCCGGTCGACAAATCGATCCGTCGGATCGGATTTCGCGCGTCGCAGGATCTCGGTGAAATCGGTCAGTTCATAGGCTGCTTTGCCGAGTTCAATGACCGATGCCTTGTTCGCTTCGACGGTTTGCTTGCCCAGCTCGAATACGTCTTCGGCCGAACGATTGAGCGTTGTGTAGGACCGCAAAGACGCGTCGTAGCACTCGCGGCCGTTCGGGTTAGCGGTAATCGGGAGTTCCTCGCGCGCGCGTTCCATGTAGGGACCGGCGAGAAATTCCCGATAACGACGCAGTGCAGGAACGATCTGTTCCTCGACAATCACACGTGTTGAAGCAGCAAAGGCCTCGTCATCATCACGAGCGGCAGGCGAATAGAATGGTGACTGCTCAGTTTCGAGGGCCAATAATCCATCAACCTGGTCGACGACTCGCTGCACAACGGCCTTTGGCGCTGAGTAGCCGAGTTTGAGACCTTCGCCGAGATTGCCCACCTCCTGGTCTATGTAAGCCTCGAATTTCGACCAGCGTGCAAGCGATTGTTCGCGCAGCTCCGCGGTTCCAATCGGCTGAAGCTGAGCGACCTGTGAGTAGCCTGAGTGCCAGCCACCCATCTGGTTGACGTTCCAGACTTCCGTGCGGCAGACGCGCACGCCAACAATTCCTTCGAGTTCTTCCAACAGGTACGCCTGTGTAATCCAGGCGGGATCGCCAAGCAGCGCGTCGCTATGCACGCTTCGCAACTCGGCCAGCATTGCGTCGATCGCCGCGTCGTTCGCGGCACCCGCAGCCAGACTGTTGTCTTGCAAGCCGTCATGACGATCCAACTCAATGCCGGAAAAGTAGGCCGTCTCCGGATTCGTGGACATAACGTGGGCATAGTAGTCGTCCGCGACCTTGTTCACTGTCGCGATCGCATCGACCGGCGGCATGGCCGGAGCGCTGGTCGCCGGTGGTGTATCGCTCGAGCAGCTGGCAGCAGCGGTAATTGCGATCGCAGCAATTGCGAAATTTGTTCTGTTCATTGATTTACCACTTATTGTCGAGATCTCCAACGCGCTCAAAAGCTGCGCCGATCAGCACGCCAAGCTCACGTTGTTCGTTTTCCGCAAGATGAATGCTCGGCCGGCCGTGCGCCCAGCGCCAGTTGCAGACGATAGCGACGTCGCCGACGCTCCAGTCGATCGGGATGCCGTAGCGATCGTAGATGTCGACAAACAGTGCTTTCTCCTCCCTGGTCATTTCGGACAAGTCGCCGAAGGTTAGCTTCAGCGGTCGTTGATCGTAGGGCAAATGCTGCACCTTGGGCCAGGTGTCGAACCACATGCCGTCATCGGCGACGCTGCTGTACAGGAGATTACGATCGAGCGGCGGGTAGTACTCGTAGGCGGACACGTAGTACCTCGTCTTCAGCAGCCGGTTCGGTCCCCACTCGGTATCGAGGCCGTGGTCGCGCGCATACTGCTCCGCGACATCGGGGTCGTCCGTCATCATCGATTGCTGCCAATGGTTGTACACGCCGATTTCCTCTGTGCCGGCAAAGGCGTCCCTGTCGGTCAGGTCACGGTGATAACAGAGACCGAGTTCTTTCAGTTTTTGCCCGAATTCCGTAGCGAGAATGGCGTCGGTTGCTTTGACGTTATCGGATACAAAAGTCTGGCCTTTGCCCGACACCGCATGCCTGGCGAGGAAGCCGAGCATCGTCGTGCTGGTTCCGACATACGCCATCTCGTGGTGGTAGTGCAGCCAGGCTGGCAGCGGGGCGCCAACCTCGTAGACGTTTGGCTCGAGATCGTTGCGCGGGTTCGCACCGGCTTCATAACGCATCTCGTTTTCCATGACGAGCTTCGCGGCGCGTCGCATGTCGGCGAGATCGGTCAGGCCGGTGTTGGTCAGGTAGACAAGGCCGATCTCATCGAAAAGTGCATTCATCCGGTCGCCAAGGGCGCTGCCCCGGCTGAGCATTTTGTCGTCCAGCGTGTAAGTGCTGCAGTCGATTGTGAACGACTCGGGCGCAACTGGCAGCTTGCCCGTCCACCAACGAGGCTCGATGATATCCGGTAACGGCTGCATATTTGCACTCATACGAAATCTGTTCCCACATGCGATTGCGCCGTCTTGCGAATGTCATCAGGAATGGTGACGGCGCAACGCTCGTTCAGGTCGAATAATACTATGACACCCTCGAGCGTCGCGGCCACATCGCCGCTACCAAGATTAATCATCTCGAATAACGTCGTCATCGACTTGCCCCCAACCTTGACGAGTTCCGCACGAACCTCGAGAAGATCGCCTGCATTGACCTCGGCCAGGTAGTTGATGGAATGCCTGACGTCGACCCAACCGAATTTGCCGGCTGGATCCTGTGCGCTGTTCCAGCCGAACAGGTGATGCAGGAAGTGGTAGGAAGAATCATCGAACATGGCCATGTAAAAGCGCGTGGTCATGTGTCCCATGACGTCACACTGCCATGGGTGAGCGACGCTCTTGTGTACGGAAATCATGGCGTCTTCAATCCCATCGTCGCGCGCGCTTCGGCGGGCGTCTGCACGGAAGCACCCATTGCCTCCACGATCGTTCGGGCGCGGTCGACGAGTTGAGCGTTCGACGCCAGTACCCCTTTCTCGAGGTACAGGTTGTCCTCCAGGCCGACGCGAACATTGCCACCAAGCAACAGTGATTGCGCCACGATTGGCATCTCCATCGCGCCAATTGCGAAGCCGGTCCAGTTACAGCCTTCGGGCAGTTCATTGACCATGGCCTGGAATACGCCCGGCGTGGCCGGTGCGCCCCAGGGAATCCCCAGGCATACCTGGAACAGGGGTGGGCTATCAATGATCCCCTGGTCGATCATGTGCTTCGCGAACCAGATCTGCCCGGTATCGAACACTTCCAGTTCGGGTTTTACGCCGATCTCCTGCAGCCGTTTCGCGCCGAGTTCGAGCATCGTCTGTGTCGACACGTACACATAGTTCTGGCCCATGTAATTGAACGAGCCGCAATCAAGCGAACAGATCTCTGGAAGGAGCGCCTCGACGTGCTCCATGCGCTCCATCTGGCCAACGCAGTCCGTGTCGTCGGTGAAATTCAGGGGATCGTCGTCGGGTCCCAGGAATAAATCTCCGCCCATGCCCGTCGTCAGGTTAATGACTACATCGGTGTCGCTCTGGCGAATCCGATCGACAACCTCGCGATACAACTCGACGTCCCGGCTCGGTTTTCCTGTGGCGGGTTCGCGCACATGGATGTGCGCAATGGCTGCCCCGGCCTTCGCTGCTTCGATAGCGGCTGTCGCGATTTCCTGTGGTGATTTTGGCAGGTCCGGGTGCTTGGCAGCCGTGTCGCCGGAACCCGTGACGGCGCAAGTGATTACTGGATTGCGGTTCAAGCTTTACTCCTCGCCAAATGTGGTAACGACGAGCTCCGACGCCGATGACGCGCTCGCACGTTTCATGCCTTCCGAGTTGTAAGGCATCGCGATTTCGCCATTCCGCGTTACAGCGATGAGGCCGGCATCGCCGCCCAACCGGCCCACCTCATCGAGCATTTCCTGAACGGCGTCATGCAGCTCGATTCCCGATTTGTAACGGAACGCGATCGATGATGCGCCACCCGACCGGATGATGTGCTCGCCGATACCCGTACATGAAATGGCGATATCATCGTCAGCCCAGGTGCCCGGGCCAATCAAGGGTGTGTCTCCGATACGGCCATGCAACTTGCCAAAGGTGCCGCCGGTCGAGGTCGCGGCAGCAAGGCCGCCGGACTGATCCAGCACCGCTGCGCCTACCGTACCGTGGGCAATATCCGTAATGTCGTCCTGGGTCACGCCGACAGGCAGTGTGTAGTAGGCAGACGGGTCAGCGACCTCCTCGAAGCCGGCATTCCTGGCAAATGCTACAGCGCCGGATCCGGCGAGCATGACGTGCGGCGTCTTTTCCATGACGCCTCGCGCGACCTTGACCGGGTTCACGAAGTCCTGCAGTGCTGCGACGGCACCGGCTTGGCGGCTGGCGCCGTCCATGATCGACGCGTCGAGCTCGACATGGTTGGCGCTGTTCGGCGCTGATCCGCGACCGGCGACATAGAGCCCGCAGGACTCGAGTTCGGCCACGGCAAACTCGACGACGTCGAGTGCAGCGTCACCGTTCTCGAGTCGATCGCGGCAGGCGCTGCCGAGTTCGTGGAGATGTTTCTCGGTCTCCGCGTAGTCGCGGCCGGCAACCGCCCCGGCGCCACCGTGAAGGGCAAAGGCCCAGCTTGTGTTGAGATTTGGCATCCGGCCAATTTACACGAAATGAGCTGAAAATCACGATAAGCTCGAAGGATGCAGATCAAGGATCTGATGAAGCAGCTCAGCCGGCGGCGCGTGTTTCGCGCAGCGGTTATCTACGCGGCGTTTGTCTGGGTAGCGTTGCAGGCTGCGGACGTGTTTGCGGGAGAAGGAATCATCCCGGAGCAATGGGTTCGTTGGCTCATACTGCTTGCCGCGATCGGTTTCCCACTGGTGCTGATCGGAAGCTGGTTTCTTGAAGGTCCATGGAAAGAACGCGGTCGTGTCGCAACGGCCGGAGACTTCTTCGTCATCCTGGCAATTACGGCGGGCGCCGGGCTGTTTGCGTGGCAGCAGTGGTTCAGCACAACGTCGCAGACAACCGTAACGATCGGTGAGATTGAGGCCACTGACCTGCAAAGCCAGACGAGGTATCTCGCCGATCACCTCGAGGAACGCTTTGCCTATTTACTGCAGGCCGACGCCGAGGCGGACCTGCGCCTGGAAGGCACACTGAGCAGGGGTGGCGATGCTCTCCGGCTGACCGTACGTATTGTCGACAGGACGGGGGAGTTGCTGTGGAGCCAGACGTTTTCGCAGGCACTGGTGGACCAGGCCGAGCTGCAGTCCGAAGTCATTCGATCGCTGGTGATTGAGATACCGGGTCTTGAGTCTCGCCAGGATCGCGCATTGCAGCTCGTTTCGGCCTGCCCATATCCCGCCGATGCCGATGCGATCATCGCGATAACCGATCATCGGGAGCCGGAGCTGCTCGCCACCTATATAGAAGAGAACGCCGACAACGGGCTCCTTTCTCTGCAACAGTCGCTGGGATGGTATGCGGCAAGCCAGGCTGCCCCACCGCCACGGCGACCGGTAAGGCCGCGTGCCCCGATTTTCCGCTGATTGACGAGCTACGAGTCGTTTATACTCAAAGGCGGGCTCCCTGACCTGGCAGTTCCGCGCCAAGCAACAAGTCGCCGCCAGGCACGTGCCAATAAAAAAAGAACAGCTCTATATTAAGGAGTGCCCATGTCTAAAGATGGGACGATACTGCAGAACCTGAAAAGTCGGCACGTAGTTCGCGCCGCAGTCGCCCACGTGATCGTCGCCTGGCTGTTTGTGCAAATCGCCGATGTCGTGTTGCCGTATCTCGGGATCGTGGATCAACCTGTGCGTTGGGCCCTGGCGGTCAGTATTGCGACATTTCCGGTGACGTTGCTTTTGGCATGGTTAGCAGACCATCCCTGGACGAGCGAGTCAGCCAGTCGCGTAACTCTCGAGATTGTGGCAATCGCACTGATCGCCGTCGTGGCCGGGCTGTGGGTGCGCGACAATCTCCCCGAGGCGGCACGCACGAAAACCAATATCGTGATTCTGCCGTTTACGCATTCCGGCGCAGCAGCGGACCAAGGCCTGTCGCGGGCGCTGGCTTACGAAGTCATGAGTCTCTTGACGAGAACCCGGTCAATTGACGTCATAGCGTTTGAGAGCTCAAGTTCCACAACGC
>JAACFG010000087.1 GCA_009937605.1 Gammaproteobacteria bacterium | reverse complement strand
CTCTGGCGTGACGCCTTCGTAGTGCGAGAAGTCGAACCGCAGACGATCGGGAGCGACGAGCGAGCCCTTCTGGGTGACGTGGTCGCCGAGGACCTGCCTGAGCGCCGCATGCATAAGGTGGGTTGCAGTATGGTTCAGACGGATAGCCTGGCGGCGGTCGGCGTCGACAACGGCCTCCAGGCCGTCGCCCTTCGAGAGTGTGCCCTGCTCCATCGCGCCAAAATGCACAATGGCGTCGCCGCTTTTCTGAGTGTCGTCTACCCGGAATAGCCTTCCATCGCTTACCAGGATGCCCTTGTCGCCTATCTGGCCACCAGATTCCGCATAAAACGGTGTCGATGCCAGTACGACAGCGCCTTCGTCGCCGTCGTCCAGCTGGTCCACCGCTTCGCCATCCTTAAACAGCGCAAGCACTTCACACGTACTCTCAGTACCCTCGTAGCCGAGGAACTCCGTGCGCGCATCTACCTTGAGCTCATCACCACCCGCCACGCCGAATTTGCTGGACGCACGTGCGCGGTCGCGCTGCGCTTCCATGGCTTCCTCGAACCCTTTCTCATCGACGGAGAGTTCGCGTTCGCGGGCAATGTCCGCCGTCAAGTCGACAGGGAAGCCGTAGGTATCGTAGAGCTTAAACACGACATCGCCTGGCAATTGCTTGCCGTCAAGATTCGCAATTGCCGCTTCGAGAATTTCCATGCCGAGATCGAGCGTTTCGGCGAATCGTGCCTCTTCCTTGGCCAGGACTTTCTCGACGTGCGCCTGCGCTTTCACGAGCTCGGGATAAGCGTCGCCCATTTCCTGCACGAGCGGCGCAACGAGCTTGTGAAAGAACAAGTCATCCGTGCCGAGCTTCTTACCGTGTCGAATCGCGCGACGAATGATGCGGCGAAGTACATATCCCCTGCCCTCGTTACCCGGCAGTACGCCATCGACGATCAAGAAGGAACAGGCGCGAATGTGATCGGCGATGACATTCAGGGAACTTGAACCATTGTTTTCGACGCCAAGAACTTCGGCCGTGGCTTGAACCAGGTTCGCGAACAGGTCGATTTGGTAGTTGCTGTGCACCTGTTGCATGACAGCCGCGATGCGTTCGAGACCCATACCCGTATCGACAGACGGTTTCGGTAATGGCGTCAGGGTTCCATCGGGCGACCGATCGAATTGCATGAAAACCAGGTTCCAGATTTCGACATAACGATCACCGTCTTCGTCCGGCGACCCGGGTGGACCACCCTCCACGTCCTCACCGTGGTCGAAGAAGATCTCGCTGCACGGGCCGCAAGGTCCCGTATCCCCCATGGCCCAGAAGTTGTCCTTGGGTCCAAGACGGGCAAAACGGTTCGGGTCGACCTTCATTTCCTTGAGCCAGATATCGGCAGCTTCGTCGTCGTCTTCGAATACCGTGACCCACAAACGCTCTTCCGGAAGTCCCAGCGTCTCGGTCAGGAACTCCCAGGCATACTTGATTGCCTCGCGCTTGAAATAGTCACCGAAACTGAAGTTGCCAAGCATCTCGAAAAACGTGTGGTGCCGAGATGTGTAGCCCACATTCTCCAGGTCATTGTGCTTACCACCCGCACGGACGCAGCGCTGCGACGAGGCCGCTGTGGAGTAGCTGCGTTTTTCATCACCAAGGAAGACATCCTTGAACTGCACCATGCCAGCATTGGTGAACAGCAATGTGGCGTCGTTGCCCGGCACAAGCGGCGAGCTGGCGACGACTTCGTGGCCGTGCTCGCTAAAAAAATCCAGGAACGCCCTGCGGAGTTCGTTGCTCGTCATGGTTTTCATCGATGGGATATCGGGGTCAAGCCGTTGATTTAAAGCCGGTAGTGTACGGCGTTTGGCTCACGGGATTAAGACTTATTCGTCGCCCGCCCCGACCGCGGCCTGGATGTGGCCCTGCTCGAATCCGCGGTATTGCAGGAATCGCATCTGTCGGGCCTTCTCTTTGAAGTCCGTGGGCAAGTCCGGACCAAACTTCTTGGTGCGCTGTTCCCTGGCCAGCGCTCGCCAGTCCGGATCGGCCTCTTCGAGTGCAATCTCTATTGTCGACTCGCCAATGCCTTTTTGACCCAGATCTACGCGAATACGGACCGGGCCCTTACCCTGGTTAATGCGGGACTGGACGAAGCTTTCGGAAAAGCGCTCATCGCTCTGCAATCCATCTTCGGTTAGCTGCAAAACGGCCTCTGCCGCCACATCGCGATTGAAGCCCTTGTCAGCGAGTTTGCGGATCAGCTCGGTCTGCCCGTATTCCCGGCGAGCAAGAAAGTCCATCGCCTTCTTACGCGCTTCCTGCGGAGACGAAAAACGATCTTCCCCCTTTTCAGAGAGAAGATCGCTGATTTCTTCACGAACTGGCTTCATGTGGACTGTACGAGCGGCCACCGGCCGCGATCACTTTCGCGGCGAATCGCCGCTCCTACGCCTCTTGCGCCTCTTCGGCGTCGCCGCCGGCGATATCAATGACATCCGCTTTCTGAGGCATCAGCGTCGCGCGAATCTTGCCTTCGATCTCCTCGGCCATGGCCGGGTTGTTCTTCAGGAACTCACGGACATTTTCCTTGCCCTGACCGATGCGATCGTCACCGTAGCTGTACCAGGAACCGGCCTTGTCAACGATGCCATGCTGGACGCCAAGATCGATCACCTCACCCAGCCGCGAAATACCTTGCCCGTAGATAATCTCGAATTCGGCCTGTTTGAATGGAGGCGACACCTTGTTCTTGACGACCTTGACGCGCGTTTGGTTACCAATAACTTCGTCGCCCTTCTTGATCGCGCCGATGCGTCGAATATCGAGACGTACCGATGAGTAGAATTTGAGTGCATTACCACCGGTCGTCGTTTCAGGGCTGCCAAACATCACACCTATCTTCATGCGGATCTGATTGATAAAGACGACCATCGTATTCGAACGCTGGATATTACCCGTCAGCTTGCGCAAAGCCTGCGACATCAGCCGGGCCTGCAGGCCCATGTGTGAATCGCCCATCTCGCCTTCGATCTCGGCCTTCGGCGTAAGGGCGGCAACGGAGTCCACAACCACAATGTCAACCGCGCCCGAGCGCACCAGCATGTCGGTAATCTCAAGTGCCTGCTCACCCGTGTCGGGCTGCGAGACAAGGAGTTCATCGACATTCACGCCGAGTTTTTCTGCATAGCCCGGGTCGAGCGCATGCTCGGCGTCGACGAAAGCCGCCGTGCCACCAAGTTTTTGCGATTCGGCGATAACCTGAAGCGTCAGCGTCGTCTTGCCCGACGATTCCGGACCGTAGATCTCTACGACGCGGCCTTTCGGCAAGCCACCAATACCCAACGCGACGTCCAGACCGATCGATCCGGTCGAAACCGCCTCGATATCCCTTGCTGCCTGGTTATCCCCCATGCGCATGACAGAGCCTTTGCCGAACTGCTTTTCAATTTGGCCTAATGCCTGTGCAAGTGCTTTTTTCCGATTCTCGTCCATTATTTCTCGTCCATTATTTGTCCGTTTCCGGGCGCCGGGAGGCGGTTTCAAAGATACTGTGGATTTGCACAGTATTATTTCACGAAGCCCGCGTCAATAGTAGCTTTCAGGAAGCCCATTTATCGGCGATTTGTGGAGATTCTCGAAAGAACCCCTAAGCTACTGTTTAAGCGGGACGTAGTGGACCCCGCCCGGCACCGGGACCGACTCCACGAGCTCAAAACCAGACCACTCGGTGACACTTCGTTGCGCAAGACGCTCCGTCATGAATGGCCGGGCATTGCGCGCGATCGTGATATGCGGCCGATAAGTACGATCCTCAGGTGTAAGGCCCAGATCGAGCAATACGTTATTCAATGAGTCGACCACCGCCTGCAAATCGGGCGATACGGTCGCAGCGCAGAGGCTGGCAACCTTCGGCCGGGGCCAGAATTCGAGCCGGTCGAAAATCAGGCGAAATGGCTCGACGTTTATCTCTGCCGCACGCTCAAGCAGGTACGGCACCCGGTTTTCCGGAAACGCACCGACGAATGCCAGCGTGACATGCCAGTCCCTGCGATCGACGATCTTTCCCTCGACGGTCTTGGCGACCGAGTTGACGACATCGCGCAAGCGGTCGCGCTGACGGTTATCGGGCCACAGCGCGAAGAACAGTCGCCGGGTGTTCACGATTCGATACGCTCCAGGACGCCCTGCAGGGCATGTGCCACTGTTAACTCGCGCACAAGATCGCGATCACCGGAAAAGACCTCGCAGCTCGTATCGACGAGTGCCGTCGCCCCATCCCGAATCGCCCACGCGAACCAGACTGTGCCGACCGGCTTCTCGTCCGTGCCGCCGTCCGGGCCCGCGACGCCGCTGACGGCAACGGCAATATCAGCACCACTAAGTCTGAGAACGCCCTTTGCCATTTCCTCGACGACCGGTTCGCTGACGGCCCCATGCTCTTCGAGCGTCAGGTTATGTACGCCAAGGATCGACTCCTTCGCGCCGTTCGAGTAACTCACCACGCCGTAAGCGAAGACGGCTGAGCTACCCGGGATGTCCGTAATGCTCTTCGCGATCCACCCCCCAGTGCAGGACTCCGCAGTGGACACGGCCTTACCGGCCCCGCCAAGGTCCTGGACGACAGCCTCGGCGAGTTTTTGCAGTGATTCGTAGTCGGCCATAGCCCTACAGATAGTCCGCGACGAGTTCTGCAGACACTTCCCACAGTTTCGCTGCTATCTGGTCATCCTGCATGTGCTCACTCGGCACGGCCGGATTGCAATTATCGAAATAATAGCCAGTGACACCGTCCAGGATGGGGCTTGTCGCGACGTAGCACTGCGTCGCAGCACCCTGAGGAATCGTCTTGAACCTGGGATTACTCATGTCGTACTCGCGATCCGGCTGGTAGCGCGAGAGATTGGTAGGAATAACTCCCGGGTGCAAGGAATTGGAGGTCGCGCTGGTATCGGCCAGGCGCCGCGCCAGTTCCCTCGAGAACAGGCCGTTCGCGACCTTGGACTGGCCGTACGCCTGCCTGGGATCGTAGCCCTTGTCGCCCGAGAGATTGTCAAACTGGATCCCCTCTGCGGGCGCCCAGCGATGCGCCCCGCTGCTTACGACAACGACACGCCCGGCTTTGGCGGCCACCACCTGATCGTGCAATCGATTTTCGAGCAGGAAATGCCCGAGATGATTCACCGCGAACTGCAGTTCTATCCCATGGGCCTGGTGCAGATCCGGCAGCGCCATAATGCCGGCATTGAGGATCAGCATATCGATGGGCACACCCATCTCAGCGACCTGGTTCCCCGCGTCGACAATGCCCGGCCAGTCGGTCAATTCGACGACCAGCGGTGTGGTCTTCCCATCGACGCTCGCGCAGGCGTTCTCGGCTTTTGTCAGTGTGCGCGCCGCACCGATGACATGTGCACCTCGCAGAGCGAGCACGCGCATGGTCTCCAGACCCAGCCCGGAGTTGCACCCCGTCACCAGCGCCGTCATTCCTGACAGGTCCATCCCAGCGGTCACCTCTTCGGCCGTACTGGTCTTGACGAAGTCAGACGTCGGCGAGTTGGGTCGGCCCGGGACTGCTGGTATGTAATCAAGATCATCAGCGAACGCGATAGGTGGAAGCGCAGATGCGAGCGTCGCGGCGATGCCCGACTGCAGAACACTACGACGTGAAATAGTTTTGCTCATTTATCTCCCTCATTCAGCAGTACTGACTTGTACAGTTCGACATGCTTGTCCGCCATCGTATCGATCGAGAACTCTTCTTGCATCCGTTCGCGGCCTGCGGCGGCCATCGCCGCACGAGTATCGTCCTCGTCCATCAGGGTAGCGATAGCCTCGTGCAGTGCATCGGCGTCTTCGGGCGGAACGAGTAGTCCTGTCTCGCCATCCTGCACCGACTCACTCATACCACCGGCCTTGCACGCCACGACAGGAACGCCCGCGGCTGCCGCCTTGAGTGCGGCGACGCCAAGGCCCTCTGCGGAGGCCGGATGCACAAACAAGTCGAAGCAGCCGATGAACGTGTCCAGGTCATCCCTGTAGCCCGCGAACTGCACGACATCACCAAGACCCAGCCATGCCGCCTGCGCGCGCAACTGGCTGTTCAGGTACCCCTCGCCGAAAACAACCAGGCGAAACGGCGGGTGCGTCAATTTCAGTTCGCTGACCGCCTGCAACAGGAAACGATGACCCTTGCGCGGAATTAGCTGGCCCGCGGCCGCGATAGTAAATACGCCGTCATCTATGCCGAACTCCTGTCGCAGGATCCCGCAATCCGGCTGCCCCGTAAATTCTTCCGCATCCACGGCACTGCGAATGACCACGATTCGATCCTGGTCGACGCCCTGCTGCTGCAGGACCTCTGCAATCGCGTTGGATATCGCCACGACTTTGATGAATGGCCGGTATCGCAGGTCTGCCATGATGCGCATCTCGGTGTTGTCCACACGCCTCGAGACGATTGCCGGCACATCGGCAAAACTGGCTGCGAGCCCGCCCAGCAGATCGGCGCCACGCCGGCTGTGGCAGTGGACGATATCGGGCGCCTGCTCTTTCAAAAATTGCGACAAGCGGTAGGCGAACGGCAGATCGAGGTCGCCAGCACAGAAGAGGTTTTGCACGCGAATCCCCGCCTCCCGGGCGGCTGTATCGATCCCGGAATTCGGCGGGCAAACAAGAATGTTCTCGTGTCCCCGCTCACGTAACGCGTTGATCAGGTAGATAACCTGCTGGGGACCGCCCAAAAAATGGCGCCCGGTTTCTACATGCAGTATTTTCACCCCCCTATAATAATCGCCCGCAAGGCGGGCTCCTACAAAAAAAGAAGATGAAAGCCGAAGTTTCCGCCGTCCACACACCGATGATGCGCCAGTACCTCGCCATCAAGGCCGAGTACCCGGACATGCTCGTGTTCTATCGCATGGGCGACTTCTACGAGCTCTTCTACGATGACGCCAGGCGCGCGGCCTCGCTGCTGGACATTACGCTGACGGCACGCGGCAAATCCGGGGGCAACGCGATCCCGATGGCGGGCGTTCCCTACCACGCCGCAGAAGGCTACCTCGCCAAGCTCGTACGCAAGGGAGAGTCGGTCGCCATCTGTGAGCAGATCGGCGATCCTGCAACCAGCAAGGGCCCGGTTGAGCGCAAGGTCATGCGCGTCGTAACACCCGGCACGCTCACCGACGAAGCGCTCTTGTCCGCCGAGAGGGATAACGTAGTCGCGGCCGTGTTCGCGCATGATGATATTTATGGCATTGCGTGGCTCGACCTGTCTGCAGGACGGTTCCGCCTGACTGAAGCGCCGGATCTCGAAGCTGTACAGGGTGAGATGGAGCGTCTGCGCCCGGCAGAACTAATCGTCGACGAAGACAACCCGCTCGATGGTGCCTTCGGCGAGAACATTCGCATGACGCGCCGGCCGCCGTGGCACTTCGAACTCGACAGCGCGACCCGCCTGCTATGCAACCAATTCGGAACACGGGACCTGGCAGGCTTCGGCTGCGAGGGTTTTCCGCGCGGTGTTGCTGCGGCCGGCGCATTACTCCAGTACGTTAACGACACGCAAAAGGCATCGTTGCCACACCTGCAGTCGATACGTGTCGAGTTGCGAGACGATGCCGTCATCATGGATGGCCCGACGCGCCGTAACCTCGAGCTCGAGGAATCACTGAGTGGCCATCACCAACACACCCTGGCCGGCGTCATGGATCGCTGCCAGACGGCGATGGGCAGCCGCCTGTTGCGCCGCTGGATCCAGAGACCGCTGCGGAACACCGCTGCACTGAAGGCGCGCTACCAGGCGCTCGACGCTATCATTTCCAGCGGCCAGGTCGAGGCACTGCAGGAGCAGCTCAATGGAATCGGGGATGTTGAACGCATCCTGGCGCGCGTGGCACTGCGTTCCGCCCGGCCGCGTGACTTGCGCCAGCTATGCGAGGCGCTCTCGCGCCTGCCAGCTCTTCAGGGCCTGCTTGCGAGCGTCGAGTCACCACTGCTTGCCGAGCTTGCCGGCCAGATCGGAGAACACCGGGAGCCATCTCGGCTGCTCGACAAAGCCATCGTCGATAACCCTCCGATGCTCATCCGGGACGGTGGGGTTATCGCGGCCGGCTATGATGAGGAACTGGACGACTTGCGTGCGATCGCCGAGAACGCTGACCAATACCTCGTCGACCTCGAGCTTCGCGAGCGCGAACGGACGGGGGTCTCGACACTCAAGCTGGGCTACAACCGGGTACACGGTTACTACATCGAAATCAGCAAAGCGCAGGCGGACAAAGCACCGGTCGAATACGTTCGCCGGCAAACCCTGAAGTCGGCCGAGCGCTATATCACTCCTGAACTCAAGGAATTTGAAGACAAGGTGCTTGGCGCCCGCGAACGCGCTCTGAGTCGCGAAAAACTGCTTTACGAGCAATTGCTGGACCAGCTGCATCTCATCCTCGGCGAACTCCAGCTTTCGGCCGCGGGCCTGGCCGAGCTCGACGTGCTCGCGTGTTTTGCCGAACGTGCACAGGCGCTCGGCTTGACCCAGCCGGAAATCAGCGACGCGCCCTGTATAGAGATCGAGGGCGGTCGTCACCTGGTTGTTGAGCAGGTTATTGAGACGCCGTTCATCGCGAACGACCTGTCGCTCGACGAGAGCACACGCCTGCTCGTGATTACGGGTCCGAACATGGGCGGCAAGTCCACGTACATGCGACAGACGGCGCTTATCGTGATACTCGCGAACGTCGGCAGCTTCGTTCCTGCGGACAGGCTGCGAATCGGCCCGATCGATCGGATCTTCACACGCATCGGCGCATCCGATGATCTTGCCGGCGGGCGTTCAACCTTCATGGTCGAGATGACAGAAACAGCGACCATCCTGAACAACGCGACCGAAGAAAGCCTCGTGCTTATGGACGAGATCGGCCGGGGCACGAGCACCTTCGATGGCCTGTCGCTTGCCTGGGCAGCAGCGCATCACATGGGCGAACATACAAAGGCGTTCACCTTGTTCGCGACCCATTACTTCGAGCTAACTGCGCTCGCGCAGGAACTGCCCGGCTGTGACAACGTGCATCTTGATGCCACCGAACACGAAGGCCAGCTCGTCTTCCTGCACTCGGTAAAGCCCGGGCCTGCGAACCAAAGCTACGGCCTGCAGGTCGCGTCGCTGGCTGGCGTGCCGGGCGATGTCATTCGCCGTGCAAGAGGCTATCTGCGGGAACTCGAGGACCAACAGAGTCGCGCGCAGGGCACGCAGCAACAAGGCTTCGATTTTGCTGTTGAAGCTCCCGCGGAAGGGGATCCAGTTCGAGACGCTGTCCACGAGATCGACCCCGATTCCATGACCCCGCGCGAAGCGCTTGACGCTTTGTATCGGCTGAAGAAGCTCAACGACTAGACAACTCCTGACTCATGGCACCGCTTTGGATACGAGGGTGTCAGTCACCCTTTCTTAGGTTTCGAGGATTTGAGCGAGCACATCCTCAAGTCCGAGGTCCTCGGCGAGAATCTTCATGCGTGGATCAGCCCGCGCCTCGTCCATGAACGGGAACCAGGTAATTAGCCACGGGTACCAGGGCAACTTGGAATCTCGTGCGACTTCCAGCCAGTGAAATGTTTCGTCGACTTCTCCCAGCGCCGAATTGATACTGACGAGGGCAAGCACATTCCGAGGAATCTTCTCGATTGAATCGAGAATCTCGCGCGCTTCTTCTGTCCGACCCGCTCTGGCAAGCACGACTGCGTGCATATAGCCCCAGAATGCATCGTTTGCGATCTTCGACGTCGTTTGAACTGCGCGCTCGTACTCACCCATTTCGGCATAGGTCAACCCGAGCGACATAAACGAGATAGTGTTACTCGGGTCAAGCTCCAGGGCATCTTCGACGAGTTGCACGGCACGCTCGTACTGCCCGGCATTGCGATATTGTTCCGCCAGGAATCCGTACAGGTCAGCCAGTAATGGCTCCAATTCTATAGTCAGGTCACCAGGAGGAAGTGATTTTTCGCTATCCTGATATAGCTCCTCGAGCCAGGCGTAGTGATACACGGCATGGGTCTGGTTCGGGTTCAACTCAAGCGCTCGCCGCAACGAATTCTCGGCCTCTGCGAAATCCCACTCGTAATACATGTAGTGCATTCCCAATGCGAGATGCACCTCGGGAATTGAGTCGTCAAGTTCCAGCGCGCGGCGCGCGGCCAGCTTAGAGGCCGGGTACATGCCTTCCGGATAAGGGCTGTGTCCAAGCAGCGCGTAGCCAAATGCCAGGCCGGCATAAATCAACGCGTCTTCATGACCGTCTTCGATCAATTCCTCGAATATCCTGATGCCGCGCCGGCGAACGCGGTTGCTGCCATGATTGAGTAGATAGGCGCCACGCAGGTAGCGGTCGTAGGCTTTCGGGTCGATCTCCCGCGTCTCGCTGAGCTGTGCTTCTTCGTCGTCGCTGAGCTGCACGTTGACAGCGCGCGCAATGGCTTTGGCCATGTCACCCTGTAAACCAAGCACGCTTGTGAATTCGCGTTCGAAGTTTTCCGCCCAGATGTGCGCATCGGTAGCGGCGTCGATCAGCTGCACAATCACTCGCACTCGATCGCCGTCTCGTGTCACTGACCCTTCGACGATGTTACGCACACCAAGTGTCCTGCCAATCTCGGTCATTGGAACCGTGCGATCGAGTTGCATCGTGGTCAGACGCGATACCACTCGCAATGCATCGATCTTGGACAGACTTGTGATCAGGGCATCGTGCATCCCCGCCGAGAAATACTCCTGGTCCTCGTCTCCTGACAGGTTTTCGAGTGGGAGCACTGCAATACCGTTGGGATCGTAGGGCCCTGCCAATTCCTCGGCTTGCCTTGCCCTGTCGAACAGCCCTGCGGCAAACACCGCAACGACCACAGCGAGCGCTCCGACAATAATGTAGTCAGGCACACGCATACCAAGATCTTGATCGGGCGCCGCTTCGGCGGGCGGTGTGCGCTGGATACCGTCCGCCGTAATATCAAAATACCAGCCGAAAATCAGTGCTGCCGGGAACCCGGCAAAGGCGGCCATCCAAATGAAACGTAGCAAGCTGTCCGGCAGGCCCACCGATTCGAGCGCAAGGTCCGCAACCTGCAGCAATACCCACGCGCCGACAACATAAAGGCCCGCCGTGCGAAAAACGCGCCGGCGTCTCGCCTCAGCCAAAAACTCCGAGAGCTTCCCCATAACACTCTCCTTGAAAGGAGAGTATATACCCCGTAAAGGCCGCCGGGACCGCGTATAAACCGAAACCAGCAGCGCGCGTCAAATTATCGCCGCCGGGTGACCGCGTTACTCGGTGCGCGGCGCCCGCAGACGAATGCCGGTTTCCTTGAGCTGTTCGCCCGACACCTCGCCTGGCGCGTTGGTCAACAGGCAACTGGCCGTCTGCGTCTTCGGGAACGCAATCACGTCGCGAATGCTCTCGGCGCCAGCCATGAGCATCACGATGCGATCGAGACCGAAGGCCACACCGCCATGCGGTGGACAACCGTACTGCAATGCGGTCAGAAGGAAACCAAACTTCTCTTCTGCCTCTTCGTCGCTGATATCGAGCAGCTCGAAGACCGCTGCCTGCATGTCCTGGTCGTGGATTCGAATCGAGCCACCGCCGATCTCGGAACCATTCAGAACCATGTCGTAGGCGCGGGACAGTGCCTTGCCCGGATCGGACTTGAGCACGTCGGCATCATCAATCGACGGTGCGGTGAACGGGTGGTGCAGGGACGTCCAGCGTTTGCCGGAGGCGTCCTTCTCAAACATCGGGAAATCGACAACCCACAGCGGTGCCCAGCCGTCGGCAACTAGGCCGCGGTCTTCGCCAACCTTGCAGCGCAGCGCGCCCAGCGCGTCGTTAACGACATTGGCCTTGTCTGCGCCGAAGAAGATCAGGTCGCCTGACTTGGCACCGGTGCGCTCCAGAATCCCCTGCACGGCTTCATCGGGCAGGAATTTCAGGATCGGAGACTGCAGGCCTTCAGCACCAGCATCAATGTCATTAACCTTGATGTAAGCGAGGCCGCGCGCACCGTAACGAGACACGTACTTGGTGTAGTCGTCGATGATCTTGCGGCTCATCTCAGCACCGCCAGGTACACACAGGGCCGCGACGCGTCCCTCCGGGTCAGCCGCCGGTCCGGCGAAGACCTTGAAATCGACCGATGCCATGAGATCCGCAACTTCGATGAGTTCGAGGTCGATGCGGAGATCCGGCTTGTCGGAGCCATAGCGCTGCATCGCTTCGGAATACGGCATGCGCGGGAACGGGTTCGGCAGATCGACGTCAAGCGTCGCCTTGAACACGTGACGCATCAGCTCTTCCATCGTGTTTGTAACGGCAGCTTCATCGACGAAGCTCATCTCGACATCCAGCTGTGTGAACTCGGGCTGGCGATCGGCACGCAAATCCTCGTCGCGGAAACAGCGCACAATCTGGTAGTAGCGGTCGAGGCCCGACATCATCAGGAGCTGTTTGAATATCTGCGGTGACTGCGGCAGCGCGAAAAACTTGCCCGGGTTGGTACGGCTCGGCACGATGTAGTCCCGAGCGCCTTCCGGCGTCGCACGCGTCAGCATGGGTGTCTCGACATCGACGAATCCATGGCCATCGAGAAAATCACGCATGGCCGACGTCACCTTGTGGCGCAGCATCAGGTTGCCGAGCATGTCCTCACGTCGCAGGTCGAGATAACGGTACTTCAGACGAACGTCCTCGTTTGCCTGCTCGTCGTGGTGGAACGGAGGGGTTTCCGACTTGTTCAGAATCTCGAGGTCCAGTGCCAGGACTTCAACTCCGCCGGTCCTCATGTTCGGATTTACAAGACCTTCCGGGCGTGGTCGGACTTTCGCCTTTACCTTCAATACGTACTCGGAACGAATGCGTTCGGCCTCGGCAAAAATCTCGGGACGATCGGGATCGAAAACGACCTGCAGCAGTCCCTCTCGATCACGAAGATCGATGAAGATAACGCCACCGTGGTCGCGCCGCCGGTGGACCCAGCCGCAAACCTCGATTTCCTGGCCAACGAGAGATTCGTCGATCTCTCCGCAATAGTGAGTACGC
>JAACFG010000010.1 GCA_009937605.1 Gammaproteobacteria bacterium | reverse complement strand
GCCGCAGAGTTCGGTGATCTCGTCACCGAGTTTCTCGCTGTCAGACTGCTCGAACTGGCGGTGGTCTTGAATCGGTACGATGGCGGAGGACATGGCGGCTTCCCTGCAAAAACTTATACTGTGAATACATACAGTATACTCCTAACACCATGATATTTCTAGGAAACTGCCTTGTTGATGTACACGCCGATCTTCTCGACGGCCCTGCGGGCTTCCGGCATCTTGCCGACGAACATCGGGAAGACGTGCCACATTTCCGGCCACACTTCGATCTCGACATCGATGCCTGCTGCTTCGAGCTTTTCCGCCAGGCGCGTCGAGTCGCTCAACAGTATCTCGTCGTCACCCACCTGGATCATCATGGGTGGCAATCCCGACACGTTGGCGAACACCGGGGACACGAGTGGATCTCGCCACTTGGTCTCATCTGGACAGTAGTAGCGAGCGACGACTGCCATGTCCGATACCTTGAACCACGGATCCTGGTCCGCGCGTGTCGTGGCCGACTCGCCGCTTGCCGTGACATCGAGAAAAGGTGACAGCAGCACCGCTGCCGCCGGCAACGGGTCTCCCGCGTGTCGCAGCGCGAGCAGCGCCGCAACCGACAAGCCACCACCGGCCGAATCTCCCGAGATAACGATATTCTCGGGCTCGAACCCGGATTCGAGTAGTGCTCGATAGACTGCAACAGCGTCGTCAATGGCCGCAGGAAAGGGGTTTTCGGGTGCAAGCCGATATTCCGGAATGACCGCTGTAACGCCGGCCTCCCTGGCTATATGACTCACCAATTGGCGGTGCGTCCGACGGCTACCGATGACATAGGCACCGCCATGCAAGTAGAACAGAACCTTGTCCTCACGCGCGTTCTTCGGTCTCAACCAGTCGACCTCGATACCCGCTATTTCTGACGGTTCGACCGACACGCCAACTGCCTTAACGAGCAACATCCGGGCGATCGATTCGAGGTGTTTTCTCGCTGTTTCGACTGGCACATTCGCCACGTCGAGTTTCTGCATGTAGCCGCTGGTCAACCAGCGAACAAATTTTGCGCGGTGGCTCATCGTCATAATGCTACTGTAACGGAATCACGGACCCGCCCGACGATCGATTTGAAGACCTGCCGGACTACGACTTCGCGCCAAATTACGTCGAGATCGACGGCCTGCGCATGCACTATGTCGACGAGGGGCCTCGAGATGGCGCCGTCGTCCTTCTCCTACACGGGGAACCAAGCTGGTCGTATCTGTATCGTCACATGATTCCTCCCCTTCGCGATGCGGGCCACCGCGTCATCGCGCCCGACCTGATCGGCTTCGGCAAATCCGACAAGCCAACACGAAAGTCGGACTACGCCTACGCCGGCCACGTCGCGTGGATGACATCGTTCATCGAGGCGCTGGACCTCAGCGATATAAACCTGTTTTGCCAGGACTGGGGCTCGTTGATCGGCCTGCGGGTTGCAGCAGAGAATGAGCAGCGCTTCGCGCGCATTGCCCTTGGTAACGGTGGCCTCCCCACCGGGGACGAGACCCTGCCAAAAGCTTTCAAGATATGGCGGGCATTCGCGCGCTACAGCCCATGGTTCCCGATAGGCGGCATCGTGCAGAAGGGTACGGTTAGGGAGCTCACCGTGGAGGAAGTCGCAGCTTACGATGCGCCATTTCCCTCAGCTCGCTACAAGGCAGGTACGCGCGCTTTTCCTCAACTGGTACCGTCGACGCCGGATGACCCGGCGCGCGATGCGAATATCGCCGCCTGGGAAGTCTTCAAAAGATGGTCGAAGCCGTTCCTGACGACGTTCAGCAACCGCGACCCGATAACGCGGGGCGGCGAAAAAATGTGGCAGGAATCCGTCCCTGGCGCTCAGGGTCAGGAACATACGATTATCAGGAATGCAGGACATTTCCTGCAGGAGGATAAGGGCGAGGAACTCGCCGACGTTCTAATACGGTTTATCGCTCGAGATACTGCAGCTTGTCCTTGACCTCACGCCATTCGTCGGCGTCGGCCGGCGGATCCTTCATCTCGGTGATGACAGGCCATTCCAGCGACAGCTCGGCGTTCAACTCCAGGTATTGCTCCTGGCCGGCCGGAATCTCGTCTTCCGAGTAGATGGCCTCTACCGGGCATTCGGGCTCACACAACGTGCAGTCGATACACTCATCGGGATCGATCACGAGGAAGTTTGGCCCTTCATGGAAGCAATCCACGGGACAAACCTCGACGCAGTCCGTCAGTTTGCACTTAATACAGGCTTCTGTGACAACGAATGTCATTGGTACGACCCTCTGTTTCCGGACCGCGTAAGCTATGCGAAGTTGGACCGCTAATCAAGCCGTGATTTGCTCACATGCAAGCTTGTGCGGCGTTTGCGTTAAACTCACGGTCACAGGCCCGATCAGGCATGGGCCGCATCTTAAGATTGATCATTTTTTGTGAATAGAAACAACGACGTAGACTCCATTGTCATCCGTCTGGCGGGAGACTCAGGCGACGGCATCCAGCTCATGGGATCGCAGTTCGCTGTCTCGACTGCGCTGGCGGGCGCCGATTTTGCGACATTCCCGGACTATCCTGCGGAAATCCGGGCACCGGTCGGCACCACGTTTGGCGTCTCGGCCTACCAGATCAACCTGGGCGGTGGCCCCATTACGACGGCTGGCGACGCACCGGAGGTGCTGGTTGCGTTTAATCCGGCCGCCCTCAAAGTCAGCCTGCCCCTGCTCGACAAAGGTGCGCTGATCCTGATCAACAATGACTCGTTCACGGCGCGCAACCTGGTAAAGGCGGGTTACGACACGGACCCGCGCGAAGACGGCACGCTGAATGACTTCCAGATCGTCACGGCGGATATCAGTCACCTCAATCTCGAGGCCGTCAAAGAGTTTGGCCTCAGCAAGAGCGAAGGGGGTCGCTGCAAAAACTTCTACGCGCTCGGTATGTTGCTCTGGATGTTTGACCGCGAACTCGAATCGGTAGAGGCATGGATAAGCCGTCGCCTTGCCGACCAGGCCACGATGCGCGATGCCAACATCCGGGCACTTCACGCCGGGCACGCGTTTGCCGAAACCGCGGAAATGTCAGCCAACCTGAGCCAAATCCAGCTGGCCGAGGCCGACATGGAGCCCGGTGAGTACCGCAGCATCACGGGTGCGGAAGCTCTGGCGCTCGGCCTTGCCGCGGCTGGCGAACTTGCCAAAACACAAGTCATGTTCTGCTCCTACCCGATTACGCCAGCCTCGCCTTTGTTGCACCGGCTTACCCGTCTCGCAGAAATGGGCGTCGGCACGTTCCAGGCCGAAGACGAAATAGCCGCTATCTGCGCCGCGATCGGCGCGTCGTATGGCGGCATGATCGGCGTGACTTCGAGCTCCGGTCCCGGCATTGCACTGAAGACGGAAGCAATGGGACTCGCGGTCAGCGCCGAGCTGCCTCTGGTCATCGTCAACTGGCAACGTGGTGGTCCGTCCACCGGTCTGCCGACGAAAACCGAACAATCCGATCTCTACCAGGCCGTATATGGCCGCAACGCCGACACACCACTCCCCGTATTGTCAGCGTCAACGTCAGGTGAGTGTTTCGAGATGGCTATTGAAGCCACGCGTATCGCTATTCGCCACATGACGCCCGTCATACTCCTGGCAGATGGATACCTTTCCAACGCAGCAGAACCCTGGCGAATTCCGGATATGGCCGCTTTCGAGCCGATTACAAAGAACATTGTGCCTGAGTCGGACGACAGTCCGCAGCGCAGGGCTTTTACGCGCGATGAGAAGAGCCTGGGCCGCCCTTGGGTGACACCGGGCATGCCGGACCTGCTGCATCGTATCGGCGGCCTCGAGAAAGACGTCGAGACCGGGCACATTTCCTACGATCCGGCCAATCATCAGCGAATGACAGATATGCGTGCCGCCAAGATCGATGCCGTCGCCGAATTCATTGACGACCAGCGCATCGAACACGGTCCTGACAGCGGCGACATCGTGGTCGTTGGCTGGGGTTCGACCTACGGACCTATCTACCAGGCCACGCGCCGAACGGGTGTGAGTTTCGTTCACCTGCGTCATATCAATCCTCTGCCCAGGAATCTCGGCGAGATTCTTGGCCGCTTCGACAAAATACTGATGCCCGAGATGAATAACGGGCAGCTCAGCACCGTCCTCCGCGACAAGCTGTGCATGGAAACCCTGCCGTTCAGCAAGGTAACCGGTCAGCCCTTCCTGATTCGAGAGATTGTTGAGAAGATCGAGTCGCTGCGAGGTGACGTGTAGTGAGCGACAAATTAATGCCGAAAGACTTTGCGACATCCCAGGAAGTACGCTGGTGTCCGGGCTGTGGTGACTACGCCATTCTCAAGGCCGTGCAGAAAGCATTGGCCGATGTCGGGGCGAACCCGGCGAATACGGCATTCGTTTCCGGTATTGGCTGCGCGGCACGTTTCCCCTACTACATTGAGACATACGGCTTTCACACGATCCACGGGCGTGCGCCCGCAATCGCTACCGGCCTCAAGCTCGCAAACCCGGAGCTCGATGTATGGGTCGTCACGGGCGACGGTGACGGACTGTCAATAGGCGGCAACCATCTCATGCACACACTGCGCCGCAATGTTGGTTTGAAGGTTCTGCTCTTCAATAACGAGATCTACGGGCTGACCAAAGGTCAGTACTCGCCGACTTCCCGTATTGGCACGACCTCACCATCGAGCCCCAGGGGTTCGGTGGACGCGCCGATCTCGCCGGGGCAATTCGTTATGGGTTGTGGCGCGCATTTCTTTGCGCGCGGCGTGGACACGGACAAGGTCGGAATGAGTGACGTGCTGCGACAGGTGCACGCGTTTACCGGCACCGCGTTTGTCGAGATCTTCCAGAATTGCATCGTCTACAACGAAGACGTGTTTGCGAACTTCACGGAACGCAAGACTGCGGCTGACACGCAGCTGCACCTGAAGCATGGCGAACCCATGCTCTTCGGCGAGAATAATGACAAAGGTATTCGCTTCAACCAGGAGACGTGGTCGCTTGAGGTTGTAGACGCCACCGACTCATTGAATGAAGTCCTGGTTCACGATGAAGGCAACGCTATAGTCGCGCGACTGCTGATCGACCTGCATTTGCCGGTTGCGATGGGCGTCATCTACCGGCAGCCGGCAGTCAGCTTCGAGGACGCCTTTTATGCGCACCACCCGTCGCGCATGGAGCGCAAGAAGAGCATCACGGATTTCATCCGGGGACCCAGTAGCTGGACTGTGGATTAGCCGGGCGACCAGCGATCGTCTGTGCGTGCCGCTGCTCCGTCCTCCTCGAGCTTAAGCAAGTGCGCCAGTAACGATCGTTCCGCCCAGCCGTAGAGCTTCTTGTCAACGTCCTTGTACACGTGCGGCACGAGTTCGCGGGTTGTGAGATTCGGGTTCGCCGTTAGCGCCGCAGCAACCTTGGACTCACGCTGCAGGCGATGCCCGATGATCCAGTCTATGACACGTTCGGGATCACGTATGATCTCGCCGTGACCCGGACCCAGGGCGTCACAATCTAATCCGCGAACACGCCGTAGCGACTCGATGTATTGTTTCATGTTGCCGTCTGGCGGGTCGATTACGACGGTCGAGCCGTCTATCACATGATCGCCTGTAAACAACCAGTTGCTCTCCTCGTGCAGGTAGCAAACATGATTGGATGCATGGCCGGGCGTGTGAAATGCCTCGATGACAAACTCGTCTGTCTCGAGCCTTTCACCATCGCTCACGAGAAATTGCGGAGAGAACGTTGCATCCTGGTGTGGCCCCTCGGGCGTCGGCCGCCCGATTAGTTCGCCGCCCGTGATCTGCGCCAGCACGTTCGCCGCGGGCGAGTGGTCCGGGTGAGTGTGCGTCACAAGAATCCAGCCGATCGGCGCATCGGCAAGTTCAATGATCGCCTCAATATGACTGTCGATCATCGGCCCGGGATCGAGCACCGCTATTTCTTCGCTGCCAAACAGGTAGGTGTTCGTTCCTGGCCCTGTCATTATTGATGGGTTCGGTGCGACCAGCCGCCGTATGCCTGGCCGCAACTCGGTGAATCGTCCCATCGCAGGGCCAAATGCGGTCAAGTTTGAATTCCCGGGTAGTCTATTTCACCTGGCAGTGAGACGGCTTCCTTGCCGTCTCGCTCGACCATAATGGGCAGCATGCTTGTGACGCCCCACTCCACGCACGATGCTGCCCAGTCGATCAGCTCATCAAAAGTCTTGTGTCGCGCAATACTCTCAAGCGTCTTAATTGTCGGAAAATGAAGTTCGAGCTCGCCTGCTCTGCCCGCCGCAAGCACATCATTCGCCGATATCCAGCATGAGTCGGTCAGTTCTCCGCCGCAATGGATGGCCGTCTGCCGTTCCGGCATGGTAGTTACGAAAAATCGTGTTGAGTATCTTTTCGCAATCGACGGTGGTGTGATCCAGTGACTGACGTAGTGCAACGCATCACACTGCAATTCCAGCTCGTTCCTGAGCACGAAATCGGCCCAGTTATCGCTGCCGTCATTCAGGGCGTCGCGCGCCGCTTCGGGTCCTTCGGCAACCTCGTCCGGATTCGCGAGCAGGACCCCGGACTCCTCGAACAACTCGCGTATCGCCGCGCTGTAGTAGTCGAGCCCTTCACCGCTGACGCCCAGGCGCGAATCCGCATCGCGCGAACTTACACCGCGGCAGTACTCATGAACCAGTTTGTCTTCCGGATCGACGATGCCGCCGGGAAAGGCATAGGCATCGCCGAATGAGGTCTGCGAGTGACGCCGCACCATAAATAATTCAGGCTCGCCACTTGCGGGGCGGACGAGAACGACCGTTGATGACGGCCTTGCGTACGAGACTTCACTCAACGGCTGCGGCCTCCGGGCTGCCTGTTTCGACATAGGCCTTCAGGCGATCGAGCGCTTCACCAATCACGTAGTCAACCGCCGGTGCGATCTGGTCCAGGCCGTCTCTCGCATAGCCGCCTACGGCGTACGTAAACACCACCCGGGTTCCGTCTTCCGCGTCCTTGAATTCCCAGGTCATGTTGCCCTCTACGCCCATGAGGCCGAGCGGACCGAGCCCGCCCGTCATGCGCAGCAAGTGAGTGGGGTTAATCATTGTTACGGTCAGGTGCACCACGCCAGCCTCTTCACCGAGTGTCTCGCAGAAACAAGCCTGCAGTTCGGGAGTGATGCTCATACGGGCCGCATCTCCCGATACCGTATGATCCGAGCTCCACCACTTGCCAACTTCGTCAACCGCTGCGATCCAGCTTTCGGCACGCCCGGAGCCGATTACAACTTCATTGACTGTTGTAAATCCGTTGGCCGCAGCGTCAGTGACTTCTGCCGGCACAGTCGTCGAAAACGCGACAAGCATTGCTGCAAGCATTGTTTTTTTCATAGTCACCCCCAATAAAGCGGATTCTAGCTTACCGCAATCTTGCTACCCTGAATCGATGGAAGATCTTCGCGTTGTATACGAGAGTCGCAATCGGCAGGAATGTTCCGATCGGGCGCTCGTGCTCGCTGCCGCGAAGATCCCCTATCAAATGGTAGATGACGGCCAAAGCTGCGCATTGGTGGTGCCCGCGGAGGTGTCGGCCGCTGCTGTCGAGGAACTGCGGCTGTACGAGGACGAGAATCCACCGGTACGGCCGAAGCCGCGCAAACGCATCGTCTACCAGGAAGCACTGCCTGGCGTTATCGGGTACACGCTGGTTGTATGCATAGTGGCTGGAATGGCGGGCTACTCTTTTTTTGGGGCCGACTGGCTAACTGCCGGACGTGTGGACGGCACATTGATTCGCAGTGGCGAATGGTGGCGAACGATTACATCGTTGACCCTCCATGGAGACGTCCAGCATCTGTTGGGCAATCTTGTATTTGGCATCTTCTACGGGATTTTCGCAGGCCGACTGCTGGGTCCGGGCGTAGCCTGGCTGTCCGTCGTCGTCGCAGCAGCCCTCGGCAATGCGTGTAACACGCTGTTGCTCGATATGACGCACCGCTCTATCGGGGCTTCAACCGCTGTATTTGCCATGCTGGGTATCCTGTCCGGCTATGTCTGGCGAGCTCAACTAATGGCTCAGGACCGCTGGTCCACTAAGTATGGACCGGTGATAGGCGGACTCGCATTGCTGATGTTCACCGGCACTGGCAGTGAGAGAACAGATATCGGGGCCCACCTCCTGGGATTCGTCTGCGGATTTGGTACGGGCATGGTTTTGACCATCGTCGGTAAGATGCCGGCGCCCCCGCGTACGCAAGCACTGGCTGGCTTCGCCGCGATTAGCCTGGTCGCCATAGCTTGGATTGTGGCTTTGCAGGTCCGCATTACCACGCCTTTGATGTAGAATTCCGGCGGGGATATCTGCCAGGCCACAGCAGCCAACGATGAAAAATATTCTGCTGTTCTTAACAGTACTTGCGCTTATCGGCACAACAGTCGTTTGGGTCCGGTATGGCGGCGGCTCGCCGTACCCGGATTTATCGACGGCGCCAACGTTACATTCGGACTCGCTCGAGACGGTTGTCGAGTTCTCAGAGCCAGTCGGTAATGTCGCGGTAAACCGAGACGGCCGGCTGTTCTTTACGATCCACCCCGAATCCAGACCCACCGGCAACAAACTGCTGGAATATGTTCGCGGCGCAGCCGTTCCGTTCCCATCCGGTGCCGCGCAGGCAGAGTTGTTCGATACTGTGCTGGGGTTGGCCATTGATCGCTTCAATCGACTCTGGACGATTGACCACGGCAATCATGGCCTGCGGCCGGCTCGCATTGTCGCCATCGACCTGAACACAAATGAAGTTCTCCGCCACCAGGCACTCAGCGCCGATATCGCCCCGGCCGGGTCGTTCCTGCAGGATCTGCAGATTTCTGTGGATGGCGGCACGATAGTCATCGCCGACGCAAGTTTCTGGCGCAAATCACCGGCGATCATCGTGTACGACGTCGAAACTGGCGAGGCGCGGCGCGTTCTCGAATCGCATGCGTCAGTTTCGGCAGAAAATTACGTAATCCGGAGCCAGGACCGGGACATGAAGTTCCTGGGCGGGATTGCGTCACTGCGCGGTGGAATTGATGGTATTGCCCTGGATCACGAGTGGCTTTACTTCGGTGCCCTCAGCGGGTCCGGCCTGTATCGCATCAAACTGTCTGATCTTCGCAATAAAAAATTACCACCCGGTCAACTCGCGAACCGCATCGAGCGATACAGTGACAAGCCACTCAGTGATGGTCTAAGTGTTGATCTTGAGGGTAATATCTACATAACCGACGTGGAGCACAGTTCGGTGTTCGTGGTCGGAGAGGACCGAGACCTCAAGACACTCATTCAGTCCCCGGACATCCGGTGGCCGGATGCACTTTCATTTGGTCCCGGTGGCTACTTGTACGTTGCGGACAGCGCGCTACCTGAGCTCATTTTGCAATCTCGCGAACACATCGAGGCAAACGGCCCGTACCGGATCTACCGGTTCCGACCGGGCTTCGAAGGTGTTCCAGGACAATAAGAAAGGAAAAGAAAATGGACGAACAATACATCCCTGACCTCGGCTTCGACTGGAACGAGCTCTTGCTCCTGGTGCAGACGAAGGGCATCGAATTCGGAATCAATCTCGTGCTCGCCCTATTGATATTTTATGTAGGTAAGCTCGTCGTCAACCTGATCGTGCGCGGCACCGCCAAGGTCATGCAAGCCCAGGAAGTCGACAAGACACTCCAGACCTTCGTCTGCAATCTCGAGCGCATGGTTCTAATGGTTATTGTCATTATCGCCGCAATTGGCCAGCTTGGTATCCAGACGACATCGTTCATCGCAATCTTTGGCGCTGCCGGCCTGGCCGTCGGTTTGGCGTTGCAGGGCTCGCTGTCCAATTTCGCTTCCGGCGTGCTTATTGTTCTGTTCCGCCCCTACAAGGTGGGCGATTTTATTGAAGGCGCCGGAATTTCGGGTGTCGTCGTGGAAGTGCAGATTCTGACGACGGTCCTCAAGACCGGCGACAACAAGCAGATCATTGTCCCCAACGGCCAGATCATGAACAGCATCATCACCAACTACTCGGCCAACGATCAACGCCGCGTCGACATGGTAGTGGGTGTCAGCTATGACGATGATCTCGACAAGGTGCGTTCAACGTTGCAGGAACTCATCGATGCTGACGATCGCATTCTCGATGAGCCGGCCTGCACGATCGCTGTGTCTGCACTTGCGGACAGCAGCGTTAATTTCGTCGTACGCCCGTGGGTCAAGACAGCCGATTACTGGGGTGTCATGTTCGACATGACCGAGGCCATCAAGAAACGCTTTGACAAAGAAGGCATCTCGTTCCCGTTCCCGCAGCAGGACGTGCATCTGCATACCGTCAAGGACTAAGTCCTGGTCTTGTGGACGGCTAGCCCTCGACGCTAGTCGTCCACGTCAGGCTCGACAAAGGACCAGCTGGTTTCCCGTATCCGCCACGAGCGGATAGCCTTGTAAACGAGTTGGCCCGTGGTGCGTTGATATCATTATGCATAGAAACACCGTTTGCCTCATGTTCGTGACCGCTGCGCTCGTCGCGTGCGCCGCGCACCCCGATCCGATCGTCGACACAAAGGGCGTCGATCCGGAAAAGTTCGCCAACGACTGGGATGAGTGTGAGGTCTACACCGAGGCAATCCATATCAGCCAGGGTGTTTTGAAAGGCAGCACAACCGGCGCCGTCGTTGGCGCTGCCAGCGGGGCAATCAATAATGACGTCGGTCGCGGCGCGGCCAATGGCGCGCTGTGGGGCGGCACACGCTCAGGCCTCGATGCCGATCGCGAGAAACAGCAGGTATTCAAACGATGCCTGCGCGGCCGCGGCTACCGTGTCCTTAATTAGGTGCCAGTCATCTAGTTAAGCCCCGGATTGAAAGACTGTATATACATACAGTATAATCCCCGCAATCATGACCACTCGTGCACACAAGGGACGCGGCGCCGTGTCAGCGCCGCTCGGACGATTCGAACGACGACCGGTCGAACTGGATCCCGATGCCGCGCACGAAAAAGCAGCGCAGGCGCCGCAAACGGTCCTGCGCGCCATGCAGGCTGGACAGGTCATCAGCACCAATAGTTCGCCCGATATCCCGTTTGACCGCTCGATCAATCCTTACCAGGGTTGCGAGCACGGTTGCATATACTGCTATGCGCGACCCAGCCACAGCTACCTGGACCTTTCGCCCGGCCTCGATTTCGAGACGCAGATTTACTACAAACCGAATGCCGCCGCCCGGCTGCTCGAGGAATGGGAAAAGAAATCCTACGAGTGCAAACCGATAACCATCGGTGCGAATACGGACCCCTACCAGCCAGCCGAGAAGACGCTTGAGGTTACGCGACAGCTGCTCGAACAGTTTGTGGAATACCGACATCCCGTCAATATCATTACCAAGAGCAACTTGATCGCCCGCGACCTCGACTTGCTCGCCGATCTTGCGGCGGACAATCTATGTTCGGTCGCGATAAGCATTCCGACGATGGAGGACGATTTAAAGCGAGTCATGGAACCGAGGGTCCCCTCGGCGGCATCTCGCCTCAAGGCGATGCAACTGTTGGCCGAGAACGGGGTTCGGACCAGCGCGCTGCTTGCGCCAATTATCCCGGCCATCAACGACCATGAAATGGAGTCCATTCTCGAAGCTGTCGCTGGCGCAGGCGCCAGCCAGGCCCATTATATTTTTCTGCGCTTGCCGCACGAGTTGTCGGAGATCTTCTCGGCATGGCTGCAGACACATTTTCCGGATCGCAAGGATCGCGTATTGAGCCTGGTGCGACAGGCGAATGGCGGCCTTACCTACGATTCCCGCTTTGGCGTTCGCCAGACGGGCCGCGGCGCATACGCGGACATGCTGGCCAGCCGTTTTCATGCAGCCAGCCGCAAGCTCGGCCTGGCGGGCAGTTCCTACCAGCATTCTCTTGATTGCAAACGGTTTTCCAGGCCCGGTCAGAAGCAGTTCGATCTGGCTTTTTGACGCTCCAGGCGACTCTACCGTACGACCCGGGCAGCCGGTATAGTGGGTCGTAGTACGCGTCAGGAATTGCAGAACTAATCACGTCGCTTCGTGTCTGAAGTAAACCGACGCCTATGCTGCAGGATACTGTGAGGAGAATGGAACCAGCGAATGAGAACCACCCGACCCACAAGCTTCGCTGCTTTTCTCATTGTCCTGTCTATCGCGGCCCACGCCCAGGACCCGCAAGGCGTGGAAGAAGGTGCGGGACCGCTCGAACAGTCGGTGCCTGTCGCTGACGAAAACGTCGATATTGTCGGCAGCACGACTGATGAATCCGCTACGTTATCCCCTGAAGATGCCCTGCTCTCCGAGTTCGCCTATTTTCGGGATTTGATCGCAGAGAAGAACTTCGATGCTGCCGATGCATCGGCAAAACGAATCGTCGAGATGGCCATCCGGATTCATGGACCGCAGTCGGTCGAGACATCAAAGGCGCTGAGTAACCTTGGACTCGTCCAGCACAACAACGAACAGTATGACGCGGCCATTCAGAATTTTTCGTCGTCGATCGAGATTCTTGAAAATGCCGAAGACCGACTGAATGCGCAACTTGTCAATCCGCTAAGGGGTCTGGGTACATCTCAGCTTAGTAATGGCCGCCCTGATCTGGCGGCTGAGGCTTTTGGACGCGCGGCACACATCACGCATGTCAATGAAGGCCCGCACAATGTCGAGCAGATTGAGATCCTGGAGTCGCTCGCAGAGGCAAACGTTCGCCTTGGCGATATCGAAGTGGCACGCGACATTCTCGACCGTATTCACGCGCTTAATGTCCGGTATTTTGAGAACGACGCCATGGGTTTGCTGCCATCGATGATGCGCCGCGCTGAGTGGCAACATCGCGCAGGCTACTACAGTGACGAACGTGCGACTTATCGTCGCACAATTCGGATTATCGAGACGTCCTCCGGGAAAAAGGACCCTCGCCTGGTAGAGCCGTTGGTCAAGCTGGGCGAGACGTTCTACTATTTTCAGCCAGTGACGGTAGACGGCGCGCGCGACACCGCTGTGACGTCGTCCGGCGAGATGTATTTCAAGCGCGCCATTCGAATCGCAGAGGCCAATGAAGATTTCCCCTGGCTCGAAACGGCGATGACGAAGCTCGCTCTCGCGGATTACTACGGGTACTTCGAAGGATACAGTCGTGCGCGCAAGCTCTATAAGGAAGTCTGGGGCGATTTGTCCGCCGATGAAGATCGCCTGGCGGCTCGCAGGGACCTTATGGAGAGGCCGGTATTGCTGCGCGAAGAACGGCTTCCCGAGAGCACTGGCGGCGCAGCTTCGACATCGTCCGGAGCGACCATGACCGGCACCATACGTGCTAACTACACGATTTCGACGCGTGGTCGCGTCAAGGACCTGCGCACAGTGGCCAGTCCGGCCGAATTTACCGATATGCAACGAGCGGTTCATCGGGAAGTCCGCGGGCGGTTTTTCCGGCCCCCGATGGTTGATGGTTCCCCGGTTGAAACCGAAGACCAGGTTTTCGAACACCGGTTTTCTTATCAGCAGGCCGAACTGGAAGCGCTGAGAGAGGCCGCGAATGAAGAGCCCGGTGGAGACAATTGATGAGAAAGACCACTTTGCCAGAACGCAGCGATGCCCTGCCCGGGCGGGAGTCGGCTATGCCGGTTCCAGAGCGTCACTTTGTTAACGACAACCCCCTGCAGCCACCCTTTCCGGACAACCTGCAACAGGTCGTGCTTGGCCTCGGTTGTTTTTGGGGCGCCGAGCGACGCTTCTGGGAAACCGATGGCGTGTTCACGACAGCAGTCGGATACGCTGGCGGTATCACGCCCAACCCGACCTATGAAGAAGTATGTTCCGGGAACACCGGACATGCGGAAGTCGTCCTCGTTGCCTATGACCCGGCGTTCGTGACCTTTGAAGAACTCCTCAAGGTCTTTTGGGAGAGCCATGACCCGACCCAGGGCATGCGCCAGGGCAACGATATCGGCACCCAGTATCGCTCCGCCATCTACACGACGGACGACAATCAACAGGCAACGGCGCGTCAGTCGCTCACGGCCTACGAAGGGGAGCTTCGCGCTGCGGGTCTTGGTGCAGTCACAACCGAAATATCACCGCTCCAGACGTTCTACTACGCTGAGGACTACCATCAGCAGTACCTGGCGAAAAACCCGGCCGGTTATTGCGGTATTGGCGGCACCGGCGTGACGTGCCCGGTCGGCCTCGACCTCAGTCAGAAGTCTGCGTAGGATTGCGTCGCATGAAGAAGCAACCGAAACCACGCAAGCCCAGCCGGCGGCAAGCCGAAGAGGCTATCCGCACGTTATTGTTATGGGCGGGTGAGGACACGCGCCGCGAAGGCCTGGTTGATACGCCCAAGCGGGTCGCGCGAGCCTATGAAGACTGGTTCAGCGGCTACAAAGTAAACCCGTACGAGTTTCTCGAACGTACGTTTGAGGAAGTCGAGGGCTACGATGAGATGATCGTGCTTCGCGACATTACATTCGAGTCACATTGCGAACATCACATGGCACCGATAATTGGTGTAGCCCATGTGGGTTACCTGCCGCGCAACAAGGTGGTTGGCATCAGCAAGCTGGCCCGGGTTGTCGAGGCTTATGCACGACGCTTCCAGGTGCAGGAAAAGATGACGGCGCAGATCGCGAACTGTATTCAGGAAGTTCTGCAGCCAAAAGGCGTCGCCGTCGTGATCGATGCCAGGCACCAATGCATGACGACGCGTGGTATTCACAAACCCGGCGTCTCAATGGTCACCAGCCAGATGATCGGGGGCTTCCGCAAGGATGCTCGCACACGCGCGGAATTCCTGCGCATGCTTGATACCAAACGCTAGGCGCGAGCCCACAGTGAAGCGCGTCCTCGGATACTTCGGGATTCTCCTCGCCGGCTCGATCGTTTACCTGCTCGCCTGGCCTGTACCGATCGAACCGTTGTCGTGGCAGGCGCCGACTGACAGAGGTCTTGTTGACCCGTTCGCGCCCAACAAGCTCCTGGAAACCGCAACAGCAATTGACCTGGGCAAGTACGAGGGCCCGGAAGACGCTGCGCTGGGCCGCGACAACCTCGTCTACGTGACAACTGAGAGTGGCCACATACTGCGTGTCCGCAATCGCCAGGTTGAGGTGTTCGCCGATGCCGGCGGCCGGCCACTCGGTATCGAGGTCGATGCCGACGGTTCTCTTGTCGTCGCCAACGCGTATCTCGGGTTGCAGCGAATCGATTCGCAGGGCGATGTCTCCAGATTACTTGGCAGCGTCGATGGATCCACGCCGGTCTATCCGAACAACCTTGCCATCGCGCAAGACCGGAAGATCTACTTCACCGAGGCGAGTAGCAAGTTTGGCGCCGACAAATACCGCGGCTCCCTCAACGCATCACTACTCGACATCATGGAGCATGGCGGGCATGGCGGTGTCTTCGTCTTCGATCCGGAAACCGGAACGAGCCGCCAGCTACTCGATGATTTGAACTACCCGAACGGCGTCGCAATCAGCGAAGACAACGGCTACCTGGTCATTGCCGAGACTAGCAATTACCGGATTCTCAAGCACTGGCTGACCGGTCCCCGCCAGGGTGAAACAGAGGTGTTGCTCGACAATCTGCCCGGATTTCCGGACAACCTGAAATCCGGCAAAGCCGGACGTTTTTGGGTCGGACTTGCCGCGCCTCGCAACGACTTGATAGATAAGGTTTCCGACAAACCCTGGCTACGAAAAGTCATCCAACGACTTCCCTCCGGGCTCCGGCCGGAAGCCGTACCCTCTTCTCACGTGGTCGCATTCAATGGTGAGGGCGAGGTGCTCATGAGCATGCACGAGCCGAATGCGCGCTTCCCTATGCTCACGGGCGTGCTGGAAACTCAACGGTCCTTATATCTGACGTCACTCTTGGGTCACGAGTTGCCCGTCATCGTAAAGGGTGATCTGTGATTCGTCCCGCGCCGATTTACTCCAAACCTAACTCTGCGACGCCCTGTTGGAACACAATATCGACCGGAATCGACGCTTGGGTCAGGCGATCGAGATCGGCCTGCAGTTGTGGCGTGATGATGCCCTTGGTCTCAATCAGTTTCTTCGCACCTTCGTAGTCGCCATCACCCTGGAGGGTAAGCAGTACGCGCGACAGATTTGCAATGGCGGCACCCATGCGGTCGAAGTCGACGCTGTAACGTCCGGTTTCAGGGTCGCGAACAAACGCGCCCTCGTCCAGGAAGAAATTGAACCTGACCATATTGGCCCTGCCGTGTGCGCTGGCAGCGCCGAAGCGGATCGACCGGAAGATACCGGCCATGAACGTCACGTAGAAATCCCGCAGGTCCGCATCGCCCAACTCGCCGGCCTCGAGCAATTCAGTAATCATGTACAGCCCGAGGATATCGGCTTTGCCCTCCTCCATGCTCGAGGCAAGGTCCTGCAACGCCAATGACACGGTCGTCTTGCCATCGATCGTATTCTTGATACCGAGGCCATGAGCGACCTCGTGGAACATTGTGTTCGAGAAAAACGCATCGAATGTGATGTGCTTGCGCTGGTCCTCGGCGATGAGCACGTCAGCGATGGGCTCGAGGATTTTCACGTACTTCGCTTCCATTGCGTTCTTTAGTTGCAGTCGGCGCGAGCCTTTTTCAAGCTGTACCTGTTCGTCGTTCGGCAGGTTGATCGCTATGGTCTTCGATCCAGCATTGCTGTGGCCGGCGTAGTAAACAACGTCGTACGCGTTGAGGTCCGCGTTGGTCCCGGGCGACTCCCATTTGTACTCGTCCGGCACCGGCAGGCCATCCTGCAGTTGCGGCAGGAATGCGGCGAAACGGCTCAGCCGGTCGCTCCACTCCAAATCCTTGATCAGTACGTAGGCCTCGTAAGCCGCTCGATAGCCATACAACCTGTCGAGGTAGGTCTCGATCGGGCCGATCACGACGTCGATCTCATTATCCTTGACGTCCATCCAGTAGCTGTCGCTAAGCTGGAAATCATCACTGATTAGTGCAGCCGCACGGAGCTTCAGGTAGTTCGCGAAATTCGGGCTTTCTGCCAACATCGCGGCTTCTCGCAGAAGCCGTGCTGCGGCGGCGAGTTCTTCCGCATACTCGACGTGGTAAGGGACCAGTTTCAGCGCACCGGCCTGATCACGACGCACGAACGAATAGAGATCTGCTTTGCCCGGGAGGTAAGCCTCTTCAAACTCATCTTTGCTCATGTCCTCCGGGTAGAACTGCGCGCCCAGCGGTTTGGACCAAAACCCATCCATAAAGGGTTTATCGTCATCGAGCGCGTCCCAGGGGCCGTAGTTCAACTCCGCGAAGCGGCGGGTTCGATCATCAGCAATTGAATCCAGCCACTCTTCGTAGTTGTCGCCGAATGACTGCCGCCAGAAAAGGTCATCCATTATCTGAGATGCGTCGATCAGCAAAGCAATCATCTTCTTCTGGTTGTCGCTCAGGTGGCTGAGATCTGCTGTCAGCTCAAAATCGGCATAGATTTCAGGGCGAACCTCTACTTTTTCGAGCGGCTCAGCCGGTACTTCGGGCGGCGCTTCCTGGCCGCAGGAAGATACGAAAACAGACAGCAGGACGATGCCCAGTGGGCGAATGAGGTTGAGGAATTTCACGGCTTACCCCTGCAAAGGATTTAATGAGTAATTATTGCACAACACCCGGCCAAAGCTCAGAGATCAACGACCTCCACATCGCTGTAGCTCAGGTCATGGCCCAGAAACTGGCCGCCGACCCTCGCAAACCGGGTCGCGCCATCCGTGGCAAGAAGGCGTGAATAACCTGGCGCGTCCCCGCCGCGGATTGCGTCTTGGGCTTCAAGTGCGGCACGCACGACGTCTGCGGTGGTACTTGCCGAGTCGACGATCGTCACGCCGTCATCCGCGACTTCCTGAATAACGCCTTTAAGCAATGGGAAGTGCGTACAGCCCAGGATTATCGTGTCGAGCGCGGCTCCGTCTGCCTCGTCCAGGTAACGGCGCACGATGGCTTGGGCAATATGCCCGTCGCTCCACCCTTCCTCGGCAAGCGACACGAGCATCTCGCAAGCCTGTTCGCGCACGGTAGCTTCGGGATCCTGTGCCAGGATCGCGGTCTTGTAGGCACCCAGTCGCACGGTCGCCTCGGTCGCAAGCACCAGGTGCTCGCCACCCGGACGCGCATCCACGGCTGCAGTCGCCCCTGGCTCTACGACGCCAATAACCACCAATGGCGCTAATGCTGTGCGCAGAGCGTCGAGCGCGACCGCGGATGCCGTATTGCAGGCCACGACCAGCAACTTGATGCCCTGCTCCTGCAGCTTGGCGGCCGCCTGGGTCGCATAGCGTTCAATCGACGCCGGGGTCTTGGTGCCGTAAGGCAGGCGTGCAGTGTCGCCAAGGTACACGAGGTTTTCATTGGGCAGTTCTTCCCGGATCGCCTTGAGTACCGTGAGTCCGCCAACCCCGGAGTCGAAGACGCCGATGGGCAGATCGTTGTGAGATTGTTTGCTCATAGCGTCATTGTGCCGAAGTCGCGGCAACTGTGGAATAATCCGGCCCGGATCAAAGGAAAGCAGGATATCGAAGTGCAAAAAGTGTTGTATTGGGTGATGGCCTCGTTTGCCGTCGTAATAATCGTCGGCTTCGCGTTGCCGCGCACTCACAGCTTTGAGGTGTCTACGGAGATTGATGCGCAACCGGCCTCGGTATTTGCACTGGTCAATGATTTCCGCCGATTTTCGCTGTGGGCGCCCTGGGCAGATTCAGACCCGAATGCGCGCTTTATCTACTCTGGCAGTAGCCGCGGGGAAGGCGCGACCATGACCTGGGACGGCGCGATAATCGGCAGTGGCGCGCAGGCAATCACGGAGAGCCGCCCTTTCGAGTACGTCGGCATTGCCATGAACCAGGGCGAAGCCGGTGAGGCCCGCTCCTGGTTCCGCCTCATGCCCGGCACGGGCACGACAATCGTACATTGGGGCTTCGAGGTCGATTACGGCTTGAATATCGTCGGGCGTTACTTCGCCTCGATGCTCGGTAGCGTCGTCGCGCGCGACTACCAGGCCGGTCTTGCAGGTCTCAAAGAACTGGCCGAGAGCCTGCCACGCGCAGACTTCAGCGACCTCGAGATCGAACACCTCATCGTCGAGCCGGTCGAGATAGCCTATTTACCAACCACGTCAAGACCCGAACCGTCGGCGATCTCGGAAGCCATGGGCAAGGCATATTTCGAAATTCTGACATTCATCGATGAACACGAGCTACAGGATGCCGGCGCTCCGATGTCGATTACGCGCACTTTCAGCGGCTCCGAGATTGTATTTGACTCGGCCATTCCGGTTCGGGGCGTGACCGAGACCGCGCCGCGAGACGGTGTGACCGTCAAACTGGGAAAGACCTACGGGGGACCGGTCATTCGCGTCCGTCACGTGGGATCGTATCGCGATCTCAACGTGACACACCGGAAGATCACGGCTTACCTGGCTGCCCTGGGGATCGAGCGCAATGGCGCGGCATGGGAATCGTATGTGAGCGACCCGGGTAATACGCCGGAGGCCGAGCTGCTGACCTACGTCTACTACCCGATCAAACAGATTTAACGAGAAACGGCGGGACGCGTACTTCTTCGGCTTCGCTAAGCGGCAGGCTGGCCTGGAGTTCATCACGCTGGCCGGCAATCTGTCCATAGAGCGTTACGATACGCCCGGCACATTCGCTCGCCTCATTCAGCGACATCTTCCTGACCGACGCGCAAATCGGGCCCTCGCCATTGAGGGGCGTGACGCGGTGCATCTCGACTCTGAGATCGACAAATGACTGCTTCATCGCAACGGGTAATTCGTCCTCGTGGATATCAGCGAGGTTTTCTTCGTAGGCCTTGATAAGTCTTTGTTTTATATGCCCATGCCCAGCGAGCACGGAAAGCGCCGCGTGAAAGCGATCAAGGTGGTCTGTCATTGCCACTCCAGCGTATGGTGAGTTTTTTTTGTCTACGCTTTTCTTATTCAGAGTTGACTACATCCTGTAGTCCGGGGCTCCCTGCAGAGCCTCGCAAGTCCCTTCGTACTCCTGATGTATCAGAATCTTGCGCATGGTTTTTATAACAGATGTACTAAAGTTCGCGCAAGTGTCGGTCAATACCGACTAAAATAGGCTATTGGAGGTTCAGCAGATGCAGCCTCGCTGCCTGACAATCGTTCTCATCCCGGGGTTGTTTGCCACTCCGGTCGGATTGGCAGATTCGCTCCCCGATGAGGAAACGCTCGTGGATAACGGTGCCGTGATCGGCGAGATTGTCATCGAACGCGAGAACGTATTCGACACCTCTAACCCCAAAGAAAACAACTGGCTATACCGATTCGCCAACCGCGTGCATATTGTCACGCGCGACAAAGTCATTCGCAAACAACTCCTGATCGCCAACGGAGATGACTACTCGAAGCGCCTGTCCGATGAGTCGGAACGTATCCTTCGCAGGAACCGGTATCTCCACGATGCGGATATCGTCCCGACGAAATATGAGAATGGCGTGGTCGACCTCAAGGTGACCACGCGCGACCTGTGGTCGCTGCTTCCGGCGTTGTCACTTTCCCGCTCAGGTGGTGAAAACAAGACCCGGATTGGCCTGGTTGAGTCCAACCTGCTTGGCGGCGGACAGCGAATCGCCCTGATCAGTGACAGGAATGTCGACCGGGATTCGAAAATTTTCGAGTTTACGGACAGGCATCTTGGAAGAAGCTGGGTTTCCACCTCCCTTCTGATCTCGGAAAATTCAGATGGGCACTTCAATAGATTTTCGGCCGTTCGGCCCTTCTACCAACTGGACGCACGCTGGACTGCTGGAATGCGTTTCTCCGATAGTGATCACCGTGGGACTCTGTACGAACTCGGCACCGCGGTAGCCGAGTATCAAAAAGAACGGGAGTACCACTCTGCTTTCTTCGGGTGGTCGAAGGGTCTGCAAAATGGGCGTGCCAGGCGCTGGACCGCCGGCATGGTGTACGACGAAAATCGTTTCGCGGAGGTCCCGAACGGAACGCTCACCCCGGCAATTCCGTCGGACCGCAAACTGGTCTACCCGTCCCTCGGCTTCGAGTTCATCCAGGACCGTTTTGAAACCGCTGAGAATCGCGAGCAGATCGGTCGAACAGAAGATTTCCTGATGGGCTGGCGCATAGTCGCATCGCTTGGCTGGTCGGATACATCGCTCGGCGCGGATCGAGACGCTCTTATTTACTCCGGTGCCATCAACCAGGGCTTTGGCTCGATGTCGAAAAACGCGCTGCAGGTGTCCGTGTCTGTTGATGGGCGCGTGGAATCTGGCAGGGCTGTGAATTCGCTGGCACACCTGGTTGCGCGCTACTACCGCACGCAGTCGGACAAGCGCCTGTTCTTTGCTTCTGTTCGGACAACCGCGGGTCACGCGCTGGATCTCGACAATCCCGTAAGTCTGGGTGGGTCCTCGGGCCTGCGGGGGTATCCACTGCGCTACCAGAACGGCGATTCGAGTTTCGTGGCGACAATCGAGCAGCGCTACTTTACCGACTGGTACCCGTTTCGGCTCGTGCGAATCGGGGGTGCCGTGTTTGCCGACGCAGGTAGGGTCTGGGGCGACAGCCCGGTCGGCGAAGAACGCCTGGGCTGGCTGGCGGATGTGGGTATAGGGCTGCGCCTTGCGCTGACAAGAAGCACATCGAACAAGGTTATCCACGTCGACGTGGCCTTTCCGATCAACGCCGACCCTTCAATTGACAGTGTGCAGCTCCTGATCCAAACGCGACAGAGTTTCTAGGTCACAAGCTTATTTCAATCTTCCAGCCGTCCTCACCCATTTCACGTTCCGTCGTAAAGCGCGCGTCAGGCTGGCCGGTTTCCCAACTCGTCGCGAGCGTTTCGTTCATTACGTAGTCGCGATGCACCTCCAACGCCTTCTCCACGGCTTCGGAACCTGAGACACCTAATGTGATGCGATCAGACACTTCCAACCCCGCTTGCTTGCGGGCATCCTGCACCGAGCGCACGATCTCGCGCGCCAAGCCTTCGGCGATGAGTTCATCATTAAGGGTGGTATCCAGCGCCGCCAGGTATCCGGAGTCCGCCTCGCAGGAGTATCCTTCCGCCGAGTGCGTCTCGATAAGGATGTCATCACCCTCGAGTGGAATCGTCTGCCCGGCCACTTCTATCTCGAACGCTTCGCCATTGGCGGCAGCACTGGCAATCGCGGCACCGTCGGCATCGAGCAGCGCCTGTCGAATCTGCGGTACCAGCTTGCCGTACTGCTTGCCGAGCTTCGGCAAGTTAGGCTTGATGTTGTAACTCACCAAACCGGCATCGCGCGCGATGAACTCGACTGCTTTTACGTTGAGTTCCTCGAGAATCTGGTCTTTGTGGCTCTCCAGCGCTTGTGCCGCCGCATCGTTTGGCGCGCGAACCAGGAGGCGCGAAATCGGCTGCCGCGTACGTACGCCCGAATGGCTGCGTGCCGCTCGCCCGAGCCCGACGACCTTCTGCACCACATCTGTGTCGTGGAGCAGGTCGTCGTTCTGCCAGGACGCATCCGCTTCGGGCCAATTGCCCATGTGCACGGATGGCAGGGCATCCGGGTCCACCGAGCGGACCAGATTCTGGTACACGTTTTCGGCCAGGAATGGCACGAACGGCGCCATCAACTCGTGTACACCCTTCAGGCATTCATACAACGTCAGGTAGGCGGCCTGCTTGTCCTGCGGATCGGTCGACTTCCAGAAACGCCGGCGATTGCGACGTACATACCAGTTGCTCAGCTGATCAACGAACGACTCGATGGCCTCGCCCGCCGTCTTGGCGTCGAAATGATCCAGTGAGTCGGTCACGGTTGTGATGGTCTTGTGCAGCAAAGCCAGCGCCCAGCGATCGATTTCCGGACGATCCTCAACCGGGACGTTCCTCGTCAGGTCAATCTCGTCGAGACGCGCGTACAGCACGAAGAAGCCGTAGGTGTTCCAGAACGTATTAATAAACGAACTGGCTACATCGGCAACGATGTCGACCGAGACGCGCTTTGGCGCATCCGGTGCGAGGCGCGCCAGGAAATACCAACGCAGAGCATCGGCACCAACCGTATCGAACACGTCGTACGGGTTGATGATGTTACCCACCGACTTCGACATCTTCTTGCCGTCTTTGTCGACGATCAGATTCAGGCAGATGCAGTTCCTGTAGGCCACGCTGTCGGAGACAAGTGTCGAGATCGCGTGCAGCGTGTAGAACCAGCCTCGCGTCTGATCGATCGCTTCGCAAATAAAGTCTGCCGGAAAATGCGCCTCAAACTTGTCCTCGTTCTCGAAGGGATAATGCCATTGCGCGTAGGACATCGCGCCGGAATCAAACCAGCAGTCGATAACCTCGGGTACTCGACGCCAGGTTTTGCCGTCCAGTTCAAACGTCACGTCATCGACCGCGGGGCGATGCAGGTCCAGGTCGTTGAGCTCTCTGCCCGTTAGTTCCTCAAGTTCTGCGATTGAACCCAGGCATTTGAACCCATCTTCGCCGTCCGTCCATACCGGCAACGGCGTTCCCCAGAAGCGCTCGCGCGACAGTGCCCAGTCGACATTGTTTTCGAGCCAGTTGCCAAAACGACCATCCTTGATGTGCTCGGGAACCCAGTTGATCGTCTGATTCAATTCGGCCATGCGTTCGCGGAATTTGGACGTGCGGATGTACCACGCGTTCTTGGCGTAGTAGAGAATCGGGTCGCCGGTACGCCAGCCGAACGGGTAGTTATGCTTGTAGCGTTCCGAACGGAACATCATGCCGCGATCCTTGAGGATGCGGATCAACGGCTTGTCAGCATCCTTGAAGAACAGGCCTTTGACAGGCTCAACGTCCTCGATGAAATGGCCGTCGAGACCGACACCGTGCACGACCGGCAGGCCATTTGCCTGACCGAGCGCGAGGTCATCGACACCGTACGCGGGAGCGGTATGCACGATGCCCGTACCGTCCTCGGTACTTACGAATTCGGCTGACATCACAGTAAACGCGTTGTCCGCGTCTACGTCGATGTAATCAAAGAGCTGCTCGTACCGAGTACCAACAAGCTCCGAGCCCTTTACGGTCTTGATGACGCTGTGCTCGACGTCGCGGAACACCGCCTCGCGCAGAGCCTCGGCAACAATCAGTGTCTGGCCATCTGATTCGCAGTAGCTGTAATCAATATCATCGCCAACCGCGAGCGCGAGGTTGGATGGCAGCGTCCACGGCGTCGTGGTCCAGACCAGGAAGTAGGTATCGTCTGCGCCGGCGAGCTTGAAGCGCACAGTGATCGACGGATCTTCGACCTCCTTGTAACCAAGCGCGAGCTCATGTGAGGACAAGGTCGCCCCGATACGCGGATCGTAGGGAACAACCTTGTAACCCTTGTAGATGAGGTCCTTGTCCCAGATCTTTTGCAGCAGGTTCCAGACGGACTCGATATACGTGTTATTGAGCGTGTAATAGGCCTCGTCGAGATTGACCCAGAAGCCCATGCGTTCCGTCATCTTCTCCCAGTCGCCGACGTAGGTCATGACCGACTCGCGGCACAAGCGCGTGAACTCGGCAATGCCGACCGTCGCTTCGATCTCCGCCTTCTCGTAGCTCTCGATCTTGCCCTCTTTCTTCAGGAGCTTTTCAACCTCATGCTCAACGGGGAGACCGTGCGTGTCCCAGCCGGCTTTGCGCGGTACGTGGTAGCCACGCATCGTCTTGTAGCGCGGGAAGATGTCCTTGAACGAACGTGCCAGTACATGATGGATACCGGGCTTGCCGTTCGCCGTTGGCGGGCCTTCGTTGAAACTGAACTGCGGACCACCCTTGGTCTGCTCGAGTGTCTTCTCGAATACGTCGTGCTCACGCCAGAACTCCAGCACCTCTTCTTCGAGGGCGGGTCCGTTGTAGCGACCTGTAACTTCTTTAAATGCCAAAACCTGTTCCTCAGTTCCAAATCCGCAATTAGGTGTCGTTGACCCTGTTTCCACAACGAAAAACGCCCCGGAAATAAGGTGACTGACACCCTATTTCCGGGGCGATGGAATCTATCGCGGTACCACCCGGTTTCGCGGCCACGGCCGCCTCATGGGTCTTGCGACCCGTCATCCGTTTCGTGGACCACGCGGCCAGGCCTACTCAGCGGTGCTTTTCGGTTGGCGACTCCGGGGTGATATTCGGCAGCTTCGGGCCCGGAGCTTTCACCATCCTCCGGTCGCTTTGGCCTGTGCGGGCTGCGTACTCGTCCCCATCAGCGTCTTGCCGGGCAAATTAGCCGCCCGGCGGCTAAAAAACAAGCGAAATTGTGCGATAGTGCTGCCCATCATGGGCAGAGCACTCATTACAGGCGCATCAGCCGGCCTCGGCAGCGAATTCGCGCGCCAACTGGCGGCCGGCGGAAAGGACCTCGTGCTGGTCGCACGCCGGGCCGAACCGATGGAGAAACTCGCAGCGGAGCTGCACGACGCATTTGAAGTCGATATCGAAATAATCACCGCGAACCTCGCGGATCCGGAGGCGCCACAGGCACTCTACGACGAGACCGTCGCCCGCGGCCTCGAGATCGACACACTAATCAACAATGCCGGATCGGCTGGTCCCGACCTTCTCAAGGTTCGTGACTGGCAGGTTCAGGCAGACCATTTCAACCTGATGATGACCTCGTACGCCGCCCTGTGTCATTTCTTTATCCCTGCGATGCAGGCACGCGGTTACGGGCGCGTGCTCAACGTCGCGTCGGTTGCCGGACAAATCACCGTTCCGGGCGATATGAACTACGGCCCCAGCAAGACCTACCTGATCGCCCTGTCCAAAGCGCTGTCGGCATCGGTCAAGGACGACGGTGTACACGTACTCGCGCTCTGCCCCGGCCTCACCCACACAGATTTTCATCAATCGAAGCACTTGAGCGCAATGAAAGCCAGATCGCCCGGCTTCTTGTGGTACGACGCGGACGTTGTCGTTCGCGAAGGTCTCGCCGCACTCGAGAAAGGCAAAGCCGTGCATACGTCCGGGCGCTTGTATCGACTCGCAATGCCGATAGCTCGCCAACCCTGGATGCGCGGCATCCTCAAAGCGTTTAGTGTCAGAACATAGGAGACGCAGCTAATGCACGTGATAATTGGACTGTTGGGGGGTCTGGTTACGATTTTCTACCTGCTCGATCGATTGGGCGTAGACATTGGTGGATTGAATCCCTTCTACTGGTATCGCCGCTACGCCTTCGCGAAAAAATTCGGGGCCGACCCGGTATATTCGATTGAGGACCCGGTTCACATCGCCGCTCTGCTTGTTATTGGAACGGCCAAGCTCGATGGCGATATCACGTCTGGCCAAAAGGAAACAGCGCTGGAGCTCTTCGCGACTAGTTTCTCGATCGACGCCAAAGAAGCGTCAGGTCTGTTCGGCTCTGCTGCACACTTGCTCGACGCCCCGCAGCTGGTCAGCACACAACTTGAAAAGCTCGCTGACCGCAACGGCGAACGGTTTTCCCCGGACCAGGTACGGTCCTTGATTGAGATGATGCACAAGGTCGCTGCAGCTGACGGACGAGCATCCTCTAAGCAAGAAGAATTTATTGAGAGTATCCAGTCGCGTTTTGGTGCTCGACAAACAAACCAGGGTACCTGGGGAACCTAGGCGACCAATACCTGGACACTGCATGTTCCGGATATTTCGAAAGATCAGGGAGGAGATAGTGCTCGGCAAGAAATCTCGCCGCTACGCCAGCTATGCCGCCGGAGAGCTCGTCCTCGTGGTACTCGGCATTCTTATCGCGTTGCAGATCAACAACTGGAACGAAGAGCGGCTTGAACAACAGCAGATCGCGGATTACGCGCGTGCATTGATTCATGACCTGGAACGCGACGTCGCGATGGCCGCGACAATCAAGAACGAGATTGATGTCCTGATTAGAAAGATCGACACGCTGGCAACGTACATTAATAACAGGCCTGTCAGTGAAATGAAGAACATTGATCTCTATTACCTCATGCGGGCGCCGTTCTATCGACCGTATGCCTGGAACCGCACTGCGCTGGATCAGATCAAGAGTTCAGGCGCCCTGCGACAGATGAAGAACCAGCTTCTAGCGGAAAAGATATCCGCCTACGAGGCGTTCACCCATCACCTGGAGGGAGATTTTGAATTCGACCGGGCAGTCGGCACCAAGGCAGTAGGACTCGCTGCTACGATAATCGACATGAATTACCAGAACGTCCACGAGATCTTCGGATCAAAGTCCCCGAGCTCGTTTTCGTTTCCTGACTCGCCATTTCATGAGGCTTACAAGGATTCCAACCTGTCGCTTCTGACCGATGATCCACAGAAGATCAAGCTCGTCGTAAACAGTTATCTCACACTGGGCGGTTACTATGGGATCAGACCTCGGGCGGACACGGAAATGCCGAAACTGTCCGACGACGCGAACGAACTGATCGAATTACTGAAAGAAGAATATCCGGAGTGAATATGAATTTTCGTTTTATGGCCATGTTCCTGGCGATTTCAATGCTTGCCGCTTGTACGGACAACCGGCACGAAGACCGCTACTCAGTCGACATCCGCTGGACCAGCTACGGGATACCGCATGTCCTCGCTGACGACTGGGGAAGCCTTGGGTATGGATTCGCCTACGCAACTGCGGTCGACGGCATCTGCGTATTCGCGAAAGAACTGGCCACCGCCAACGGCACGTTGTCGGCGGACTTCGGGTCCTCCGACGAAAACTTTGCGAGTGATGTCTTTCATCGCAGCATCCTGACCGACGAGCGACTTGCCTACCATCGGTCTGCAATCCCCGCCGAGGCAGCTGAGTACAACATGGGATTCATCGCCGGTTACAACCGCTACCTGCAGGACTACGCCGGCAAGATGCCCGCTTCATGCAATGGCCAGGACTGGGTGCGGCCACTCAGAGACGGCGACCTCGACCGAATGATGGTTGCTTTCGGTATTCGTTATGGACTCGGGAATTTCAAAGATGAGATTGCGGCGGCAGCGCCACCAGGCGAGGCTCTTGAGCAAGTGGCGTTCAATGCGGGCCCGGTACAAGGTATCGGCAGCAACGCGATTGCCGTTGGCAGCAGCCTGACGGCATCGGGACGTGGCCTACTGCTCGGCAACCCTCACTATCCCTGGCACGGCCCATCGCGTTTTCACATCGTTCATATAACGATCCCGGGTGTCGTCGACCTGATGGGTGCAAGACTTATCGCTGGTAATTTCATTGGCATTGGCTTCAATCGCGATATCGCCTGGACCCACACAGTGTCGACGGCAGCGCGGTTCACGCTGTTCGAACTCGAGCTGAATCCCGACAACCCAATGCAGTACCGATACGGCGATGAGTTCCTTGATATCGAAGAATTAACGGTGCAGGTGCCGGGCGCCGGCGAAGATTCAGCACCGCGCGCACACACGGTCTACATGTCGCACTTCGGTCCGGTATTTTCCGCCGAGGGGATGGCGTGGACTGCCGAAAGAGCGTTCGCGATTCGTGACGCGATCGTCGATAACAACGCGACGGTGCCAACCTACTTCTCCCTGCAAACCGCGAAATCGGTCGCTGATGTCGAAAAGGCGATTAGTCAACAGGGAACCTTCTTTGTTAATACAGTTGCGGCCGATCGACACGGCAATGCGTTCTATGGTGATCTGTCAGCGACACCGAACCTTGATGTTGACATGCTGCAGACGTGTCGGCGTTCCGTGGAGGGCGTACCTGGTTGGGCCGTCATTCTCGACGGCTCGGATCCGGGCTGCAATTGGAAGATCACCCCGGGCAGCCCTGTCCCAGGAAATTTACCGCCGGAGAACATGCCGCGGGCCACGTCTGCAGAGTACTTCACAAACTCAAATGACAGCTATTGGCTGTCGAACCCGGACCGTCCGCTTGAAGGGTACTCACCCATCATCGGCGACGAGGGGACAGCGCGGAGTCTGCGCACGCGTGCCGGCCTGACGTTTGTCGATGAAGCCATCGCAAACGGCGCCAAGCTCGAACCGGAGGATTTGCAGCAGATTCTGTTCAGCCATCGGCATTTCAGCGCGGAGCTCTTTCTCGAAGGGGTCCTGACGCTGTGCGAACAGCCCGGTGACGACATAGCCGCCAGTTGCGAAGTGCTCGCAAAGTGGGACCGGACGTCAGACGTCGACAGCCGGGGAACACACATCTGGACCGAATTCTGGGCACAGGTCCGGCGCCTGCCAAACCTGTACGCCGTGCCATTCAATGTCGACTATCCGGTGAACACACCCAGCGGCCTCTCGCTGGACAACCCCGAGGTTCGGCAGGCAGTGCTTGGTGCCCTGGCCGCGGCCCAGAAGAAGATTACGGATGCCGGCATTGCGCTGGATGCCCGATGGGGAGACGTTCAGTTTGCCGAGCGCAATGGTGAGCGTATTGGTATACCAGGAGCAGTAGGCAACCACGGGTCATTCAGTTACATCGTTACCCAGTTCACTGACGGCAAAGGCTACACGCCGATTCTCCATGGCAACAGTTATATCCAGGTCATCGGTTGGAACGAGAATGGCGACCTCGACGCGCGAGGAATCCTGACTTATTCGCAGTCACCCGAGCCGGACTCGCCGCACTACGCGGACCAGACCAGGCTGTATTCCCGCGGCGAGCTAATCGACTTTCCGTTTACCGAGGAAGAAATTCTCGCGGACCCGGAACTCGAAGTCCTGACACTGCGAGAGTAAGCGGAGGGAGCCATACCGATCTGCTCGCCGGTTTTCTGCTCCTGCGTTTCGGCGTGCAATTACTGGATCGACTTAGCCAGCTCGAGCTTACTCGCACATTCGATGCACAGGACTGCCGTCGGGTCGAATTCAAGGCGCTTGGGATTGATAGGCTCATCGCATTCTCTGCAATAGCCATACTCATCGTTGTCCAGTCGAAGCAGTGCCGCGTCGATCTGTCGCAACATCTGTTGCCGACGCTCAAGCGACGCTTTGGCCATCGCCTGCGCCTGCATCGCGTCCATGCGCGACAACCGCCCAACCTTGGTCTGGTCGAGCTCGACTACTGCCGCGGACTCATCGCCTGACTCGGCTAACTCCAGCAACTCAGCGCGCAGCTTCTGTAGCTTCTCTCGCACCCTGCTCTTCCCACCCGGTCCAACCCGGCCCACGAACAACGCGGCCCGGTGTTGCGCCCGTGTGCTCTCCATCTTTCAATACCTGCTCGCCGTTAACGAACACGTGCTCAATTCCCGTGGCGTACTGAAGTGGTTCTTCAAACGTCGCGTGATCGCGCACAGCAGCGGGATCGAACACCACGACATCGGCGTAGAAACCCTCGGTCAGACTGCCACGCTCGCGAATGCCAATATTTGCCGCCGGCAGCGACGTCATTTTTCGGATTGCCTCCTGCAGCGGGATAACGCCATCGTCACGTGCGAATTTCCCCAGGACCCTGGCGAACGTTCCGTAAGCTCGTGGATGTGTGCTCGAGTTCAGGAACACGCCTTCAGGTGCCGACGCCTCGGCATCGGAGCCAAAACTGACCCAGGGCTTTGCTACCTTCTTTGCGACATTCTCTTCGGACATCAGGAAGTACACGGTGTCGACGCGGCTGCGATCCTTGATAACCAGATCGATCGCGGCCTCGGCCGGCGTGACCTCCCACATGTCAGCTATTTCTGCCAGGGTCTTGCCGGTCAGGTGGCGCAATTCGGGATTACGAAAGCCAATGAACATGACCCCGTGAGGGCCAGCGTGGTAGAAAAGATTCTCCCACTCCGACTGGTCCTCATTCATTTCAACGAGCACTCGCTCGCGAATCGCCGGATCCTCTAGACGCGCAAACCACTCCTCATCACTACCTTCCTGAACCCAGAGCGGCATTGCCGCATCCAACCCGGTCGCTCCAGCTGTGTACGTGTACATATCTGCCGTGATTTCGAACCCGTCTGCGCGCGCCTGCTCGACCATCGCAAACACGTTATCCAGCTTGTGCCAGTTGTCCCTGCCAGCCGCCTTAAGGTGATATATCTCCGCCGGCGCACCCGTCGTTTCTGCGATTTCGAGCAATTCATCGACACTTTCCTCAAGCCGATTACCTTCTGACCGGATATGAGAAATGTACCGCCCACCGTATTCAGCGGCAGCTTCGACGAGCGCGATCAGCTCGTCTGTGCTCGCAAAATTGGCGGGTGCGTAGATAAGGGACGAACCGACACCAATTGCCCCCTCTCTCATGGCCACACGCACGTGCTCCTGCATGCGCGCGAGCTGCTCGTCGGTCGCCGGAACATCGTCGGAGCCAACTTCCAGCATGCGCAGCGTCGTTGCGCCGACATAGGAAGCGACGTTGGGAGAGATTCCCCGGTTTACCAGGAACTCCAGGTACTCACCCAGCGTCGTCCATTCGATGTCGTATTTGAAATCTCGCTGCCGCGCGGCCGCCATCGCCTTGAGCTCGTCGTTCAAGGGGCCCATCGACCAACCCTCCCCCATAACTTCGAGCGTTACGCCCTGCTTGATGTCACTCATCCCGCGGCCGTCGATGATCAGGGATTCAGGTGCCCACGACAGCATGTTGATAAACCCGGGCGACACCGCTTTGCCGGCGGCGTCGATTTCATTGGTGGCCGTGGCTTCAGACAAGTCACCGATCTTCACGATTCGATCACCATTGATCGCCACGTCCGCCTGCGCAGGAGTAGCGCCCGATCCGTCGTAAACGCTGCCACTGCGAATAATGACATCGTAGTTCACCGGGGGTGGCCCCTGCGAGCAACCAAACACGACGACTGCCGTGAGAAGTAGTGCTGTACGTTTCAAAACCGTCTTCATGAAGAAAAATCCTCGTCTGTAAATATTCGCGGCACATCCGGGTCAGACAGCCGGTTCACAAGCTCGCGCACATTGGTCACCAGCAACGCACGTTGCTCCCTCAGTTCGGCCACTTCCTCGCGCAGTCTTGCCAGTTTCAATAAAGACCTGGCCGACCAATACAGTCCCGCCTCGGCCTCGAGCAATGCAATAGTCGCAGAAAAGCTGACCGTCAGACCAGCAACCGTCGCGACGCCCCAGGGCCACCCGAATTCGCTACCGACCCAGAACCCGATGAGCACGTAGATAAGCGGTAGCAGAGCAATGGTGGCGAACACCTTGAGCGTCGCTACGTCGTCCATTTCATAGCTGAAGCGCTCGCCAACAGACGCCGCGACCCAACCGACCGGCAAATGCAGGATCGCGCCCGGAATTGCCAGCGGTAGCAGAATCAGCATACGCAGCCCTCTGAACAGGATACGACGAAATGCTGGCCAGAATTCGACCGGCTTTCGCAATTGATAGTCCTTGAGCCCCAACAACTGCAGGTGTGCCTCGTATTCCTCGACAGCGTCGCGAAAGGCGAGCAACTCCGGATCGTCCTGCGATTGCAGGTAGCGACCGACAAATCGCTTGTTGAGCTCGATGTATTGTTTCGGCGTCAGACGACTCTTGGTGGGCTTGTACAAACGTCTCGCCGCCTGCGCGAATCGTAACGTGCGCCAGTCCGGGGCGTTTAGCGTTACCTCAACAAGCGCTTGTGCAAGATCGTCGGTGAGCTCCTGCACCGCGATTTCCTGATCATCGCGGTAGCGCCGAACCCAGTCATCGTCTATGACGATCGGCTCGCCGAATTCGATGAGCACCTGGCTGCGAAAGCGGTGTCGATTGATGTAGTTCAGACCGGCCGGGACGATGACGACGTTGGCCTTGCCTCGAGCCGAGACCTCCAGGGCGATGCGTGCAGTGCCGGTTTTCAAATCTGTGAGCTGAGATTCCGCGTGGCTGATGCCCTCCGGAAACACACCCATGCAATTGCCAGCTTCGATGACTTCGTAGAGCTTTTCGAATGCGCGCTGGTTGTCCGCTGCCTCGCCGTATTCCGAGCGCGGGTAGACCGGCACCGCCCCCATGGCATCGAGCGCTCGGCGCAACAACGGATAGCGCCAGAGTTTGGCATTGCACATGAAGTGCAACGGCCAGCGTCCGCAGCGTGCCGTCAGGAGCCAACCGTCCATCAGTGCATTGGGGTGGTTGCCTGCGAAAATTACCGGGCCGTCCCCGGGCACGTTTTCCAGGCCAACGACATCGACGCGACGGAAGAACGTGTTTGTAATCGTGCGAATCAGCGCCTTGATTAGCCGCTGGACCATCGCCTTGCTCCGCTTCTGTGTCGGATCGGACCACTTTGCGGTTTGCGGCCTTTTGCTGTCAAATGCCCGGATGTTCCCAGAGCCCCGCACAATAGCGACAAATGGGCTGGAAATGGCCGTTTACGAGCAGGGGGAAGGGCCGCCAGTTGTTCTCCTGCACGGCTTTCCCGAAATCGCTTATTCCTGGCGGCACCAGCTGCCCGCGTTGGCTGACGCCGGTTTTCGGGCCATCGCGCCCGACCAGAGAGGCTACGGCCGAACGACCGCCCCACCGAATGTCGCCGACTACCGCGTTAGCGAACTCATCGCCGACATCCATGGCCTGCTCGACGCGCTTGAGCTTAAGTCCGCTGTCTTCGTTGGCCACGACTGGGGTGCGCTTCTCTTATGGCAGATGGCGATGCTGGCGCCGGAACGTATCGACAAGCTCGTCATTCTGAATATCCCGCACTATCCCCGTTTCCCGGTCGACCCGATTGCGCTGATGCGTGAACGCTTCGGCGACGATTTCTACATCGTGAATTTTCAGGACTCCGACGAAGCCGACCGGGTGTTTGGCGCGGACACTCGGCACTTCATCAACCGACTGATGCGCAAGAACCAGATCACGCGCGAGGATTTCGAGCAGCTTCCGCCTGAGCACAGAATCGTCAGCTTGCTTAGAGTCGTACAGAGCCCACACGCGAGTGGCGATGCGTTGCTGGATAGCAACGAGCTGGACTACTACGCCGACGCCTTCGCGCGATCCGGGCTAACCGGTCCGATCAACTGGTATCGCAACTGGACTCACAATTGGGAACAGTTGCAGGGAGTTGATCAACGCATAGACATTCCAACGTTGTTCATCGGCGCCGTGAACGATGTGCTGATCGACCCTCAGTACATTGAGGGAATGAAGCCGCTCGTCAACGACCTGACTGTGCACATGCTCAAGGACTGTGGACACTGGTCGCAGCAGGAAAAACCGGACGATGTGAATCGTCTGATATTGGACTGGTTAATTGAGCGCCGGTGAAACCAGCGAGTCCGTTCCCTCGCCAAACATCGCGCGATCGAACGCATTGACAATATTGTCCGTCGACTGCGCCCCTACGACCAGCAAGCGGCGATTGATGAGAAATCCTGGCGCACCTAACAAGCCACTGGCGCGGACCTGGTTTTCGCGCGAAAGGACCATCTGGCGAAGCTGATCACTGCTGACGGCTTTACCTGTTTCATGCGCCGAAATACCGTGAGGCTCGGCCACATCGATCAGAACTCCACGCTCGCCGATATTGCGTCCCTCCTCGAAGAACGCGGACATGAGGTCCTCGGCCAAGGCCGATTGATCCGCACCCAATGTCTCTGCCAGTTGCATTAGCTGGTGCACGGGAAGCGTGTTCGGCACATGGCGTAGCTTGTCAAAGCGGAACCGAATGCCGGCCCCCTCACCTTCTTCGGCGAGATGTTCGAGCACGGGCTCTATATTGGCAGGGCTGCCAAACCGGTTCTTGATATAAACATCAAACGGCAGGCCCTCCGGCGGCATGTCCGGATTCAGCTGGAACGGATACCAACTGACATCGGACGGACCCGAGACTGCTTTGAGTGCCTCGTCTAGACGTCGCTTGCCAATGAAACAGAACGGGCACACGAAATCCGCGATCACCTCGACATGCAGTGCTGCCGTCGCGGTAATCCTGTCCTCGCTGCGAACGATATTGGAAAATAGATCGCTCATGTGTCCGGTCCTCCTCGTTAGCCCCTTAATAGGGTCCCGTGGCTTGATATCAACCTTACCGAGAGTCGCTTGAACCGAAACTGAACGTAAATTACAGATTTCTGAGGGTTTTCAGGCCCCTTACCCATGCAAAGTAAGCCACGCTGCCAGAGATTACGAAATTAATTATCTCCTGAACGCTCACGAACGCTGCACTTTCCTCGAAGATCGCGTCATTTGGCACCATTACGCGCACGGCCATGCTCAAAATCAGCGCTACCAGTGTCGCCAGCGACTCGAAAGTCCCGATCAGCGGTGCCCAGCGGGGCCGCCATACCATCAGCGCGAGGCAGGTGAAACAGATGCCGTAATAGGCCACGCGTGCGGTCGGAAACTCATCGAGAAACGCCACGCGAACGTTGATCCCCAGCCCGAAATCGAGCGCGAGGAAGACCGCGGTCGCGGCGTAGTACCAGGGCAGGATCCGAGCAATACTCATCATCGTGCAATATTGTAGTCCAGTTGCCGGTCTGTATAGGCAACAGTTAACAGGAGTGTGTCCTTGCTGATCAAGAAACCATCAGACATTCGCCCGTCGGAGATTACGAGCCACGACAATTACCTCAACCGCCGCGAGTTCATCCGGGCGGGTGCGATAGCCGGTGGGTCCCTGCTCGCCTCGTCCGCATTGGGCGCTGTTATTCCGGAAGGGCAACTCGCGAAGCTGGAAGGCGTGCGCGCCAGCGCGTTTAGCACGGGAGAATCGCCGAATAGTTACGATGACATAACGACGTACAACAACTATTACGAGTTCGGCACCGGCAAGGGAGACCCGGTTGTCTACGCGCGGGACTTTGAGCCACGGCCGTGGACAATCCGCGTTGAAGGTCATGCGGAAAAGACCGGCACCTTCGACCTCGACGATTTCGTCAAGCCCTTCGACCTCGAGGAGCGCATCTACCGGATGCGCTGCGTCGAGGCGTGGTCGATGGTTATTCCCTGGGTGGGCATATCCCTGGCGGAGGTCGTGAAGCACCTGCAGCCGACATCAAAAGCAAAGTACGTGGCCTTTGAAACGCTCAATGACCCGGACCGGATGCCCGGCTTGCGGCGTCGTGTACTCGATTGGCCTTACCGGGAAGGTTTGACGATAGCCGAGGCGACGAACCCGCTACCTATTCTCGCCGTGGGTCTGTATGGCGAAGTACTTCCCAACCAGAACGGCGCACCGATTCGGCTCGTCGTGCCATGGAAATACGGGTTCAAAGGCATCAAGAGCATCGTGACGATTCGTTTCACCGAGCGCATGCCGAAGACGAGTTGGAATATGTCCCAGCCACGCGAATACGGTTTCTATGCCAATGTTAATCCGGAAGTCAATCATCCTCGCTGGAGCCAGGCGCGTGAACGCCGTATCGGCGCGAGTGTGTTTGCCACCAAGCAGCCAACCCTGATGTTCAATGGCTATGGTGACGAGGTGGCGCACCTGTATGACGGCCTGGACCTGCGGCGCAACTTCTAGTCCCCTTGAATAAGCTGCAACAAATCCGGTTTGTCTGGAAACCGCTGGTCTTCCTGGCCTGCCTCTTGCCCTTCGCACTTGTCGTGACCGATGCCCTGGAAATCACGGGAAAGCTCGGCGCCAACCCGATTGAGGCGATCATGGATCGCTTCGGTAACTGGTCGCTGCGCTTCCTGCTGATTACGCTCGCCATTACACCGCTGCGTCGCCTGTCGGGCTGGAATTCGCTGGTGAGGTTTCGCCGCATGCTCGGGCTATTCACATTTTTCTACGTATTCATGCATTTCCTGACCTGGCTGGTGCTGGACCAGGGGCTACTGATGTCCGCTATTCTCGAAGACATCATCGAACGCCCGTTCATCACAATTGGCTTCGCAGCGCTTGTGCTGCTAACCACGCTGGCTTTGACCTCGACGAACGGCATTCGCCGCCGCATGGGGCGCCACTGGCAGACGCTGCACAATGCCGTCTACCTGATC